>JBBIHN010000107.1:0-6941 GCA_037446995.1 Caldifarciminota bacterium | reverse complement strand
ATCTACATTCTTTTTAGGCATTTAGGTATTCAGGCATTTAGAATTTTTATTTTTAATCACCAGTTCACGTAGAACGAAAGTCCGCCCCAGATCGTCTGCACGCCCAGCTGCGGCGCGAGATTATGATACCGGTACTGGCAGTCAAGAGAGGCTCCTTTGCCGAGAAATAAACTCAATCCGGCATAAGCGGTCGCGATGAATTTCGGATCGGATTCTGCGAGGTATTGCTCCAGGTAGCCGCCGCGTATCGCCTGATATACTGGATCATCATTATAGAATAGAAGCGCGCCTTCGGCGCCGAAATTGGGCGCGATCGGAAAACGTCCGAGCCGGGGTTGAATATTTAGACCGAGTCCGGCCCCCAGTGCCGAGCGGTTGATCGCCGGATTGTTCAAATAGGTAATTGACGGCTCGATATAGACATTCGGTAAAGCCTCGGCCTGCAAATGCCCGCGAGCGCTGTAAAAATAGTCGTTGATATTTTCCGGGGTAAGGGACGCGTATTGCTGTTGGTATTCACCGCCGGCTGATATGCCGATGCCGAACCGGCCGGCAAAGGCGATGGATGCTAATATGCAGATTGTTATCAATCTTTTCATTTTGCACCTCTGATTCTGATTAATGCAAATTTTGTGCCATAATAACAGGAATCAAGTGTCGAAAAATCGGGAGATATATCGTATAAGATTTCGTGAATGTTATACAAAAGTGCAACTAGTTATGATTCAGTTAGGTTTCAGCGGTTTTCTGTTATCAGTTATCCGTAAACAGTGATCAATTACCGTATCAGTCCGAGCCACGGGCCAAGCAGAAATTGAATGCGGCCGATCAACAAGCTGACGCGCGCCATGACCGTGTAGCCGAACGACGCGCCGAACCCGATCATTATGAAAATAATGCCCAGCCGCGAGGCCGGTCTTAAGACGCCTTTGTGTTCGGTCGAAAAGTAAAAATAGACCAGCGTGGCGATCACGCCGGTCAAAATAACGAGCGACCATATACCCTCAATCGGATTCGCGAAGCTTCCAGGCAGAATCACGGTCCCTTCGATCTGTTTCAAAACCAGGGCTTGAAACGCCGCCGGAATTGATATGCCCGAACTCCAGCCGATCATGAACCCGATCGGTATGCGCACCATCCAGCTGATCGGCGGTATGAAACGCGCGAAATACATTAATCCCAGTAGCAGTGGTACCAGATATATCATATTGCCCTGGCTTAACGGTTCAAATAAATTCGGTCTCAGTGAATTATGCCAGTACAGCGCGATAAAATATCCGTTAGCCACGCCGACAAAAAGGTGCTCGGCAAAACGGTAAACCGGATTGTCCCGATACAGGAAAGAAAATATCATCAAGGTCAATAAAGCACCGATCCATACCCAGGGATCAAAACTCATACACTTCCTTCGTAAGTGTCGATTACGGTGATATAATAAAAAGACGGTAGATCAATAATAAAGATCATTATTTCGTTCTCCGGGAAAAGAAGAAGCCGATATTACCCATGACGATGAGAATTATTATAAGAATGTGGATCAATGATTGGGAATTCATGCCGCGTTCGGCTGATCCCAGTTCAGAGGTGTAACCGTGATCAACGATAAGTTTTTCATATTCGGCCGCGCCTTTCATGCCGGACATCATTCCGGATAATTGCCCGGTTTGAACAAATGGATAGTATTGCGGGGCCATGACCGCGGTCAGACCGGCGCCGATTGCCAGGCCGTATCTCGATTGGGGATACAATATCCATTCTTCAGGATATGCGGACGCGGCAAGAATAATTGATATTGCGATTTCTTTATAACTGCGCACCCGGGCCATGATCGGGAACGAGTCGACCGGGTTCCGGAAATGATCCCGGGGATAAACACTGCTAATGCTTTCACCCATTTGCAATAATGCCGCGACCATGCCGGATTTCCAGCCGAGATAAATATAATCCTCGCCGTATATTACCGAGTCCTGATGATTCCGGGCTTCTCGATTGATGATTCCGGCGACATTGTCAAAGGCCTCGACCGCGAGCCCCGGTCCCTGAGGATCAAAGGAAACGCCGATCACGTTTAGTTTACGGCCAAAGCAATGTCTTAATAAGGCATGCGCCATGGGATGGCATTCGGGCGCGGTTTGCGGCGTGTAATCGAAAGAAATCATCACGACTTTCTCGTCCGGTGGAATTGATTCGATAAAATCAAACAAGCGTCGGGTCTGGGGCATAATATTCTGGCCGATCGTGAAGGGTATAAAAAACGGTACGATAATGAAAAGGGTCAGGAACAGATATATTATTCTGCGGTCGATAGCCATGATCCTTTCATACCATCTCATTCTTTATCTCCGAGCCATGATCTTTCGATGCCGAGAATGATTTTGAGCGCGGTCGCGATCGATCCGAATGCCACGCCGAGCATTATTCCGCGCTGCGACGCCATGTTGGGCACGCGCATTATCCATTCGGCGAATGACGGTAATTGACTATGGATAAAACGGCCGAAAGGCATAAATCCGACCATGACAATGAACGCGGCCAAAAGGAGCAGTGTCGCTTCGAGGCTGCGCGCCCGGAACGCGCGGTAGGCGGCTGACGCCATGTAATAGGCGAGCAGGGCGAACATAGTCGCGCCGAGCGGCGCGAGAACATTCAGATAGATTTTCTGAAATAGCGAGTCCGCACGCACGCCCCAGAAAAGCCCGATAATCGCCATTGCGGCCATGCCGGCCAGCGTGACAATGCTGTAGAACCAGCCGCTTTGTTGCCGGGCAATCCTGCCGGCATGATGCTGAATAAGATTGCCGATCGCCAGTATCATGGCGAATGCGGTGAGAATGATCGCCCACTTGAGGATTATGCTGTTGAACTGAGAAGAAACCGGATGGGGTATGAAGAATTGCACGATCATTACCAGCCCGACCAGGAGACAAAGATAAAGCGGGATTTTTTTCTTCATTGAACTCTGAACAATGGCAAAAGATTAAGACCGATGAAAGCCAGCAGTGATATGGCGAGAGCGATCACAATCGAAGCGATCTTACCGTAGTCCTGGACTTTCAGCGCGCCGATCAAAAGGGGATCATGGGACAGATAGGCGGATGCCGCGTATAATTCCTCGCCGATGAGCGTATAATCGCAGGCGGCAACAAAAAAGGGAAGCTGCAATACCGCGTCAGTCCCGGCGATCTGGATCGCCCCGGTCTGCGCGCCGGTTTCGGCAATGATCAATGATTCGGCCCAGAACCGCCCGATGAAAAAATTCGTGGCGGGTTTTTCGCGCAGCATCAAACCATTAACCGCGGCGGCAAAACCGAATTGGTCTTCGGTCAGGTAGCGCACGTAGTCTTCTTTGAATTTGTCGCCTTTTGACTGCGCGAGGAAAGCCGATTTCACTATTTCTTTGCTTACCGTGTAGGTGACTGACCAGCGGTTGACCGCGATCAGGGGAGTATCGTATTCGGCGATCTTTTTGGCGACCTGGCCCAGAATGTTCATCGACGCGATCGTTGCGGTCCAGACAATATCGCCCAGGCCCGGCACATATAGTACCGGTCTGCCCATTTCCGTTGCCCGGCCGACCGCTTCTTCGACCGCTTCCAGTCCCGGGATTTTACGGATGAATATCTTTTTCCCCATACGAGATTGCTTGACAAATACGATCAGCAGCGAGCCGAATAATAATATGCTTATCAGTATGTTCAAACGGCCGAAATGGAATAATTGAGGGGATGATGTGACCGGAGCGGTTATCGGCGACCAGGTCGTATCGATAGTGCTGACCGCCGCGATTTTGTACCGGTATCCAATTCCGTCCTCGACCTCATCGTCCTCAAAGCTGTTGACCCCGGATTTAGTGAAACCGATTTTTTGGAACACACTGTCGGTTTCCGATTGACGCATGATAACGTACTGCTTGACCAGCGTGTCCTGATCGGATAACCGCCACTTGATCTGGATCGTCGAACCGGCGTCGTTAGGTTTGTCCCGGGCGACGATATCAGAAGGCGGATCGATGGCAAGGATTGCTAAAAAAAGCAGCACAAAATATTGTATTCATCACCAATTGCGTGTCAATTGTCAGGGTTTCGCCTAACCACCCTGACATAGGACCGAAGATGTGTCTAAGTCTATGCCTGAGAGTATTGACAGGGATTTAATAGTGGATAAAATTGATCAATAGGGATTATGGGATATCAAATTGTTATTGCGCGCAGATCGAGGCAATGACAATCATTCCACAGTTGTATTATGGTGCGGAAGAATGAGAGAAACTTTTGGGGTCAACGCCCTGAATTCCTTTCAAGAGAATGAAAGATGAAGACGGAGCATATTAAAAATATCATAGAAAGTGTTATCGCCGATCAAACCGGGAAATATCTTTTGTTTCTTGACATCTATCTGACATTATTTGTGTTTGTAACGTTGTTTGTAAGCTATCTTGGCAAGAAGGGCGAGAACTATGCGACAAAACAGGATATACATGAACGGCTGCTTGATATTCATAATTCAAAGGATTTAATTGAGGGATAGCAAATGGAAGAGAAAATAGGAATTGCCAAAAGAATCATAACTGAAGAAGCGGAAAAAGCCGGATTTAAAGTAATCAAGATTATGCTCTTTGGTAGCAGAGCAAAAGGTAATTTTTCTGAAGAGAGTGATTGGGATTTCCTCGTTATTTTAGATAAGGATATAACATTCAGTGAATTAAAGAAAATTACCGGAAGAATTCAATTAAGGCTTGCGGAGTTTTGTCTGCCAAATGACCTGATATTAAGAGGTCTCAATCAATTTAATCGCTCGAAGAAAGTTGTAGGAAACATATCTTATTATGCAGACAAAGAGGGGTTGGTAGTATGAAAATGGATGATGTCAAAAAATGGATTACAAAAGCCGAGAGTGATTTGAAGGTAGTAAAACATGAAATGGAAGGAAAAGAACCTGTAACTGATGCGTTTGTTTCCATGCGCAGCAATGCGTAGAAAAATGTCTAAAAGCATTTCTCGTTTATCATGGCAAACCATATCGCAAAACTCATAATATTGCGGAAATCCTCAGATTGTGCATTGAAATTGATGCCGAATTCAAAGACCTTGAGAAAACAGATGTTCACGAGTTACTGTATATGCAACCGAATCAAGATATCCGGAATTTTTTCATATTCCCTCTATTGAAGAGGCAAAAGAGTGTTTTGCAATTGCCGCAAAGGTCAAAGAATTCATTTTCAAGAAACTGGGAATGGCGGAATCGATTTGAGGCTTGTCCAGATTCCACCTGTAAATGAAATAAAATCTTCACTTGTTGGATTTGATTTACAGTTGTTGAAAGTCCCCGACCAGGTGGTTGAAAATGAAGAAGAACCATTTATGTGACTTCTTGACCTCGTGGCTGAATTAGTTATAATCGTGTAATTTCACACCGAGCAAGGAGATTTACTATGAACGGGGTTGCAGAAAAGAATTATATATGGATGCATTATGAATATAAGTATTATTTTTATTGGAATTTCGATGCAAAAGAATAACCTCAACGAGTCCAGTATGGCTTTTCCCTATAGGCATGCTTATAATATCGGGCGATTCAGGGGTGATATGGGCGTGAAGTGTTCGTTTATACCCCCAAAATCGGAGTATAAACGAACTATTTCGGATATAACCAAGTTATACGAAAGGCTAATCATCAAAGAGTATAAAATTTATGAGCGCTAAATTTTTCCCCTTAACAGCAAAATACGATAAAGATTGGGTAATACAAAATTCAATTGGCGGAAATGTGCTTTATTATGTTGAAAGCCTTTGCGAAGTCCTTAATCTTGAGAAAGGCATGCGAATTCTGGACTTGGCTTGTGGTAAAGCCATAAGTTCGATTTTCTTGGCTAAGGAGTTTGATGTTCAAGTATGGGCTATTGATTTGGAAGTTTCTCCTACAGAAAATAACAAACGGATCATTGAAATGAATTGTGATAACAAAGTATTTCCTATAAAGGCCGATGCTCGTAATCTTCCTTTTCTTCCAAAAGAATTCTTTGATGTAGTTATTGCTCTTGAGTATTCATATTTTGGAACAGACGATTTGTATCTGCCATACATAAGTCAATTCCTAAAGCCAAAGGGGCTAATAGGAATTATTGACTGGTGTTTTACAAGAGAATTCAGGTCTTTATCAGAAGTGCCTGCATATTTGAGGTCATTTTATCAGGACTATGATTTTCATGCTCTTCATTCGGTTGAATGGTGGAAGAATCACTGGGAGAAGACAGGATTGGTTGAAATTCAATGTGCAGAATTTCTCCCATACAAAGATTTTATATTGCAGGAAGAAATCAGGAATTGGGAATATACGATGCAAGTATTGGCTAAAGATCATGAAGAACTGGACTTGGAAAATGAAAGGAAGATTAAAGACTTCTTGCTGAAAGATAAAGGAGATCTTGTATCTTGTTTCCGGCTTGTGGGTCAGCGGGCAGGGAAACGGCCCTATTTGGAGAGTTTTCAAAACGCAGATAAACAAAGATATGATTAGCCCATCGCTTAACAGCGGATAAAAGGCTACAGTGCTACGCACATTCGCCCAAATTGCCTTCGGCAACTTCTTTTTCCGCAAAACGTTATGTGCAATTCGAAAACCTGCCTTTCACGGAAAGGAGACCGTAAATTCCATGATGTTGTTCCCTTCGTCTAACTTCATAGGAGGAAAAGAGAGAATGAAATTGCTACGCAACTTTCATCTAACGAAAGTTAAACAAAATTTTTTCTTATTTTTACGGGCGGGGGCTTTTTATGGACTTAGAAATAAAAAGACTTATAATGAAAGAAATATTGAGGTAATAACATGACCAAAGAACAAAAATTTTACAAAGCCCTGCAGGATGTTTTCATCGGCGCCAAAATTGAAGGCGAAGGCGGTTTTGTTAATTTGATGAGAATAAAATCAAATTACTACCGCAA
>JBBIHN010000106.1:0-6947 GCA_037446995.1 Caldifarciminota bacterium | reverse complement strand
AATATGAGCCAATGAGCCCAAATCTTATCTTCTTTAAAAAACGCAAAAGTCGTGTAAGCTGTTGATTACAGTGATACGGTATTAAATATGATGATATTTCGTGGGATTTCCAATAATGAACGCAAGATCGGCGATGTCGCATTGAAGAAGTGGCTGGATTGCCTGATCCAGCCGGGTAACGATGAAGTAGGCGGCGCCGATATGATCAATGTTGATTGTTATCCTCAAAAACAATATAATAGCCCATGCTGGCACTGGTTTTGGGCGGCGGCGCGGCCAAGGGCTACGCGCATATCGGCGTACTCAAATTGCTTCGGGAAATGAATATCAAACCCGAGCTCGTGGTCGGCGCGTCAATAGGCGCCCTGGTCGGCGCTTTCTACGCGGCGGGTTTTTCGATACGGGAGATCGAAGATATCGCCGTCAAAATCGACCGGGGGAAAAAACGCGCGCTGTTCCCGATACGGTTCAACAAACGCGGTTTGATCAACGGTAAGGCAATACTGGCATATCTCGGCCAATACCTTGCCGATAAAAAAATCGAAGATCTGCCGATCAAATACGCCGCCGTCGCCACGGATATTGAAGAACATAAAGAATTGATAATTGACCGCGGCGACCTTCTGCCGGCCGTGCGCGCCGCGATATCAATACCCGTGGTCTTCATCCCTTATCATTATCAAGGACGCGTTCTTGTTGACGGCGGATTCGTGAATCCGGTACCGATCGACATCGCGGCACGGCTCGGCGCGAAACGAATCATCGCGGTGAATGTTCTGCGTTACGTGACTTATGGTTCAGAATTCCTTTCCGTCAAAGATAACCCTAACCGTCAGTATGATTTCCGGTCAGTGGCCTCTAAGATCATCGACTATATTTTTTCACGGCTGGTTGCAGCGAATCTGCCGGATCCTGATCAATGTCTGCTGATTAATATCAACACCAGCCGGATCAAGGTCAGCCAGTTCGAGCGTGCCCGTGAAGCGATCGATATTGGATATCGGGAAGCGCAGCAATATCGTCAAGATATTATTAAATTCGTCAGCGGTTGATCGACAATAAATCATGCCCCTTTTTTTAAAAAAGAGGACAAAGACGGATTAGCAACTAAGGCTTCTTCAACTCCGGCGCCCGCTTAAGGATATCGATTAAATCTTTCGCCGGTACGATCACCGGCAACGTACTCATGCCGCCCATGCCTCGAAACATTTCATCGGTCATGTATTCGCCAATGCGGCTTGTTTTCATCATCATTATGCCGACCAGAAGTCCGCTGGTCGAAAATACCGGCGTTGCCAGACCGGTAGTGATAACCGTCATGAAATCCGGAACATAATACACGCGCGGTCTTCTGATTACCGACTTGATGCGGCCTTCGGATCCAACCGCGACATAACCCGCGGCGCCGGATAGCCTGGACAGCGCAATATACGACTCCATGATCTGCGGTTCATGGCTGTTGTAAAGATCGACCGGCGTGAAAACCAGTTTTGTCTTGTCGGTCGGCCGGATAAACGCCACGTCAAAATCCTGATCCCTCAGCAGAACTTTCGCCGGGATCTCGGTGCCATCCGGAAAGATCATCTTCAAATCCTTGATTTTCGACTGATCCTCGTATCTCCCGTATCCGGGACTAATGCTCGAAAGCGAAATGATCGCCAATCCGGCATCATCGATGATCGTCGCCATAACTTCGATCTTGCGCTCCGACTCGAATACCTCGATCACAAGCCTGGCGCTGATCACCGAATGCTGCCATTCTTCGATCACCCTGCGGGCCGCATCACCAATCTCATCCGCTTTCGGGAACAAGGTCGTCAACAGCAGAATTAACGCCACTTTCGCTGAACTGGTCATCTATCGCTCCTTTTCTTTGTCGCCATGCCAATCCGGCGCGATTTCTATGAAGACCGTGTAGATGCCGCGCAGCACCTTGAAGATCACGGCTTCAGGTTTTTGCCGGGCAATATCGTCCATTATTTTTTCGAAATCATCAACGTTCCTCACCGATCTCTGATCAACGCTGAGTATGACGTCGCCGGTCAGAATATTGGCAAGCGCAGTCCAGCTACCGTCGGTTATGAACTCAACGATCACTCCGGTCTGATCCATTCCCCACTTCTCATTGATCCGATCATTGAACGCGATATCGCGGACCGTGATCTCAAAATCCTGATCCCGGTATTTTTTCATCTCCCGGGGAATCTTCGGCGAACTCATCAAACGGGCTTTGAGCGTCTTGTCCTTACCCTGCCTGATGACCGATATCTCGACTTCGGCGCCGATCGAGAATTCCCGTATCATAACGGCCAGCATCTCGGCATCGGCCGGGTCCGACGCGTTGATCTTCATGCCGTCGATCGCGGTCAGCACGTCTCCTGTCTGGATGCCGGCTTGCTGGGCGGCGCTGCCTTCAAAAACGTCGATCACCCGCATTCCCTTGACCGCCTCAAGCCCTAGTGCCGCGGCAATCTCCCTGGTCAGCACCTGGGTGGCAATGCCGAGCCAGGCTTTCTGCAACTCCTGACCTTGCTCTTCAATGCCGCTTCTCGCCAGGTTGACCACGCTCAGATAACGGCCGCGGCCCCGTTCAAAAATCACCGCAACCTTGATCGTATCCCGCTCCCCGGCAGTAAGCCGTTCGGTAATTTCGATCAGATCATCGCGGTTCTTGATTTTCTTATTCTCCACCTCAACAATGATATCGCCGGGTCTGATCTCGGGCACGCAGCTGCCGGCCGGGCCGCCGGGTCGCACCGAGGTGACAAAAACTCCATCCTGATCCGCTCTCTTCATTTCCCTGGCCGCGATCAGCGATATATCGCGGACCGTCAATCCCCATTTCTTCATTTCGATCGAGCGCGGGAATATATACTCCCGTTCGACCGGCGTAACCTTGAAAGACTTCTTCTGCCCGTCGCGCAGAACTGTCACCGGCATCGGCTTGCCAATCGCGCGTTCCATGATGAACTGGTTGAAGATCGGTATCTCTTCGGGAAACCGTATGTCGAAATCTCTGCCGGCTATTGACAGAATAATGTCGCCGGGACGAATGCCGGCGCGGTGCGCCGGAGAATCGTCGATAACGCTGCCGACCAGCACTCCCCGATCGATCGGCATTGATCTCAACCGGGGTTGCGGTTGAACTCCGATCCAGGCGCGTTCCACCCTTCCTTTGTTGATCAGTTGCTCGACTACTTTCTGCGCCAGGTTTGAAGGTATCGCGCCGGCGATGCCGTATCGGATTTCGTTAATGCCGATTATCTCGCCGTTGAGATTGACCAGCGGACCGCCGGAATTGCCGGGATAGATTGCTGCGTCATGACCGATCCAGCGTACGATCGACCCCACATCCTCGCCTTCCATGGTCAATTTGATAGGACGAAACACGTCCGGCATAACCATTTCGGTATTGCTGACGATTCCCATCGTGACCGACTGCGACAGGGCAAGCGGACTGCCCATTGCCAGCACGCTTTCGCCGACCTTGAGTTTATCCGAATCGCCGAAACGGACATATGGATATTCGACATCCTTACCGTTCTTCAACTTTATCACGCAGATATCGGACAAAGGATCTGTGCCGATCAGCTCGGCCTCCATCTCCTCTCGACCGGCCAATGTGCAGACAATGCGCCGGGCGCGGCCGGCAACATGATGATTGGTGACGACATGCCCTTGTCCGGATATTATCACGCCGCTGCCCGCAACCTCGTTTTTGCTCACCTGGCCCTGCGCGTCGTACACGGTCACAACATGTATCCTGACCAGAGCCGGCTTGACCATATCGATCGCCCGCTCGACCGCGGCCTGCACGGTTCCGGATATTTCCTCGGCTTCCTTGACCTCGGGTAAGGTCTGTGCGGTCTGCGCATATAGACTTCGCAAAGAAACAAAACAAAGAAGAATGATAAAAGAATGCTTGATCACGAAAACCTCCTGCTATCTAACATTGATCGCATCACTTGCATTTATACAGTATAGCAAATCAACCGGCAAAGTCAAACCATATCTTGAAACCGGTAAACCGGCTTTACATACATATGAGTTCCCTTTTGCAGACTGTCTGGGAAAGGGAACTTTTAACCGGCTTTACATACATATGTATTTTGCTATAATTATGCCATCTATGTATTATGGCGACCAAACCATACCGTCGATAAATCCCGAACCCGGCGACCGGATACGCGAATATGAAATAATCGAGACGATCGGCCGGGGCGGCATGGCGACCGTGTATAAAGCCCGCCACACCCTGATCAATCAAATCGTCGCGATCAAAATCATGCAATCCAATTTGACGACCGATCCGCAATTCTGCGAACGCTTTGTCCGCGAGGCGCAGACCCAGGCCCAGCTTACCGGTCATCCCAACATCGTCACGATGTATAATTACATCGAGGAAGACAACGCCTACATTATTGTCATGGAGTACATCGACGGCATCGAAGTCAACGGCATGAAAATCCGCACCCTCGGCCAGTACATTGAAAAGCGCGGCGCCCTGACCGTGGATATTTTCAAACCTATGCTCGACGCCGTGGTCGCCGGTCTCGATTTTGCTCACCGTCAGCAGATCATCCATCGGGACATAAAACCTTCGAACATTATGTTATCGCAAATGGGTGCGGCAAAGATATCCGATTTCGGCATCGTACATATCATCGCCGATCAGAAGATCACGAGAACCGGCATTGCGGTCGGTACGCCCAAATACATGTCGCCCGAACAGGTGCGCGGCAAAGAACTTGACGCGCGCAGCGATATTTATTCGCTCGGCATCACCGTGTACGAAGCCCTGACCGGTCAGGCGCCGTTCAAAGGCGATACCGACTATGAAATAATGCGCCAGCACGAAGAAACCCCTCCGGTCCCGCTCCGCTCGATCAAACCGGAAATACCGGAATTATGGGAAAACGTCGTCCTGATGTGCATTGCCAAGGATCCGGCGCAAAGACCCCGGCAATGCCGCGATATCCAAGCGATGATCGAAGGCAGCCAGGAAGCGAAGAAAATCACCTTTGACGCGAAGAAGAAATCGGCCGCCCCGGCCCCGCGCCGAAACCGGAAAAACATTGTTCGTGCCGCCGGCGCGATTATCATCCTGATGTTGCTGATCGCGGCTTACTATTTCGGCATATACCGGTTCCGGCAAAAAACCGGAACGGCTATCACTGCCGCCGATACATCGTTCGTTTCCGGACCGGTCGAACCGGGCGCGATAATGTTGTTAAGATATGACGATCTGGGACGGCTGATCAGCAGTTCGAATTATCTAATCAACGCATTCATCCTGTGCAATGAGAATAACCTCAACGAAGTTATCTTGCAGATCGTGCGGGACGAACCGGAAATCGTCTATTTGCATTTTACGGACAATAACAGCAAAGTGGTTGCCTCGACCAATAACACGGTTATCGGCGCCGAATACCGGTCGGATTTTATCCGCGCCGACGACAATCGGGTGTTCGACCGCAACAATTTCTATGAGGGCGCCTATCAAGTCAGTATTGACGGCAACAAACTCGGTGCGCTCTATTTCAGTGCCCGGATCATGCCCAACACCTTGACTAAACCGGTTGAAGTGCTGATCGCCCGGCGCTACGGTACGATTGGCAACTTCATCGCCCATTCGAGCCATGTCGAAGACCTGGTCATACAACAGGAACGCTCCGAACTCAACCATGTCATAAAACATGCCCGGCGCTTGATACCCAGCCTTGAATGCATACACATTGTTGACAATTCGAACACGGTAATGGCATCGACCGACGCCCAGATGATCAATCGCAAATTCCTGCCGGAACATACTCTCGGCGATTCGCTCGACTACGTTATCGCCGACAATAAGTATCAAGGAATATTCAACATCACGGTCGCCGGTAAAAAGATCGGCTCGGTCTTCCTCAGCGCAAGATACTAAAACACTAATCACTACTGGCATATAACCCCTACTTCTTGGTTCATACTGTCTTTCTACCTTGACTATTCCCTTTTCCCGATTACAATCCTTCATGAAGAACATCGCAGTGCTCGCCTCGGGCCGCGGTTCAAATCTTGAAGCGATCATCAAGAACATAAAGAATGGAACTCTGCATGCCAATCTCGCCTGCGTGATCAGCGACCGCGAGGACGCGCGGGCATTGCTGCTTGCCCGGGATCATGGGTACAAAGCTATTTATCTTGATCCAGGGCCTAAAAAGACCTGGCTATTGCCGGAATTCGAAGCGAGCTATGTCAAGACCCTGCAAGACCATAATGTCGATCTGGTATGCCTTGCCGGTTTCATGCGCGTTATCAAACAGCCTCTGCTTACGGCTTTTGCCGGCCGGATAATTAATATTCATCCATCTTTATTGCCGGCATTTCCCGGACTGGGTGTGCAACAAAAGGCGCTTGACTATGGCGTCAAATTCTCCGGCTGTACCGTGCATTTTGTCGATGATACGGTTGACGGCGGTCCGATCATCGTTCAGGCGACCGTGCCGATACAAGACGACGATGACGCCGAGACTCTGGCGGCAAGGATATTGAAAGAAGAGCATATAATTTATACCGAAGCGATAAATATTATCGTTTCGGGGAAATATAGAATCGAAGGCCGAAGAGTAATTAAGACTGGATGATTGGTTTGGGTTTAGAATCTGTTCAGTGTATTCTGCGGCTTCGCCGCGATGGGGCTGGAAGCCCACCTTAGTTGAGGCGTAAACAAATCTGAAATCGCTGTGCCTACGGGATTCCCGGCACGGCGCAAACTTCTTCTCGAACCTCAGGTCTTGTCCGGCAATGCCCGGGGGTCCGAGGCCTCCAAAAAGTTTAACCGTTTCCTTAAACTTTTTGGAGAAAGGGGGCTGGAAGCCCCCTTGGGCGGTTAGCTCAGCTGGTCAGAGCGTCGGTCTCACATACCGAAGGTCACTGGTTCAAGTCCAGTACCGCCCATGCGAATT
>JBBIHN010000105.1:0-6958 GCA_037446995.1 Caldifarciminota bacterium | reverse complement strand
TGAATATTTGAGCGCCTCCCAGGCAGTTTCAATATCCATTTCATTTGCCCGGGCCAAACCGGCAATCTGCGGTCCTTTGATTATTTTGGCAATTTCCGCCACGGCTTCAAAATCACCCGATGAGGCAATTGGAAATCCTGCTTCGATCACGTCGACATTCAGCTTGGCAAGATGATGGGCAATCTTAATTTTTTCTTCTACATTCATGCTGAATCCAGGCGCCTGTTCACCATCCCGCAGGGTAGTGTCAAAAATCATTACTGATTTACTCATCCCATCCTCCAATTTACTTATAATTGACCCGTGACTTTAATTGGTTGGTCTGTTTTGAGGCGAGTTCATCAGTCATTAATTTATAGGTAAAGGCATCGGTCAATGCTATCCAAGATGCGTCAATTATGTTATTGGATACACCAACAGTGCCCCATTTATTCTTACCATCGGTAAAATAGATAAGCACCCGGGTTGCTGCTTTGGTTCCGGATCGTTCGTCGAGAATTCGCACTTTATAATCGGTTAATTTCACGCTTTTTAAACGGGGATAGAACTTCTCCAGTACTTTGCGCAGCGCACGGTCAAGTGCTTCAACTGGACCGTTGCCGTCAGCTGATGTATGCTCAATTGAGTCATTGAATCCGCCAAGGCGTGCAACTTCTTCAGGCACACTCACTTTAATTGATGCTTCAGCCTGGGCAGCATTGGCATGGGAGTTTTTCCAGACAATGACATGAAATCCTTGAAGCGAGAAATATTCTTTGACTTGATTTATACTGTAACGGATTAATAATTCAAGCGAGGCATCGGCGCCCTCAAAATAATATCCTTTGGCTTCAAGCTGTTTGAGTTTGCCAAGCAGGATAGTCAGTAATGACGAGTCATTTAGATTAATTTTGAGTTCGGCTGCTTTGGCCAGTAAATTGCTGCGCCCGGAGAGCTCGGAAACAAGAATCTTTCTTTTATTGCCGACCTGTTCCGGGTCAATATGTTCATAGGTTCGGTTATTTTTCCTGACGGCCGAAACATGGACACCGCCTTTGTGGGCAAATGCATTCTCGCCGACAAAAGGAAGATCGGTGACTGGCGGACGGTTGATCAATTCAGAAACAAGCCGTGAAAGAAAAGTCAGATTTTTCAAATTGGCATCAGGAATTATTTTGATATTCATTTTTATATTGAGATTCGGTATGATACTGCAAAGATTTGCATTGCCACAGCGTTCGCCTAAACCATTGATCGTGCCTTGAATATGAGTAAAACCTTTTTTTACTGCGATTAAGGAATTGATTAATGCCTGGTCAGAATCGTTATGTGCATGAATCCCAAGGGGTATGTTGATAATATTTTTGACCTGATCGATTATCGATTCCAGCTCGAACCATAATGTCCCGCCGTTAGTATCGCAGAGGACAATAATATCCGCTCCAGCATCCCGAGCGCTTAACAGAGTTTTAAGCGCATATTCAGGATTACTTTTGAAACCATCAAAAAAATGTTCAGCATCATAAATTATTTCGTCCGTATATTTTTTCGAATATGATATGGTGTCATATATCATGTCCAGGTTCTCTTCCAGATTAGTCTCCAGGGCATCTGAGACCTGGAAATCCCATGATTTGCCAAAAATCGTGAAGACCGGCGTTTGAGACTGAATAAGCTGTTGTATATTACTGTCAGCATCTATTTTGAATCCGCGGCGACGGGTTGAGCTAAAGGCCGTAATCCGGGCATTGTTTAATTTATTTTTTTCATTTGATGGAAAAATTCGATGTCCTTTGGATTGGAACCCGGCCAGCCGCCTTCAATATAATCAATTCCGATTTGATCCAATTCAATGGCGATGCGAACCAAACCTTGAGCACCGTCGCGCAAAGTAGTATCATACAATTTAATTCGTTTCATGGATGCTCCTTTCGCCGCTCAGATATTCGATTCTGCGGTTGTTAAAATCGATTGTGATTATATCGCCATTTTTGACTTTGGATATTGGGCCATTATCTGCAGTTTCGGGCATTACATGGCCAATAATCGCGCCGTGTGAACCGCCGGAAAAGCGTCCATCCGTTATTAGTACAACATCGTCAAGCAGATTCATGCCAGCAAGGGCCGCAGTTGGCTCTAACATCTCTCTCATGCCCGGACCTCCTTTCAATCCTTCATTGCGGATTATTATAACATCTCCTTTATTGATCATGCCATCAAGTATCGAGCGGGTAGCTGTTTCACCGTTGTCAAACACAACTGCGGGTCCAATATGTTTGCGCAGATGTTCTGGCCAGCCAGCCAGTTTGGCAACCGCACCTTGAGGAGCAAGATTACCGTTAAACACGGCTAGACCGCTTTTTCTAAAAAATGGTCGATCAATCGGCCGGATAATATCTTCGTTAATATCGCTGACCAGGTTGATGCAATCTTTGATACTGGCGTTGCCGAGACAGCGGGCGTCAGTTTTTATAAAACCACCCTTGCTCAACTGCTTCATCATGGCCATTATGCCGCCGGCATTGTTAAGATCTTCGACATGATGCTCACCACACGGCGATAAATTACATAATTGCGGCACCTTGAGGCTGAAATCATTGAACCAATGCAATTCAAACGGTATCTCAAAACTGGATGCAATATCAACCGAGATCGCATTATGGAATGAATCGATGCTAATGATATCCTTTGGACAAAGTTGGCGTTTAACCAGGTCCATTACGGTTATACCGGTTTTTTTTGCCAGTCGTATGCGTCCCGCTGCAACTGCCGGGATGGTGCCATTACCGGGCAAAGCGAGTCCAAAAGCTTCACACAAGGCTGTTCATCGTATTAGCGGTAAACATGCCCGCGCAGCTGCCAGCACCAGGACAGGCATTGTTCTCGATTGCAATAAAGTCGTCAGCTGTTATGATCTCGCATTTATATTTAGCCACGGCCTCAAATACAGTAACCAGATCGATTTTTTGGTTCTTGTGTGACCCAGCTAGCATAGGGCCACCACTGATTATTATTGATGGCAAATTAATGCGGGCCATAGCAATGAGCATGCCCGGCGTGATTTTGTCACAATTAGAGACAAAGACCAAACCGTCAAAGGGTAATGCCATGGCAACGAGATTAATCGAATCGGCGATGAGATCGCGCGAAGGCAGTGAATATCTCATACCATCATGACCCATGGCCAGGCCATCACATATGCCAATGGTTGCAAATTCCATTGGCGTACCGCCGGCCAACCGGATGCCGGTTTTGACCGCATCGACAATCGATCTGAGATGGATGTGGCCGGGTACAATTTCACTGAAAGCCGAGCATACGCCGATGAATGGCTGCTCAATTTCCCTATCAGTCATCCCCATTGATTTGAGTAGGGAACGATGGGGGGCGCGGTTGATTCCTTTTTTAATCCGGTCACTTCGCATAGTCTACTTCCCGTAATGGGACTTTTTGCGCCGATGGTTTTTCTTTGTTAAGCCAGGACATCATGGCCCTTAAATCACCGCCCACTTTTTCTAGAAGCAGATTCTGTGACAATGCTCGTATCCGGTCGAGAAAGGGGCGACCGGCTTGATTTTCAAGTATCCATTCCCGGGCAAATTTGCCGGTCTGAATGTCGTAAAGAATTTGTTTCATGTTTTCTTTTGATTGATTTGTAATGATTTTCTCCTGCGTGCAGTAGTCTCCGTATTCGGCCGTGTTGCTGATTGCGTTGCGCATACGCGAAAAACCGCCTTCATAGATCAAATCAACGATTAATTTCATCTCGTTGATGCATTCAAAATAGGCAAGCTCAGGCTGATAACCAGCTTCGACCAGAGTATCAAAACCGGCTTTCATCAAGGAAGTAATACCGCCGCAGAGAACTGCCTGTTCACCAAAAAGATCGGTTTCAACCTCTTCGCGAAAAGTGGTTGCGATCACGCCCGCCCTGGTTGCGCCAATGCCACCTGCATAAGCGAGTGCTAAATCTAAAGCTTGACCGCTGGTATCCTGATGGATAGCCATCAAGGCCGGAACCCCCCGACCGGCAACATATTCCCGGCGTACCATATATCCCGGGGCTTTGGGTGCAATCATGGCGATATCGATATTTGATGGAGGTTTAATCTGGGAATAATGAATCGAGAAGCCGTGCGCGAACAAAAGCATTTTGCCTTGAGTTAGGTGATTATGCACGAATTGATAATAGACCCGAGTCTGGTTTTCGTCCGGAATAAGGATCATGATGATATCAGACTGTGCACAGGCATCGGGGATGGACATCACTTTCAGTCCATAGTCTTCGGCTATTCCCCAGTTTTGGCTTTCAGTTCGCAGCCCGACGATTACATTGACGCCGCTTTCTTTAAGATTCAAAGCGTGGGCATGGCCTTGATTTCCAAAGCCAAGGATACATATTTTTTTTCGGTTTAAACAGTTTATCGTGACATCACGATCATAATATATTTTTACCATTGGTTCTCTCCGGTTATTATTAATTTAGCCACACTGCATGAACAGTATCGATAAGTTTATACAGCTGGCTTTTCACCAGTTCCGCCTCGCGGTCGCTGTTGATTACAATGATAGGTTTTGCCAATCCCGTTTCTCTTATGTGGCTGAAATTTAAGCTTTCGATATCATAACCGCGGCGGGCTAACAAGCCGCAGATCTTCATCAAGCTTCTTGAATCCCTTTTTGCAAAAAGAGACAGGCTGTGTTTTTTTTCAGAATTTTCCATTATAACCTCCTTTATAAAATCTTAACTTGATTGTCGATTGCCGCGCCTGGCGCAACCATTGGCAAGACATTTTCTTCTGGTTCGATCTTGGCATGCAAGACCATCGCTTCCCTTGATTCTTTCAATTGTGTGATCATGGAGCGTGCCGAATCAGTTGAATCAAGCGTCATTCCCGCTATGCCGATGGCCTGGGCGATACTGCTGAAATCGGGATTTTCCATATAGGTTGCCGAATATCTTTTTTCGAAAAATAATTGCTGCCACTGGCGCACCATGCCCAGATAGTGATTATCGAGAATGAGAATTTTTAAATTGATATTGTACTCTTTAACGGTAACAAGCTCTTGGATATTCATTTGAAATCCGCCGTCACCAGTTATAACCAGTACTTCTTTATCCGGCGAACCAAGTTTGGCGCCGATACCGGCTGGCAAGGCATAACCCATCGTACCCAATCCGCCCGAGGTTAGCAGGGTTCGCGGCCGTCGGAACCGATAATGCTGCGCAACCCACATCTGGTTCTGGCCAACATCCGAGACAACGATGGTTCGTTCGTCAAAAATCTCATTTGCCAGCTGAATGAGATATTGCGGTTTGAGCTGATTACATTGGCTGAAGCTTAATTGATTACCATCCCGTACTCGATTGAGTTCGTTAATCCAGTCTTGAAAATCCGCCGTGGGTAAGGGTAGATTGAGTAAATCGGCGATGACATTGCTGATGTCGTCATTGATCGCAGCGTATACTTTTATATTTTTTTCGATTTCAGCACGATCTATATCGACCTGTATTATTTTTGCCCGTGGCGCAAATTTCATTTTGTTGCCGGTAATACGATCGCTGAAGCGCACGCCGAAGACGAGTATCAAGTCGGATTTCTGAACCGCATAATTTCCGTAGCAAGTACCATGCATGCCGATACCGCCGAAGTACAATTCGTTGTCTGGATTAAGGCCGTGCCCCTGCAAAGTATGCACGACCGGGATGCGATAGCAGTTAATAAATTTATTCAACAATTCATTCGCATTAGCGATATTCACCCCGCCACCGGCAAGAATAAGCGGTCGGCGTGATTTGTTGATTTCATCGATTACCGTATTCAGCACCGGGGAATGATTAATTCGCTTAGGGACCGGATCATCAATTGGATAATCAATTAAATTCGAATCAATAGACGCTGTCTGTATATCAGCCGGTATATCGATCAGCACCGGTCCAGGTCGATTGCTGCGGGCAATATGAAATGCTTTCCTGACTAACGGCATGAGCTCTGTTATATCTTCGATCATAAAATTAGCTTTGGTAATTGGTGCTGTCATGCCGATAATATCTACTTCCTGGAAGGCATCGCTACCCAGCATGGCAGTTGAAACCTGACCAGTAATGACAATCATCGGCACAGAATCCAGATATGCCGTAGCGATCCCGGTGACGGTGTTGGTCGCACCGGGCCCTGAGGTAACGAGGACAACGCCAACCTTGCCGGTTGCACGTGCAAAGCCATCAGCCGCATGCGTTCCGCCCTGCTCGTGCCGCGGTTTAATGAGTCGTATTTTGTTACTCATTTTGTACAATTCGTCAAAAATCGAGATCACGGCACCGCCTGGATAAGCAAAAATCATTGATACATTTTCTGCCAGCAAGGCTTCAACGAGAAGTTGAGCTCCGGTTTTATTCATGACACCTGCCTTTTATTATGCATTGATAAGTTTCTCTCTATTTTGCCGCTATGCCTTCGACCAAAGAAAAAGCCCCGCGTGCAAGCCCGGTTAGGAATGAGAATAATGACCACAAATGTCAGGTTCATAAGATTCTCCAATCGGCCGCTAGTTGCGACGTTCGGTCCTCGCGCGTCTTGATCGGCGGTCGTCGCGATTCATCCTTCGATCAATGATCCAGGGCGAGGTGATCAGGATGCCTTCGGGCGTGAACCCGTCCTCGGGTATATCGATGTTTCGTCGCTTTGCCGGCGCCGCCGGTTTTTCTTTCGCCTTTGTATCTTTGTTCATTTTGAACCTCCTTTGTTCTAAAAAAAAAAGACCCGCCTTATGGCGGGCCGTTTGTTTCCCTGATATTCCTTGTCAGGGCGACAAAAGGCCCGTCCTTCCAATAAGCAGGATGACATCGATTATCAGGATTGAAGAAAAGTTATTTTCTGCCATACAACAAGCATTATAATCAATTTTTGAAAAATGTCAAGGGCCGAAAAGACAGTAGACCGTAAACGGTAAGCAGCAGGGGGACGAGAGTATATCA
>JBBIHN010000104.1:0-6964 GCA_037446995.1 Caldifarciminota bacterium | reverse complement strand
CCGTGGCTCAGATGAGCCTTGCTTCGCCCAAAATTTATCTTCTCATTGAATTTAAAAAAGTCGTGTAATTTATTTTGTTTTCGCCGATTACCGCTTACCGGTTAGCGAGTAACGTCCTTATCTTGACTTAACCGTTCTTTTGCCATATAATCTAACATGAAGAAGGCGAACGTGGATCTGATAGAACGGCAAACCAGCGGAATTCAAGTCCTGATCGGCCAGGATCCGGCCGACGACGGCATCGTGAATTGGCAGCCGCTTTACGATCTTTACACGACCGGCGACGAAGTGATCATCAATATCGAGCTTGCCGGCGTGGCGGCGCATGATATGAGCATATTTCTGAACAAAGACCGACTTCAGATCATCGGTTTACGAAAACCAGCGCCGCCGCTCAAGCCGGATTGCTGCACATTCCACACCGCCGAGATACCGTATGGCCGCTTTTCCCAGCGGATCGCATTTCCCTTACCGGTTCATACCGCGGAATACCGGATTGATCACCGTGACGGCATGCTGATCATCCGGATCTCATTCATCAAGGAAACGGTAATCCCAATCGAGGATTGACGATCATGGAAGATGCGATTATAACCATTCCCGAAGTGCTCGGTATCATCCCGATCAAAGGCGGCGTCGTTTTCCCCGAGCAACCGGTTCCGCTGATAATACAAACCCAGAAGCTCGCCAAACTAATCGACGAGATCCTGACGACAAATAAGATTGCCGGCGCATTAACCCAGCGCGATCCGAGCATCGAGGATCCAAAACCCGAGCAGGTCTTCAACATTGGCTGTGTGATCCAGATAAACCGCATGCTGCGTTTTCCCGACGGTACGATCCGGCTTTTGATCAAAGGGCTTAAGCGTTTCCGGGTCGATCAATTCGTGCAGGCCGAACCATATTTAAAAGCGAAAATCAGTCTCATTGATTTCGAGCAGAGAAAAACCATGGCGCTTGAAGCATTGATGCGCAACATCGTTTCTATGTTCCAACAGCTCGTCGCCCTGGCTCCTTATCTCCCAGACGAGCTCGGCGCACTGATCCTGAACGTTGATGAACCTAACCGGCTGGCCGATTTTGTGTCCAGTTACATCAATTTTGACTACAATGATAAACAGGCTTTGCTTGAGACCGTCGATCCAAAAGAACGGTTGTCAAAGATCATCCCGATGCTCCAGAAAGAAATAAGCATTCTTGAACTCGGGGCGAAGATCCGTTCCCAGGTGAAGAACGAGCTCGACAAGGGACAACGGGAATACTATTTGCGCGAACAGATGAAAGCGATACAGAAGGAACTGGGTGAAAGCGATGATCACGGCCGGGAAATCGAAGAACTCAAAAAGAAGATCGTCGAGGCAAAAATGCCCGAGAATATCGAAACCGTCGCCATGAAAGAGCTCGAGCGGCTGGCTAAGATTCCGCCTCAGGCGGCAGAGTATATAGTTTCCCGCACTTACATCGACTGGTTAATAAATATCCCCTGGACCCGGTCGACGGCCGACAATCTGGATATCAAGCGAGCCGAAGCGATCCTGAATGAGGATCATTACGATCTTGATAAGGTGAAAGTCCGCATTCTGGAATACCTGGCGGTTAAGAAACTCAAGCCGGACGCCAAGGGCTCGATTTTGTGTTTTATCGGACCGCCGGGCGTCGGCAAGACGTCGCTTGGCAAATCGATTGCCCGCGCCCTGGGCAGAAAATTCCTGCGTCTGTCGCTGGGCGGTATTCGCGACGAGGCCGAGATCCGGGGCCATCGGCGCACTTATGTCGGCGCCCTGCCGGGTCGTATCATTCAGTCCATCAAGACCTGCGGTTCGAATAATCCGGTATTCATGCTGGATGAGATCGACAAAGTCGGCACTGATTTCCGGGGCGATCCGTCATCGGCCTTGCTCGAAGTACTCGATCCGGAGCAAAATAACACGTTTTCCGATCATTACCTTGAGGTCCCTTTTGATCTTTCCAATGTCATGTTCATTGCCACCGGCAATCTTGCCGACCCGATCATCCCGGCGCTCAGAGACCGCATGGAGATTATCGAACTGCCCGGCTACATACTCGAAGAGAAAATCGAGATCGCCCGGGCATATCTGATTCCCAGACGCATTTTTGAAGCCGGGTTGCGGCCATCGGTGATTGGTTTCGATAAAAAGTCGTTGATCAGCATCATCAATTCGTACACAAAAGAGGCCGGCGTCCGCAACCTTGAACGGATGATCGGCTCAATTTGCCGGAAGGTCGCAAAACGGTTTGCCGAAGGAAAGAGGAAAGCAGTGCGGATAAGTAACGGCAACCTCGAGGATTTTCTTGGCCCGCCCAAGGCTTATGCGGAAATCGCCGCCCGCAAGGGCACGATCGGCGTCGCGACCGGTCTTGCCTGGACGCCTTATGGAGGCGAAATACTGTTCGTCGAATCAACTAAGATGCTTACCGGCAAAGGGTTGATTCTGACCGGTTTACTGGGCGACGTGATGAAAGAATCCTGCCAGGCGGCTCTTTCCTGCATACGATCAAATGCCCGGCAATGGTCGGTTGACCTGAGGGACATCAAAGGCCATGATGTTCACATTCATATTCCGGCCGGCGCCATTCCCAAGGACGGCCCATCAGCGGGTTTGGCCGTGATCATGTCGCTGGCATCCCTGTTCAAATCCCGGCCGATCAATCCCCGAATCGCATTTTCCGGCGAGATAACGTTGACCGGACGAGTTTTGCCGGTCGGCGGCATCAAAGAAAAGGTAATTGCCGCGAAGCGGGCCGGCATTGAAACGATCTATCTGCCCGCCGAGAACAAACGAGATCTTAAAGAGATCCCGGCGGATGTCCGGCGCGGTATTACCTTCAAAACCGTACCGAGCGTTGACCGTGCCATGAAGAGCATATTCAGGAACAAACCCGGGAACACCCGATGATGATAATACTGCTTATATGCCAGATCGAATGGCAGGCAATGGACCGGTTGCATGACGACAACCGGCAGCATCTTGTTATCCACTATACGATACCGGAAAACATGCTGAAATATTTCGTCGAAGACACCCAATATATTGCCAGCTATGAGGTTCAGTTGAAAGTATACGATAAGAAAAAGCGCCAGACGGCAGGAGATTTCTGGGATAAGAAAGTCGCCCGGGAAGGCGATATTGTCGGCGATTCGGTGAAAATCATCGTACCGGCAAACGGTATTTCCTATAACCTTAAAATCGTCGATCTTAACGGCGGTCTTCTGCTCGATGTCAATGAGAAAATATCAAAGATCAATTATCTTGCCAATATCAACTGGGCAATGCAGCGCGACACGATAACTTTCACCTTCACGGTCTTGAACGATAAATTCCACGTCGATTCAATAACAATCATAATCGACCGGATCCAACAAGGCGCCAGCCTGCGGCCGGGAATTTATGAAGATTCGAGTAAATTCGCGGTTGCGGCATTGCCCAATGGCCGATACGTTGCCGCATTCATGCTGCACGCCGAAACCAGCAAACTCGACATGGTCAAATTGCCGGTGATAATCGCACGCCCTTTTCACCGGGACGAAGCCACCTGGCAGATCCGGGTTAATCAGCTCGAATACATCGCCACGACCCGGCAGATCAACGAACTGAAGCAATCGCCAGTGGAAGAACGAGACTCGTTATGGCGCGCCTTCTGGAAAAAACACGACCCCACCCCCAATACCGACTTCAATGAGCAGGAAGTTGAATACTTCCGCCGGATCAGCCATTGCGAAGAGCATTTTTCGCACGGCGATAAAGGGTGGCAAAGCGACCGGGCAAAAATCTATGTCCGCTACGGTCCGCCGGACGAGGTCCAGCTGCGCCCATACGAACTTTATGCCCCAGCCCATGAGCTTGAAAATCCATCAATCAAGTTCTACGACGCCTATGAAATCTGGTATTATTATAAGATTAACCGCCGCTTCATATTTGGCGACCGCCACGGTCTTGGTCAGTACATCCTGCTCACGCCGGATGGAACCGGCTTATGATCTGGTTATTGTTTCTGCTTAATCAGACAATCGAGTTCTATGCCGATCCTGTCGTGTTCCGCAGCAAGTTCATCATTGAAGATACGGTCAATCATACCCGGCGCACCGAAACGATCTATTACCTCGAGATGAACTGCGCCGTACCGTATCATCAGTTAAGATACGAAACGATCGATGATCAGAACGTTGCCCGGGCCGTTCTTTTCTTCGATTTGCACAATCTGGATCGGCCCGATTCGCTGCTCGATACTCTGCATCTTCAATTCGCAATCCAGTCATTCGAACAGGCGGCGCGCGAACAAACTCAGTTCATAACGCAATTCGGCATGCATGTCCCGGCCGGTAATTTCGACATCGTCCTGCGCATTCAATCCGGAGAACGAACCGGCACCGTTCGTAAAACCATCGCTATCGAACCGGGCAAGTATCATATAAGCGATATCCTTGTCGCCAGCGGCATTTATCCGGATACTACACAAGACTATTTGAGAAAGGGCAATATCGTCGTTGTTCCGCATCCCTCGCATTCATTCAATGATCAATACCGCAACATTTTTCTTTATTATGAGCTGTATGATATCGAACCCGACAGCGGCGAATTTTCCATCAGCTACCGTATTTTGAACCAGGCAGGCGACACGATTCGCGAGATCAGTCAGAAAATGAAACGACTCTTTAACTCTCTGGCGGTCAATGCCGGAATCAGCATCAATGAGCTGCCCGCCGGTGAATACCGGCTGACCGTCGAATTGCCGGACTCGCCGGCGACCTGGACTTACGTGAAATCAACCGATTTCTCGATCGTCCGCTCGACGGTCGTCGATACCGCCGTCTCGTACGCCAATATGCCTTATTATGAAAAAATCGAATATTTCCTGACCGGGAAAGAATACAAAAAATTTCAGAAATTGCCGCCGGAAGGCAAAAAGATCTACCTCGATCGTTTCTGGTCGGATCATGACTATCCTGCTATCGCCGAGCGTTTTGATTACGCAACCAGGCATTATCAGGAAGGCAACAAGGCCGGCTGGCAAACCGACCGGGGACGAATCTACATAAAATGCGGCGCCCCGGACGAAATCGAGAAGAGTTTCATCGAGGTGAAAGAATCAAAACCGTACGAAACTTGGACTTATTTCAACGGTTGGGAATTTATATTCTCCGATATACGGGGTACCCAGGAATACCTGTTGGTCTGGACCAACTTTGCCGGCGAGAGGCCACAGCCAACCTTATACCGCTATCTGCCTGAATCAATACGCCGGGATATTCAATAAACCATATAAAACAAGGAGCATACTGTGGACACTAATATTTTATCTTCGTCCGATCGCGACAGCCTGAAGAATCTGATCGCGGCCGAAATCGAATCAAAAATCAAGACAGTCAGGGATGATATTTACGCGATCAAGGAGATCGTCAAGGCGATCGCCGAATTCCAGCGTGAAAAAATCGCCCTTTTTGTCGATTCGCAAAATCTTTATTATTCGGCAAAAATGGGTTATGCGGCCAAGGTGAATTATGACAAGTTGTTGAATTTGATCACCGGCGAGCGGCAGTTGATCAAGGCTTACGCCTATATCGTACAGCCGCCCGAAGGCGACGTCAAACCGTTTGCTACCAGCCTCGAACGCATCGGCTATATTGTCAAAACCAAGGGCGTACGGACCCGTGCCGACGGTTCGGCGAAAGCAAACTGGGACATGGGCATCGCGCTTGATATCCTGGGCACGCTGGACCGCGTCGATACGATCGTTTTGGCTTCCGGTGACGGCGATTTCGTACCCTTGGTCGATTTCATCAAGAATAAGAACAAACGGGTCGAGATCTTCGCGTTTTCCGAAAACACGGCATACGATCTCAAGGAAAAGGCCGACCGATTCGTATCGCTCGACAACAATGTGATGCTTCTCTGATTCCCTCGATGCTGGTCGACTATCACATTCACACTGATCACTCGACCGACGCCCGGGATACTCTGGAGCAGTATTGCGAACGAGCCCTGGATATCGGTCTTGCGCAAATATGTTTTACGAATCATTGCGAGCTCGACGAGAAGCGCAATGACAATCTCATCGTCTTCGATAATCAACACCGGCGGCTGGATCAGAAGGCGGTTGAACGCCTCTTCGATGAAATCGACCGCTGTCGTGAGCAGTATGGTCGAGACGGACTCGATGTCCGCGCCGGGATCGAGATTGGTTATTTCCCGGGTATCGAAAAAAAAATCGCATTTTTGAGCCGTGATTTAATGGTTGATTACGTCCTGGGCAGCATTCACTGCCTGGATCATATCTGTATTGACAGCTCAAAAGAACACGAGCTCTATTTCGCGGCTTACCCGGCCCGGATCATGATTGACAAGTATTATCAGGCAATAGATGAACTCGTGAGCTGCGGTCTTTTTGATGCCGTCGCCCATCTTGACGTCTATAAGAAATACGGCATAGGGTATTACGGCGCGGATATCGGCTATCTGCCGGAGAATTTGCTGGAATCGATATTCATGAAAATGATCGCCCGTGGAGTCGCGCTCGAGATCAACACGGCCGGATTGCGCCGCATCGGACAGGTCTATCCTTCATCGGACATAATGAGCCGGGCAAAGCGGGCCGGGGTTGCTCGACTGGTGATCGGATCCGATGCTCATTGCGTCGAAGATCTTGGCCGGGGTTTGAACCAGGGCTACGAGTACATCAAATCCTTTGGCTATGATGAAGTCTGCACGTATAAGAACCGGCAAATGACAAAAATCAAGCCCGACGGCAGACTACTCCAACCGACCGATTCATGACACGGGTTCTACATTGTAATTGGTAACCCGATCTGTTTCGCGCTCCACGCTGGCATACTATAAATTGTGGATAAAGTTTGCTGATGGAATTCCTCACAATCCCTGCAAGTAATTAAGAAATGAAGCGTTTTCCATGTTCTATTCAAGGTTATTGAACGATTGTTTAATTG
>JBBIHN010000103.1:0-6981 GCA_037446995.1 Caldifarciminota bacterium | reverse complement strand
CGATCCGCACCCGGTTGGCGGACATAGAGATCAGCGGCGCCGGGTCGTCCAGTTTCATCACTTCCTGGAACGAAGCCGTTTGTCTCCGGACATAGAGCGTTTCGGCCTGTACTCTTTCGATAGACTGCAGAATCTGTTTCGGCCCAATCGCTTCAACCGTGTCGAGGACAACTATTTCCTTTATCGACAGGCCCTGCTCGAGTGCGCCGCTGTAAGGCACATGAATCGGCATAATGCGGCGGTCCTTTTCGTCAATCGCGATCACGATTTCCGTGACCGTATCGTAGGCGACGCCGATCTCGCCAACGGGGAATGAATAAATCAGCTTACTCACCGGTATTGACTGGCGGCCGGGACGGGCATTGTCGAGATTGCATCGAAGCTTGGGCGGGGCTAGCCATAGGTTGAAAAGGTAGCTGCCCCTTCCGGAGAAATACGCTGATAACATGCTTACCGAGTCGGTGAGGATGAGCGAGTCGGCTAACCCGGCATACACGACCTTCGTATCTCTACGAAATACATAATCGCCATCCATGGCAACGAAAAGCCAGAGTCCGATCGCGAAGGTGATCGCGAAGATCTTGCGGATCGGGTCGTTGATCAGATTTGTAAGTGTTTTGTTCAGTTTGATCACGAACAGATTATAATCACGGGCGCAATTTTTTCAAGACGGTCAACGTTCGATGATCCGGTCATGACCAGAAAATCCAGATGAAAAGCGCTCCGCAAGCGACCGCGGCAAGACTAAAAGGCAGGCCGACCCTGATAAAATCAAGGAAAGTGATATTACTGCCGTTCTTCTTCAACAAGCCGACCGCGACAATATTGGCCGCGGCGCCGATCGGCGTGATATTCCCTCCGATCGTTGTTCCGATTATCGTTCCGAAAAGCAGTACATGAACCGGATAACCGCAGCTTTGGGCCAGCATGGTTATCACTCCGACCATTGCAGCAAAAAATGGTACATTATCAACAAAAGCCGACATGATCACCGAGAACACCACGAGCAGAACATAAGTGATCAACAGGCTGCCGCCGGTAATGCCGCCGATCAATTCGGCCATTAATACGGTGACCCCGGTTTCGGTAAGGGTGCCGATCAGAACAAAAACAGCGGCGAGGAAGAAAAATGTTTCCCAGTCGGTGTCTTTGAGGACGTGGTAGGCTTTTATGCGCCGGTTGAAAAAACTCCAGATTATGGCGATCAGCCCCAATCCGGTACAAATCACACCGCCGAGATAATCCATAAATCCGCGCATCGAAGAACCGATTGCCAGGCCGATGATAAGCAACGCCAGCAAAAATGACGGAACCAGACTCGTGATTTTTTCGACTTTGATGATTTTGATTTTTTCCTGATGGCGGCGATAGAGAATAAATAAAACGATCAATGATATTACGGCCGAGAATTCCACGGCGAAAAACAGACTCGGTTTTCCCTGAAAGAAGAAGAAATCGTTGAAAGTCATGCGCGCGGCACTTGCCAGGATAATGCTGGGCGGATCGCCGACCAGCGTTGCCGTGCCCTGAAGATTCGATGAAAGACAGATCCCAAGGATAAAAGGAACCGGTGAGGTTTTTAGTTTGCGTGAGACCTCAAATGCGATCGGCGCGATTATCAGCACGGTGGCGACATTTGCGACAAAAGCGGAAAGAATGCCGCTGAACGCGGATAACCAGATAATCGACCAAACCATGCTTTTGGAATGATCGATGATCGTTTCGGCGAGATATGCCGGTACCCTTGAGTGCATAAATACTTCGGCGATCACCATGCTGCTCCAGAATATCCCCAGAATGTTCCAGTTAATGTAGTAAGGGACTTTCAGTATCGGCATGACACCCAGAATGATCATCAGCGCGACTCCGATCCAGGCTATGATTGCCTTGTGGCGCAGCATAATCACGACACTCGCATAGACGGCCAGGAAGATCGACGCGCCGATTATTTGATCGTAGTTCACTGCGGTGTCGATGAGCCAGACCATGATCGCCTTCTGGATATGAAGCCGATTCTCGGCCTGGTCAAAAACGATTGACCGAGGTCCATCGAGAATATCATCGGTTATTTCTTCCCCGCGATGGGCGGGCAGGCAATGCATAATCAGACAATCTTTCGGCGCATCGCCGACCAGATTCTTATTCACCTGGAAAGGTTTGAAGATTTCTCTCCGTGCCGCGGCTTCGTCTTCCTGTCCCATTGACGCCCAGACATCGGTATAGATGATGTCGGCATTGGCAGCTGCCTCGCGGGGATCGTGCACAAGCCTTACTGCCGGCGCTTTTCGCAGATATTCCGGGTTCGGTTCATATCCTTCAGGTGTAGCGATGTTCAGCGTGAAGCCCAACCGGGCCGATGCCGCGATGAACGAATTGCAGACATTATTGCCATCACCCACATAGCTTATCACTACCCGGGAAAGGTCTTTTTTCTTCTCAATGATCGTGAAGAGATCGCACATTATCTGGCATGGGTGCTCGAGATCGCACAGTCCGTTTATCACCGGGATTGACGAGGTTTTCGACAGGTCTTTGATTGTACTATGGGCAAAAACGCGCGCCATTATGAGGTCGATCCATCGAGACAGGTTTCTCGCCACATCCGGGATGCTCTCACGTCTACCCAGCTGAATATCGGCCGGCGCAAGATAAACGGCATGGCCGCCCAATTGGGTCATGCCGGTTTCAAATGTCACCCTGGTGCGCAGAGATGGTTTCTCAAATATCATAGCCAGGGTTTTACCCCGGAGCCGTTTCTGTTTTTCGCCCTTTTTCAGGGCGGTCTTCAGCTGTTCGGCGAGTTCGAATATCTCGTAGATCTCGCTTTTGTCGAGATCAAACATCGACGTAAAGTCTCTCTTCATGTATCCTCCGTATTTCACTCGATTGCCGCTATCGACAATGGGTGATTATATCTATGATTGCCGGTCAGTCAAGCGTTACCAGCCCCTTGACATGGACCTGAAAACGGATAGAATCGTCCAGGATCAGCCAGGATAGCTCAGTTGGTAGAGCACCGGACTGAAAATCCGGGTGTCCGCAGTTCGATTCTGCGTCCTGGCATTTTCATCTTTGTTCTTTTCTTGCGGTTTGATAGGGTCAATCACATTATTGACATTGATACAAAATTCTATAGAATTACGTAGTATGCAAACCGGCTTGCAGGAAAGCATTATTGAGAACATCAAACCCGTGCTGGTTAGTCTCGAACGCACATTTGGCGAACTTCTCGAGACCGGCCGGTCAATTGAGAACACGCTGGAAGAAGACAGTGAACTTCTCGCCGAACTGCGTCGCTATTTTGACAATTTGTCGGCCGCGGTTGAACTTGAATTTGAAGGCACCTCGGTTTTCGAACAGGAAATAGCCCGGACCAGGACGATGATCGAGAAGAGCCTGGAATGGGTGAGAGAATCATCCAGGATAACCGGTAATATCAGTGAAGAATTGCAGTCGATATGGCAGTCTTTTGACATGATTCATACGCAGGGAGTGCAGCTTTCCGATACGATCAACCGAATAAGTTCGGTCGCCGAGAGCATCGAGGTTGCTTCTCGCAATGCCGGTGTAACCGCCTATCATTCCGGCCGGGAAGGCAGGGGATTTGAGGTAATCGCACGAGAAATGACCGCATTGGTGCGTTCGGTCCAGAATCCGGCAAAAATAATACCTGGAATATCCGACGACATAATCAAGGATATTGTAGAATTAAGTCATCAACTGCTCAAGATCGGTAATTATATAAGCGAGTTCAAGGCGATCGACGAGAAGTTCGGTAATATTATCAGCAGTTTTATGGAGTTGATTCCGGAGGTTGAGTCCGAGTTGAAGAATATTCTCGGCAGCGTCGAGACTCAGAGAAAATTGCATCATGATCTTACTCTGGAAAACGAGAAATCCCTGCAATGGCGGGACGAACTTTTCCGCATCTCAAGAGTCCATGCAATCAGCGAGATGATTTTTGAGGCATCCTATCGGGCGATCGATATCAAGAAAAAAGCGCTTTTTGATGTTGAGGATAATGATAATCTCACGATACTCTTCCGTTCATTTCAGATCGCTCTTGATGATCTGATCAACCAATATCAACTCGCTCTGGAGGATAAGGGGACGATAGAAGCCGTCAGAAGCAGGACTCAGGCTGCGGAGCGTTGCGTGACGATGCTGGTGACTGAGGCAAGCGCCCTGCTGCGATTGGTGCACGAGACTGCCGGGGAAGTCAAGAAATGGCTGAGAACCAATGATCAGGCGGCTCAGTTCGTACAGCAGGGTATCGAGTCATATAAAAAGGTCAGCGCTATCATTATTGGCATCAAGGATCAAGTTCAGCAGGTCAGTGATACTGCGCGCGGCATTGACCAGCCGCTTTGCGCGCTGCGCAGGATAACCGAACGCTCGCGGCTGCTTGGCCTGTATGCCGGCATTGAAAGCGCTCGCAGCAGCAGTTATGCGCCGGCATTGAGCCTGGTTACACAGGAGATCAAAACATTGTCGGATCAGAGTGCCGCCTTCGTGAAGACAATAGGCGGAATATCCGGAGAGATGGCTGATAATTTCACGGATCTTGCCGGGATTATCAGGGATACGATCGCGGACATTGCATCCGGTATCGATGCTCTGGAGGGAGCGTTGGCAGTCCTCAATGACAATCGAGAAGTTCTCAATAACCTGGATAAGCTCGCCGGCGAGATGAAGGAATCAACCGAGAAAATAAATGATTACTGCGTTGATATCAACGACCTTATGCAACGTTTGAACGGCGATTATGAACGGATTGACCGGGATCTTGTGAGGTACAACGAACTTGTTGACGAGAACGTCGCCTCTGCCAACAAGGCGCGGGAAAAATCAAGTTTCCAAGATAAGGATCTTGGGATCATATCCCGGACAGGCCAGACCTTGAATTATCGTCAACCGATTGAACCATTGATGCTTGATCCGGCCTTTAAAACCGATGCGCGCAGTCATGAGGTAATCGAACAGATTTTCATCGGTCTTATGAGTTTTGATTCGGCAAACCATCTCATCCCGGGAATTGCCGAAAGATTTACCGTTTCTGGTGACGGGCTGAAATGGGATTTTACGATGCGCAGTAATGTAAGATTCCATGACGGCCGGACAATCTCGGTTGATGACGTCGCGGCTTCGTTCGAACGCGTCCGTCAGGGGCCGAATGCTTTTTTCATTGACTATGTCGAAACGATCGCGGCACTCGATAATCGGCGGGTGCGTTTTACTTTGCGTTATCCATATTTGCCGTTTCTCGCCAACATCGCGTGCGGCGTTTGCGATATTACCAAAACCGAGTTCGATCCCGAACGACCGATCGGGGCCGGCCCGTACCGATTTATCGATTGGGTTAAAGGCGAACGGCTTGATCTCGAGTATTGGCCCGAATTCGTTTTCGGACGCGTTCCGGTTGACCGGCTGGCGATAAGTTTTATCGCCGATGAAAAGGAAGCGAGCGCGCGTTTTCGCGCCGGTGAAATTGATATTACGCCGGTTACGCCCGAGTCGATCGGTTATTACCTCGAGGAAGAACTGGTAAAAGGCGCAACCCTGTCAACTCAGTATCTCGGCATCAACGTTAGACAAGACACGCCTTTCAACAACGTGAAGGTACGTCAGGCAATGAATCACGCCATCGATAAAAAATTCTTTGTCGAAAACCTGATGAAAGGGCAGTCGATTCCGGCGAACGGGGTTTTCCCCCCCGGGCTTTATGCATACAATCCCGATTTGCGTCCCTATGATTTCAGCCTGGAAAAAGCTCGGAAGCTGATGCGCGAGGCCGGATTCGGCGGCGGTTTGCCGAATGTCTACAAACTTGATGTCCGGGACAGCGCTACCTCGATCCAGCGTGCCGAGTATCTGCAAAAATGCCTGGCAAATATCGGCATTGAAGTGAGTGTCAACCCTATGCCCTGGGATCAATTTCTGGAACACGGCTACAAAGGTAAGAGTCTTCTATGTATCAAGAGTTGGGTATCGGATAACGGCGATCCCGATAACTTCGTTTTTCCGTTGTTTCATTCTCGAAGTTTTGGCGAGTCTGGGAATACATCTTTCTACGGTAATCCCCGGATTGACGAGATGATCGAGATGGCGCGTTCGGAGCGCAGTTTAAAGAGACGGCGTTTGATATATCAGGAAATCGAAAGATCGGTCTGCAATGACGCTCCCTGGGTATTCCTTTCTCACGGCGTTGACACCTACGCGGTGAGCCCCCGTATCAAAGGTTTTAGTGTTGACCCGTTCGGCATCAACCGATTCCGCTATCTCTGGAAGAACTGATGAATACGCTGCTTGTTTTCTATTTGAACAATGAGTTGATCGGCGTCGATATTGACAAGGTAAAGGAAGTCACCGAGTCTCAGGATCCGGTTTTTGTCCCGGGAGTGCCTGAATATGTCAGCGGTGTTGTGAATATCAGGGGAGATGTGGTGCCGGTGGTTTCGCTTAAGAAACGGCTTGGCATGCCGGGCGAGGAGCAGAGCAATTTACTGTTGATTGTTGAAGAACAGGGAAGGATTGCCGGGATAAGAGTCGACCGGTTCCAGGGAACGAAGAATGTTATTGGTGATTCGATAAACAAATCCTCGGAACTTCTTTCGACGAAACACGAAAGAGATTTTTTCTCGGGCGTTTATGAAAGTTCGGATAAGCCGATACTTATTTTAGACCTGGACAGAGCATTATCAAAGGAGGCCAAATGAGGGTTCTGATAGTAGACGACGCAATGTTCATGCGTCGGATGCTAAGCGATATCTTGGAAAAAGGCGGCCATACGGTGTGCGGAGAAGCATCAACAGGTAAGGAAGCGGTTGAACGTTACAAAGAACTAAAGCCGGAGCTTGTGACCATGGATATAATAATGCCGGATATGAGCGGTATCGAAGCCGTTAAGGAGATAAAGAAACTGGATACCGATGCTAGAATACTGATGGTTTCGGCAATGGGGCAGCAGGCTTTGGTGCTGGA
>JBBIHN010000102.1:5989-7084 GCA_037446995.1 Caldifarciminota bacterium | reverse complement strand
CGGGTGGCTCAGGTAATATCCGTGGCTCAGATGAGCCTTGCTTCGCCCAAAATTTGTCTTCTCATTGAATTTACAAAAGTCGTGAAGTCAGTTATTTCTTCTTGTGCTCGAGAAGCCGGTTAAGTGAATAGGTATTGACCACGTCGTCCGGTTCAAGCCAGCCGCGCCGGGCCGTTGCCACGCCGTATTTCATCCATTCGAGCCCTTTGATCGAGTGAGCGTCAGAGCCGATCGCTATTTTTATACCCATTTCTTTTGCCTTGCGAAGATGAATATCGTTCAGATCCAGCCGGTCCCAGAATGCATTGAGCTCAAGCCATGTGCCGGTGCGTCTTGCCGCTTGCATGATTTTGTCGATATCGAGCGAATATCCTTCACGCGAAGATATAAGCCGGCCGGTAGGGTGGGCGATAATGTCAACATGCGGATTTTCCATGGCCGCGATCATTCGTTCGGTCACATTACTCTTGAATCCCTGATGGATTGAGGCGATCACCAGATCGAACCGCTCAAGGATCCGATCCGGATAATCGAGTCGGCCTTTTTTCAATATGTCAACTTCAATTCCTTTTAGTATTTTCATGCCTGGCAACTGTTTGTTGAGCCGGTCGATTTCCCGCCACTGTTCGGCCAATCGGTCGATCTCAAGACCATGGGCATAATGGGCGGACCGGGAATGGTCGGCGATTACGATGTATTCGTATCCCAGCTCGCGGGCGCGTATTGCCAGGTCCCTGATAATTGCGTCCGAGTCTGAATAAGATGAGTGCATGTGCAGATCGCCTTTGATATCGCGCTCGGTTATCAACGCCGGGATTGTTCCTTGCTGAGCCATTTCGATTTCGCCATGATCCTCGCGCAATTCCGGCGGCATCATCCGGATGCCGAGTTTACGGTAAATACCCTCTTCCGTTTTACCGGCGACCCGCTTTTTGCCTTTGAAAAGACCGTATTCATTGAGTTTCATCATTCTGGATTTCGCGATATTGCGTAATTTGACGTTGTGTTCTTTCGAACCGGTGAAATATTGAAGAGCAGCGCCGAAGGAATTCGCCCTTACGACGCGCAGATCGATCCGGATGCCGTCTTGGTTGA
>JBBIHN010000102.1:0-5938 GCA_037446995.1 Caldifarciminota bacterium | reverse complement strand
CCCTTGAAGACCTTGATCAGTTTTCCGGCCCGGGCGGTTGATGCCAGTATATCAATGTCGCCGATGGTTTCTTTGCGGCGCCGCAAAGATCCGGCCGGGGTGATCTGTTTGACATCAATATTCGCGTTTATATAGCGAATAACGTCATCGGCAATCTCCCAGGCCTGAGCAAGCGACATTCTTTGCATTGACCTTTCGTGCAGCTCTATGCCGTTAAGAATGTTCGCCGCTTTTTTCTCACCCATGCCCGGTAACGCGGCAACCCGGCCGTTCTTGATGTTCCGCTTCAGTTGATGAACGGTGTTGACTTTCAGTCGACTATGAACCAGGGCAAGAGTTTTCGGGCCGATATTCGGGATGTCGAGCATTTCCAGCAGCGAGGCCGGTATATCGGCGATCGTTTCCTCATATTTCTTAATGTGTCCGGTTTTGAGGTATTCGATTATCTTGTCCGCGATCGCTTTGCCGATACCGGGCAGAGCACGCAGCCGGTTTTGTTTCTCCAATGTTTCAACATCTTCGCTTAATTCATTGAGTACCCGGCTGGCCTTTCGATAGGCGAGGACTTTGAAGAAATTCTCGCGCTTGAACTCCAGGGCGTCGGCGAATCGCTCGAAGATCTCGGCGATTTCCTGATTCTTCATGCGTAAGCTTAGTGCACAGTAATCCGATGTCAAGATTTCAGATGGAGGTCTCGGAAAGAGTATTTCCAGAGACCTTGATTACAAAGACGCAAGAAAAATTCCAGTGGTCAACCGCTGGTCACTTTTTCTGTTGATTCTTATTCAGTTTTCGGTATAATGCAATCTGAAATGGAAAAGATCGAGTTCATAGTAAAATGGCTTAAAGAGCAACTAATTGATTCAGGTACTGATGGCTATGTTCTTGGTCTGAGCGGTGGATTGGATTCGGCGGTGTGCGCGGGATTGATAAGCAAGGCGACGTCGAATGCGCTGGGATTGATTATCCCGATCGAATCGGACCCGGTTGATATTGAGGACGCCCGGCATATTGCCGGTATTTTTGATCTTAAATGCGAACTAATCGAATTGCTTCCGGTATACAGAGATTTTGTCAAAATCATGCCCGACGGGAACAAGAATGTTCAGGGGAACCTGAAAACGCGTCTACGCATGATTATCCTTTATTATTATGCAAATCTTAAGAATTTGATGGTTTGCGGCACCGGCAATAAGAGTGAGATACTTCTCGGCTATTTCACGAAATACGGCGACGGGGCAAGCGATGTTCTGCCGCTGGGTGATCTGTACAAATATCAGGTAAGGGAACTCGCCCGGGAAATCGGAATTCCGGAGAAGGTGATCGGGAAGACACCTTCGGCCGGTCTCTGGCCTGGTCAGACCGATGAAGGTGAAATCGGCTTTTCGTATCAGGATATTGACAGCACTTTGCGGGATATGTTGGATTGCCGGGCCGCCGGTAAATGCGCGCAGGAACTGAAGGAAATGATCGCGCACAGCGAACACAAACGGAATCCGCCGAAAATATGTATTCTCCCGAACCGTGGGGTTGCTTAACCGATTGCGGGGATTGCTTTTGGCGCCGTGTCTTTCAATCATATTTCTCTGCTAAGGAGGTAATGTGCATCTTTTATTCTGGTTGACGCCGGTCGGTTCGATAATTGCTTTGTTTTTTGCCTGGTTTTTATCGAGGACAATATACAAATATGACGAAGGCACCGATTTGATGAAGATGATCGCTCAGGCGGTTCGCGAGGGATCGCGCGCCTATCTTCGAAGGCAGTATTCGGTAGTCGGCATTTTTTTCATTGCCGCTTTCTTGTTTTTGCTAGTGATTTCCTGGTTGAAAATGGTATCGATTTTCGTCCCTTTCGCTTTTATTACCGGCGGGTTTTTCTCTGGCCTGGCCGGATATATCGGCATGGTACAAGCCACTGATGCCAGTGCCCGGACCGCCAACGCGGCGCGAAAAAATCTTAACAGCGCTTTGCGCGTCGCTTTTGCCGCCGGCGGAGTAATGGGTTTTGTCGTCGTTGGCCTCAGTCTGCTGTATCTCAGTATATGGTTTATTGTCCTGCATTTGATATATGACAGTCTGCCTGACGCGGTTAGAATTCAGAATATTACTTCGACGATGATAACTTTTGGCATGGGGGCGTCGGCTCAAGCTTTGTTCGCCCGAGTCGGCGGCGGTATTTTCACCAAAGCCGCCGATGTCGGCGCGGACTTGGTCGGCAAGGTCGAGGCCGGCATACCCGAAGATGATCCGCGTAATCCCGCGGTGATCGCCGATAATGTCGGCGATAATGTCGGCGATGTTGCCGGCATGGGCGCGGATCTTTATGAATCGTACGTCGGTTCAATCGTCGCGACCATGGCTCTGGCCGTTGCCGCCGGTCTGGGTATTCATGGGGTTATCGTGCCGATGACCATAGCAACGGTCGGTGTTTTCGCTTCGATTGTCGGAACGTTTCTGGTCCGAACCCGGGAAGACGCGAGTCAGGCATCTTTGTTGATCGTATTGCGCAGAGGCGTATGGGTATCGGCGATATTGGTGGCGATAGTGTCGGGCATTGTGATCAAATTCGTTCTGCCGGATCATTTTGGAATATACTGGGCGATAATCGCCGGGCTTACCGCCGGTGTTTTCATCGGTTATTCGACCGAGTATTTCACTTCGGATCATTATTCGCCGACCCGCGGGGTTGCCAATGCTGCCCGTACCGGACCGGCAACCGTGATCCTTGAAGGATTGAGCGCTGGAATGATCTCGACGGTGCCGCCGGTTATCGCGATCGTGGTCGCGGTCGTGGCCGCGTACTATCTTGCCGGCGGAGCGGCTCATCCGGAACTTGGGTTGTTCGGGGTTGCAATTTCAGCCGTGGGCATGCTTTCAACCCTTGGAATCACTCTGGCTACCGATGCCTATGGACCGGTAGCCGACAACGCGGGCGGGAACGCCGAGATGTCCAAACTGCCGGCCGAGGTGAGAAAGAGAACCGATGCCCTGGATTCGCTGGGCAATACGACCGCGGCAACCGGCAAAGGTTTTGCGATCGGGTCGGCGGCGCTCACGGCCCTTGCTTTGATCGCGGCTTATCGCGATCAAATTCTGCTTTTCGGATACCGGCTGGATCTGCGCATCGTCAATCCGACGGTTATGATCGGTCTTTTCATCGGCGCGATGATGCCTTATGCGTTTTGCGCGCAGACGATCCGGGCCGTGAGTCGTACCGCCGGAAAAATCGTGCTCGAAGTACGCCGCCAGTTCCATGAAATCAAAGGATTGATGAGCGGCGAGGCTAAACCGGACTATGCTCAAGTTGTGACGATCTGCACGGCGTCGGCGCAGAAAGAGATGATAATTCCGTCACTGATGGCAATGATCGTGCCGATTCTAATCGGCGTTCTGCTCGGCCCAAACGCGGTTGTTGGCTTGCTGGCCGGCGCGTTGGTATCGGGGTTTCCCGTTGCGTTGAAAATGGCCAATGCCGGCGGCGCCTGGGATAACGCGAAGAAATACATTGAAAAAGGCGAGCTTGGCGGCAAAGGGTCGGACGCGCACAAGGCAGCGGTAGTCGGCGACACGGTCGGCGATCCATTCAAGGACACATCGGGTCCTTCATTGAATATTCTGATCAAACTTATGTCGACATCGTCGATAACCCTCGCCGGATTCGTGCTGAAAATGGCGCTCTTCAAATAGATGAAAATCAAGGATTGGCCGGTCGCTGACCGGCCGCGCGAAAAACTGTTAAAACACGGTGTATATCCGCTTAGCGATGCTGAATTGCTCGCGATCGTTATTGGTAAGGGCATACGTAATAAGACAGCACTGGACATTGCCAAGGAGCTGCTCAGCCAGACCGGCAGTATCAATAAGCTGGGCAGCATGAAGGTCACGGATATCGAAAGGCTGAAAATACGGGGACTGGGCAGGACGAAAATCATCACGCTGCTCGCGGCGTTGAATATAGGACGGCGTTCGCTGTCAATCAGGGGACAGGACAATATTCTGTTCAAGAGTCCGGTCGACATCTACAATTATTATCATCCTTTTGTCGCCGGATTGAAGCATGAAATTTTTAAAGTCGCCGCAGTTGACGGCAAGAATCGCTATATCAATGATACCACGGTATCCAAAGGAATCCTCGATGCCAGTCTTGTGCATCCGCGCGAGGTCTTCAAATTCGCTTTGGAGGAAAATGCGAGTTCAGTGTTCTTGATCCATAATCATCCCAGCGGCATTCTGAAGCCTTCGGACGACGATCTGCGCGTGACCGAAAGATTATGCCGGGCCGGCGAGATCATGGGCATCAAGATCATCGATCACATAATAATCGCCGATCAAGATTACTATTCATTCTCCCAGCATGATCTGCTCTGATGTAATCACTGCGCCAGGACGCGGATCAAACCGTAATCTCGGATATCGATCTTTTTCTTTCTGGTGTATGTTAACTTGAATGGTGTGTATACGATTTTCTTGTTGATCTCGCCGACCATGCATCCGGATCTGCCTTTTATCAGGCCGATAACCGCGTGATAGCCGAGCCGGGATGCCAGAATGCGGTCGTAAGCGGTTGGCGAACCGCCGCGTTGAATATAACCAAGTACGGCGACCCGATATTCTTCTTTTAATATTTTCTTTATCTTTTCCGCCATCTGGAGGGCATTGCCGGCTTCATCGCCTTCCGACACGATAACGATATTACTTTTTTTGCCCTTCTTAATATTTTTCTGGAGCGCCGCGGCGAGCTTTCTTATGCTGGTCGGTGTTTCCGGTATTAACACATCCTCGGCTCCGCCGGATAGACCGACTGCCAGACCGATATGACCGGCATCGCGCCCCATAACCTCGATGAAGAAGAGTCTTTCCAGCGATGATGCCGTGTCCCGTATTTGATCGACCGCCCGAAGGGCATTATTGACGGCGGTATCAAAGCCGATCGTATAATCGCTGCCGAAAATATCGTTATCGATGGTCCCTGGTAACCCGACTGCCTTGATCCGGTGCTTCATGGAGAATCGATACGCCCCGGTCATTGTTCCCTCGCCGCCGATTACGATCAGGGCATTGATCTTATTATGTTCGATGGTCTGGGCCGCCTGAGCCATACCGCGGCTGGTTTCGAATTCGGTGGAACGCGCCGTGCCGAGAATTGTACCACCGTGTTGAATGATGTTGCTGACCGAGTACCGGCTAAGCGCAATTTGCCGGTCATGGATCAAGCCGTTGTAACCTTGCAGGAAGCCGATAACATCGATACGTTCATCAATCGCCGTGCGCACGATCGCCCGAATCGCCGCGTTCATACCGGGCGCATCACCGCCGCTGGTCAATAGCCCGATCTTCTTAATCGGCATTGGTGATTATAACCATAATCCGGTTGCAGTCAATCAGGTTGCTTGCCGGGGTAGTGTCATAACCACGGAAGCATTGTCGGATAATGGCTTGCCGCGGTGAGACAAGGCAAAGTATTGTCATTACTGCATTTTAGGGCTTGACAAATCGTGAATTATTGGTATAATTTACTACTATGAAGGAAGGAGGTGAAGAACGATGACTAAAGCCGAGATGATCGAGAAGATCGCTGCTAAGGCAAAGATCTCCAAGAAGGCAGCAAATGCTGCCCTCGACACATTCGTGGAGTCAGTGACCGCGGCTCTGAAAAAAGGAGACCGAGTAGCAATGGTCGGGTTCGGTACGTTCTCAGTGAGCAAGCGCAAGGCAAGGACGGCTCGTAATCCTCGTACTGGTGAAACAATCAATGTGCCGGCAAGAAAGGCGCCGAAGTTCAAACCGGGACGTGAACTGAAAAAAGCCGTTAAATAATTACACGACTTTTGCGTTTTTTAAAGGAGATAAGATTTGGGCTCATTGGCTCATATTCGCCCGAAATGCGCTTAAAGGAGAAAAAAGGAGCTCATCGTGATAAGTATCAATAAATCAACAT
>JBBIHN010000101.1:0-7160 GCA_037446995.1 Caldifarciminota bacterium | reverse complement strand
CATAAATGTTGATTTATTGATACTTATCACGATGAGCTCCTTTTTTCTCCTTTAGCAGCAATTCGGGCGAATATGAGCCAATGAGCCCAAACCTTATATTCTTTAAAAAACACAAAAGTCGTGTAAGTACTAATAATTTGTGTTTGAGTGTTTTTGAGAACCAGACCGGTCGTCTGGTAAATCGAATCATATTTTGCCTCCGGAGCCGAAGGCAAACTGATGTTTTCGTTTATGAAAAAGTGAATTATGGAAAAGGATTGATATTAGAAGGCAAAACCTGAGGTCCCTCTCCTGCGCCCGACCGGGCGCAAAAAGCGCGATCACCTCTTGCCTCCAACCCTGATCAGTCGATTGTGCATTCCTTTCCTAAGTGTAATTCTATACAAGAAAAGTATGTTGTCAAGAGGATAGTGATTCGATTGCCGCTATTCATGGATCACAACTTTGCCGGGATCTTGGTCGGTTACCCGGCCGATCACCCAGAACTGGTCGCTATAGCTTTTCTTGAATTCATCGAGGTTTGTTGCCGGCAGAGAGATCGCCAGGCCGCCTGAAGTCTCCGACCCAAAGACCGCTTTGATGATGACACTTTCATTATTTTTTACTCCAATAACAGTATTCTCGCTGAACGCCTGCCAGTTCATCGGGATGCCGGGTTCGATCACGCCAAGTTCAATGATGTCCCGAACACCCTGGTGAAACGGAATCTGTGAAAGCATCAACTCGATGCCGGTTTTGCTTGCTTGCGCCATTTCGACCAGGTGCCCGGCCAATCCATAGCCGGTTATGTCAGTAGCGGCATTGGCGCCGGCACAGAGCATGGCACGGGCTGCATCTCTATTCAATTTCCTCATGTTCGAATACACGGGTTCAAGATCCACGCCTTCGTTTTTATCGACCAGCACTGCCTGGATCATGGTGCCGACGCCGATCGGTTTGGTCAATACGATCAGGTCGCCGGGACGGGCATGCGCATTGGTCACTATTTTGTCCGGATGTATATAACCTATGACCGAGAGCCCGTACATGATAGTGGCCGAGACAAAGCTGTGACCGCCGGCGATCGTTACCCCGGCTTCGGCCGCTTTTTCTGCACCGCCCTTGAGCAGTTCACCCAGGACCCGGGGATCCTCGTTCCCGGGAAAGCCGACGATGTTTAGCGCTAATTTCGGTTCGCCGCCCATCGCATAGACATCAGATATGCAATTTGCCGCCGCGATCTGTCCGAAATCATAGGGGTCGATCGCGACCGGATTGAGAATATCGACGGTCAGAACCAGAGCCAGATCGTCGCTGAGACGATAAATCCCGGCATCATCGGCCGTGTTAGTGCCGATCAACAGGTTCATATCGTTTGTCTCGGGCAGCATCGCAAGGGCCCGCGCTAACTGCGCGGCCGAAATCTTGGACGCTCAGCCCGCGCACTTAATGCTCGCCAATAATCCTTTTCTATTGTCCATTTTTCCTTTTATATGTAATCGAATCTCATTATGCATCTCACCACTGTAATTATATGCCTGCCACTTGAAATGTCAAGAACAATCCGTATAATAACGGTCATGAGAATTCTTGTTCTTGCCGTACCGATCGGCGCTGGTCATATGAAAGCGGCGCAGGCAATCAGCGATGCGCTGAGGAAATCGTCGCCTGATGTCGAGATTCGATTCGAAGACTGCTTTCAATGGTCTTTCCCGTTTTATGGAAAGGCGTATCGTTCGATATATGATTATGGGCAGAAACAGGCGCGATGGCTCCTGAAAATATTGTACGGCGGCGTCGGCGTAGGACGCGGTTCTTCGCCCATGCTGTACTTCGCGCACCGTATGCTCGCTCATCGGATAAGGGAGTTAATTAATGATTTTGAACCTGATTACGTGCTTTGCACCCATTTCTCGCCGGGTTATTTCGCCGCGATTTACAAGCCGCGTTTTTCTTACCGCATCGGTATTGTGGTCACCGATTATTTTGTTCATCCGCACTGGGTCAACAAACAGGTCGATCATTATTTCATCCCTCATGAATTTCTCGCTGAACAGGTAGTCCGGTACGGCGGACGCCCGGAGCAGGTTCATCCTTTCGGCATTCCGGTCGCGCTGGAACTCGATTCCTTCATTGACAAGGCGGTTGTCAGGGAGCGATTCGGGCTTTCGGTCTCAAGGATGGCGGCGACCGTAATGGGCAGCAGGGTTTTTGGGGGTGAGTGGCTCGAGATCGTTCGGGAGATCGTCGATTTTGATTATGACCTGCTCGTTCTCTGCGGCGACAATACCGACGCGATGGAGAAGATAAATGCCCTGCAAGGCAAAGCCAACAAGAAGACTTACGGCATGGTCGAGCGCATTCACGAGCTTGTGGCGACGACCGACATACTTATCACCAAAGCCGGCGGCATAACCACGACCGAGGCGACCAAAGTAGGTCCCTGTTTGCTCCTCGCCAACTCGATTATCGGTCTCGAGGACAAGAATGAGGATTTTCTGATCAAACACGGCGCGGCTTTGAGGCTGACCGTAAGCAATGCCCGGGCGATTATCGCCGGGCTTCTGTCAGATCCAGATAAGATTATCGAAATGAGGAGCAATCTAAAAAGACTCGGCAAGAAGAAATCCGCCGAGAATATCGCCCGGGTTATCCTGAAACCATGACCGAAAATTCGTCATCGCCATGACGATCGAGAAATTCGAAGCGGTGGTACGTGACGCGGTCAAAACCCTGCCCGGTTTGCTGCGCAAGAAACTGGATAACATCGACATCGTCATCGAGGATGCGCCGATCACCCAAAAAGGTTTGCTCGGATTGTATCAGGGGGTACCGTTGCGCCGGCGCGGAGTCTGGTATGGCAATGTATTGCCGGATCGGATAGTACTTTTCAAAGATAATATTGAACGTGTCAGCGCCGACGATGACGATCTACAGACGAGAATTCGCATGGTGGTAATGCATGAGATCGGTCACTATTTCGGATTCAGCGACTCGGATCTGGCAAGCCTTGATCATTGATCATGGCCATTCATGTATCCAGATACGACCGGTTGCATAGATCGCCGTCAGAAAACGACTGATATATAGACCGCAACGCACAGCATTTTGATCGCCAATCCCGTACGAGACTCGTAAGTCGACGATAATGAAATTTCGGGAGCGAGCATCAGGTGGTAAACGCGGTCGTCGTTGTTCATCTGTAAGACTTCGATGTTGAATCCGCTGCTCAGGCTCAGCAGCGCGGCAAAATCATATTCAATGATTGGTATGATTCCGGTTTCGATCCGGATCGGATAACCGAGGCACGCAACGCGCGGCGCCAGATACCATGAGATCGGTTCTTTCAGAATCATGAACAAAGCGGGAGTGAATCGCAGGTCGGCCAGCGGTGATTTCAGACCTTCAATACCCCGACGTCGGATAAAACCGGTGCGGGGTTCGATTGCTTCGAACACTTTCGTCTTTTTGGCGCTGCCTTGATGGGTGTTTGTTCCATGATTCTTACCGCTTCGCGCGACAGTTTGAAAGCCTTTCGGACATCGCCCATTTTCAACTCCGTGCTCAGGGCGACCGCTTTCTTGAGATGTTCGATCGCTTTCGCTGTCTGCCCCAGGCAGGCATAGCAGTTGCCGATATTGCCGAGCCGTATTGACATGCCGGGTTGATCATTGATCGACTCGCTGATCGCCAGTGCTTCTCTAAAATAGTCGAGCGCTTTGTCGTATTGCCCCACGCTTCCGTAGAAATCACCGATGTTGTTAAGGACTATTGCCTCGCCCCGTTTATGCATTACCCTCCGGTCGAGTTTGAGCGCCCTTTCGCAATAATTCAGAGACCTTTCGTACTCGCCCAGCACTCCGTAGGCGCTGCCGATGTTCGTGATCATCCGTGATTGGAATACGACATCGCCGATCCGGGTCGCGACCTCAAGGGCTTGCTCGTAGGCGGCAAGGGCATCTTCGAATCGGCTTAGATAGTAGTACACGTTAGCCATATTGGCAATAACCCTCGCGGCCGACACTTCATCATCGATCATTTTGTATATGTTGAGGCTGCTCTGGGAATATTCAAGGGATCGTTCTTTGTCGCCTATCTTCCAGTATACCAGCGCCACGGTGCGCAGATTTTCTTTCTTCGTCATTGCGAAGGACGGAGTCCTGAAGCAATCTCATAAGCCGGGAAAAATATCAGAAAAGCATGATGTTACATGCTGAGATTGCCACGCCCTTCGACAAGCTCAGGGTTCGCAATGACACAAGACACTGTAAAATAGTAATGTTGACAATATTTTACGAAAAGTGGGGAGGACTCGGGATACTACCGCCTTGACGGGTTGCGGTTTTAGTATATAGTAACGCTGTGGAAGAACGTTTGAGCAAACTGAAATCGCTGCGCGAATCAGGGGTAAATCCCTATCCCTATCGATTTGATCGAACTCATACGTTCCGCGACGTGAGGGATAATTTCGATTCGCTTTGCCGGTCCGAGACCGAGGTTATGTGCTGCGGCCGCATCATGACCATTAGAGGACACGGCAAGACGATTTTCATGACCATGTCCGATGAATCCGAGCGGCTGCAGGTATACCTGCGTCAGGATCAGCTCGGCGCTCGTTTTACGCAATTATCCCTGCTTGATCTTGGTGATTTTCTGGGCGTTAAGGGCAAGGTTTTCAAGACTAAGACCGGCGAGATCACGCTGCTCGTCGAGGATTTTGTCCTGCTGAGTAAAAGTCTGCGGCCTTTGCCGGAGAAATTCCACGGGCTTACCGATGTTGAACTGCGCTATCGGAAGCGCTACCTCGACCTAATTGCCAATCCCCAGGTCCGGGATGTCTTCCGGCGACGGGCCAAGGTCATCGCTCTTGTCCGTCGGTTCTTTGACGATCAAGGATTCGTCGAAATGGAAACGCCGGTTCTGCAGCCGGTATACGGAGGCGGCGAAGCCAATCCATTTAAGACTCATTACGGCGCGCTTGATCAGGAAATGTATTTGCGCATCGCCGACGAACTCTATCTTAAACGATTGATCGTCGGCGGTTTTGAAAAGGTCTATGAGGTATGCCGGGATTTCCGTAACGAGGGTATCGACCGTTATCATAATCCGGAATTCACGATGATCGAAGTCTATCAGGCCTATACTGACTATTTCGGAATAATGGAAATGGTCGAATGCCTGCTCGAATATCTGATCGAAGGCATGGGCGGATCCAAGTCGCTGGAATTTGACGATCGGAAGATCGCTTTCAAGAAGCCTTTTGCCCGGGTGAAGTACGTGGACGCGCTTAATGAAAAACTCGGCTATGACGTTTTGAGCGCGGATCAAGCGGCGCTTGACCGGTCCTGCCGGGGACTGGGCATTGATCCGGGGCCGCTGAATCACGGCAGCAAGATCGATAAGCTGTTCAGCGCCTTGGTTCAGAAATGCCTTGAAGAACCTACCTTCGTGATCGATCATCCGAAAATGATATCGCCGTTAGCCAAGGCGCACCGTGCCGACCAACGTCTCGTCGAACGTTTTGAATTGATCGTCTTTGGCATGGAGGTCGCCAATGCTTTTTCGGAGTTGAATGATCCGGTCGAGCAACGCCGGCGATTCGCGGAACAATTGGAACAGAAAGCCGAAGGCATCAAGGAAATGGACGAAGATTTTATCGAGGCGATCGAGCACGGCATGCCGCCGGCCGGCGGCCTGGGTGTCGGCATTGATCGGCTCTGCATGGTTCTCCTGAATCAGCCTTCGATCCGTGATGTTATTATTTTCCCTCAACTGCGGAGAGAGAAACAGTAGTCGGCATTTAATATGAACACCGAATTTTTCATCGCCCGCCGCTACCTGTATTCGAAAAAGAGGAAATTCTTCTCCCTGTCAACAGCGATCGCGGTGGGCGGCATATTTGTCGGCGTCAGCGCTTTACTGATTACCGTTTCGATGATGAACGGGTTCCAGAATGAGCTCAGAAGAAGAATACTTGGCGGTACCCCGCATATCATCGTCGGCAAATACTTCAATGAACCGCTGGAGAATCACGCGTTACTTATGGAAAAAATCAAGGACGAAAATTTCATCGAAGATATGGCGCCGTTTGTCTATCAGAAATCGATCGTGCGTTTCCGGCGGCAAATGGACGGGGTGCTTTTGAAAGGCGTCGAACCCGAGATTGAACGGCAGATTACCGAAATCTCGAGTCGGATCGTTGACGGTGCGTTTGATCTTGAGGACGGCTGCGCGATCGGCGTCGAACTTGCCCATAATCTGCGCATCGATATCGGCGATACCCTGATCGTTGCTTATCCGTTCGGCGATCAATTTGGCGTTCTGCCGCGGGTGAAAAAAGTTGTGCTCAACGGCATATTTGATTTCGGGTATTACGAATACAATTCGATTCTGGTTATCATGCATATCAAGGACGTCCAGGCGCTCTTCGACATGAAAGATCTGGTCAGCGGCATCGAGCTGAAGGTCGATGACGTCTACAAGACGCCTTCTTACACCAAGATCATTGAGAAGAAACTCGGCTATCCGTACCGCGCCAAAGACTGGATCGACAATAATCGGAATGTCTTCGCCGCGCTCAAGTTGGAGAAAATCGTCACATTCATCGTTCTCGCTTTGATCATCTTGGTGGGCGGATTCAATATTGTCGGGACTTTGACCAATTTGGTGAAAAAGAAAACTAAGGAGATCGGTATCCTGAGGTCTTTCGGAGTATCGAGGATCGGGATAATGAAGATCTTCGTATACCACGGTTTGATCATCGGTATTGCCGGCACGATTCTGGGTTTGATATTTTCGTTCGTGGCTTGTTCGATATTGAGCCGGTACGAGTTCATAAATCTCCCGGGCGACGTTTATTTCATTGAAACATTGCCCGTGGAAATGGATGCCGGCGATTTCTTGATCACCGCCGCCGCGGCGGTCGTGATCACTTTCTTGGCGACATTGTACCCAGCGCTTCGCGCTACTTACCTGACCGCGGTTGAGGCCCTGCGTCATGAGTAGTATTCTTGAACTGAAAGGCGTAGGCAAGAGTTACTATCTTAGACACGAGACCGTGGAGGTGCTTCGTACGCTCGATCTTACAGTCAGGAGCGGGGAGTTCATCGGTATCTATGGACCGTCGGGGTGCGGGAAATCGACTTTATTGAATATCATGGGCGGCCTTGATCGGCCGACCG
>JBBIHN010000100.1:0-7243 GCA_037446995.1 Caldifarciminota bacterium | reverse complement strand
ATCATCACCTTTGGTAAGGGCAACTGGGCTTTAGCGCCGACCAATGAAGTGTACGTCTATGACACCGAGCTTAACACCTGGACAACCGGAACATCGTTCCCGGGCACGGCCCGTGGCTGCGCGGCATTCGGCATTGTCGGCAACTACGCTGTCGGCGCATGCGGATACCGGTCAGGCGGTGTGTTTGGCAACGACTATATCGTCGGCACGATCGATCCGGCCAACCCGGCGAATATTACCTGGGGTTCGTGGGCCACGATTCCGGGCATGGCTGGCCGTTACCGCGTGCCGAGCGCGCAGGATCCATGGAACGAATGTGTCTGGGTCATCGGCGGCCAGATCTCGGGCGGAATATCCGCCGAAACCTGGTCATACGATCCGTACACTAATACCTGGACTAACTGGATGATGCCGAAACCTCAACCAGTGGGTAATGTCACGCCATTGGCGGTCACGGTAACCTCGGCCGGTGACATTGGTGTCTATGTAGCAGGCGGTTGGACCGGCGCACACGCGAATGACAACGAGGTCTTCCATACCGGATACTTTACGGGAATAAGCGAGAAACCTGGTGGTATTGCGCCAGTTACAATCGGATTCGCTCCTACCATGAACCCGGTCAGAAATTACGTCTCCATTTCCTACACGATCGACAAAAAAACGAAGGTCACGATGAGGGTCTATGACCATTCCGGTCGTCTAATCCGTACCCTGGTTAAGGGCCGTTCAGAACCCCAGGGCACAAGGACCGTATTCTGGAATGGAAAGGACGACACTGGACGCGACGTTACAAACGGCGTCTACTTCTTCACTCTTGAAGCGGCTGGACAGATAGCAACCCACAAAGTTACCTTCTTGAGATAATCAGACAGCACTCAAACAAAGGCCCCGTATGCTCTGCGGGGCCTTTTATTGTTCTGAACCGATCCTAACTAGCGGTCAGCACGAACTTTATCGGTATCGACACCCAGACCCTGACTGCTTTGTCCCGCTGCCGCGCCGGCGTGAATTTTGCTTTCATCGCCGCATCCAGCGCCGCCTGGTCGAGCATTTGATTGCCGCTTGATTTCAATATCTGCGCTTCCATGATACTGCCGTCAATGTCAACCAATGCCTTGATCACGGTCTGGCCTTCAATCCCGGCTTTGATCGCGATCGCCGGATATACCGGTTTCGGTATGTTTATCGGCTGAGGTTTGACCTCGACTTTGTAATAATGAACGATCTCGATATCGGGCTGCTTCGGATTAATACAAATGATGTCTTCGATTAGATCAGTCGCGGCAATGGTCTCGACCGCGTTCTCGGTTATGTCGCTGGGCGCCTCGATCGCCACTTTCGGACGGTCGACCGGTGGTGGTTCATCATATTTTTCAATTACCTGATCGATGTTTTCGATCATGGTTATAATATCTCTTTTCAGTTCGTACGGCTGGGGTTCTGCATAAGGGATGAACGAGAACATCATTATTACGGTAATAAGACTTGAGAACATGCCGACCCGCAGGTATATGCCATAGGTCAACTTGTGGTCTTTCATGATTCCTCCTTCTAATTACAATACAACGCAGAACTGCCGATATTCCAAACCATGACATATCAAATATGCCGTATTATCAACTTTACAATGAATCATATTTATGTATAATTTCAGTAATAGTGAAAAGGGTGATAATCATGATCCTTGACGGAGTCGGCATCGGTGCCTTACCCGACGCCGGTCTTTACGGCGATCAGGGCAGTAACACGCTCGCGAATCTCGCCCGTTCGTGTCCGAGAATGAAACTTCCGATTATGGAAAGAATGGGACTGGGAAATATTGAAGGAATCCATGGGGTGGCGCCGGTGTCGAATCCGATCGCCTGTCATGGAAAGATGGCCGCGCTTTCGCCGGGCAAGGATTCGACATCAGGCCATTGGGAGCTTTTCGGCATTGTCTTAGAAAAACCTTTTCCCACCTATCCGTCCGGCTTTCCGGCCGGCATAATCAACGAATTTGAGCGTCGCGTCGGCCATAAGGTTATCGGCAATTATCCGGCCTCGGGCACTGAGATAATAAGAGAACTTGGCGATCAACATATCCGGGAACGGGCGCTGATCGTCTATACCTCTGCGGACAGCGTTTTTCAGATCGCCGCTCATGTCGAAGTATTCCCGGTTGATGAATTATATGATTTTTGCCGGCAGGCGCGCAGCCTGTTGAGCAAAGAGCACGCGGTCGCCCGGGTCATTGCCCGTCCGTTCAACGGAAAGTCGCCGGATTTTTTCCGAACCAAAGACCGGCGTGATTTCTCCCTGACCCCGCCCGAACCGACGCTGCTCGATCGAGCAACCGCACGGGGGATCAATGCCGTTGTTATCGGCAAAATAGACGATCTGGTCGGACATCGCGGCTATACAGAATCATATCATTCGGTCGATAATCAGGAATGTGTCGATGTTCTGTTAAGAACAATGACAAAACCCGAAACCTGTCTGATTGTCGGGAATTTCGTTCAATTCGATATGGATTGGGGGCATCGCAACGATGTTGAAGGATTCAGGAATGGTCTGGAAGAAATCGATTCCGGAATTCAGGCGATCTATGACCGATTGAACGAACAAGATATTTTGATGATCACGGCCGATCATGGCAATGATCCGACAACGGCATCGACCGATCATTCGCGCGAGTATGTCCCGATCCTTGCCGGCATGAAGAACCGGCCGGGGAAAGATCTCGGCATCCGCGGCAGTTTCAGCGATGTTGCCCGCACCACGGCCCATTATCTCGGGGTCGAAGGAATAGCAAATGGCGAAAGTTTCCTTGACGACATCATCGGGCAACCGTAAAATTGCCAAGGCAATGATCAAACAGGCGATAAAGACGGCTAAGTCTGCCTATGCGCCCTATTCCCGGATCCAAGTTGCGGCCGTACTTTATTGTTCAGACGGCGGGATCTACACCGGGTTTAATGTCGAAAACGGATCTCTGTCGCTAACCATGTGCGCTGAACGCATCGCCTTGTACAAAGCCCTTACCAGCGGCGCCGGAGGATTTCTCTTGATGCTTGTCTATTCGCCCCAGATCGATTTCATAACGCCGTGCGGCGCCTGCCTGCAGGTGCTCGCCGATCACGCCCCGGAGATCGTAATCGTAACCATGAATGCCGGTTCCGATCTTAAATTTCTTCCCTTGAAGACTTTGATCCGTCCTTTCAAAATTGACAATTGTCCGGGTGAAAAGAAACCATGACGGCAGGCGACTACTACTTCGCAATCTTCGTGAGAGACCTAACCCGTGAGAAATTCCAGGATCTTATCAATGCGTTGACAAGATTCGGCGGCCGCATAATCCAGACCGAAAAGGACAGTTTGATCGGCAGTACAAAAGATATCCGGATGATCGCCTGCCTCCAGAAGATGAAGGAATTGCATGCGGAATCGCGATTCGGGTTATCCCAGTACCAGGGTCTGGCCAAAGGATTGGCAAAGATCGCGAACTTCGGCGAACTCCTGATTTCCGAAGAGATCGAGAAGCAAACGATTGATCACTACGCGCTTACTTCTCTGGGCATGCTCACGATCGAAGGAATGGCAAGCCAGATACTTGTTTGCCGCGTTGAACAACCGGTCGGCGCGGTGCAGTTCCCGCCCTCGGTTTCCATTGCCGCGCGGGTATCGCGCGAAAACGAGCTTGATGCTTTGAAGAATTTGATCCGGGTCAGCAACGGAATACTGATTACCGGCCAGCCCGGATCCGGCAAGACCGCGATCATCGAAGAACTGCTTGACGAATATCATGACCGGCAGATCTACCGAACTTTTTGCTCGGCGTATCCGCCGGGCCGAACCTTCAAACCGGTCACCGATATCGTCGCCCAGATATTCGAAATCAGCAAACTGGACAGCATCGAGCGGAAACAGAAAGCCGTGGAACAGAAACTTAAAGACCTGGATGTCGGCGACATCGGCACTTTTTACCTTGCGATACTGGATTTTCTCGGTTTGAACGAAGAAGAATCGATACTCGAGAAAATCGAACTGCCGGTACGGGTGGAGATCATCATCAACAGCATCGCCGAGACATTAAGGCATATTTCATGGAACAGACCGGTCGTGATTCTGGTGGATGACGCCGAAAACCTCGACGCGTCGTCCTTGAACTTCATCCAGAACCTTATGTACAAGCTGATCGAGGAGAATATTCTATTCCTGTTATCCTCTTCGCTCCCCCAAATCAATATCAAGGGCATCAAAGAATTCGAACTCCGCAGCATCGACATGAAAAAACTCGAGACGATCGTAGCCGATGTCACCGACGAAACAATCAACCTCCCGCCGACAACCCCGCTGCATATTGCCCAGTATCTCCGTTTGTACGAAGAGGAGAAATGTGAATTTCTCTTCAATCAGTACCGGGGCCACGGAACCGTTACCTCATTCAGCATCGCTTTCCATGATCTGAGAACGGTCATCAAACGCCGTCTTGAACTCCTTGATCAGGAAAAACGGGAGCTCATATACAGCCTTGCCGTGATCGGCAATGAAATCAACCCGGCCGAGATTCCGATCGGCGAAAAGGCTTATCTGCTCGATCACCTGACCGATCGCCATTATCTACGTTTTTATCAAAATCACTATGCTTTTGCCTCGCCGCAACTGCACGCCGGGATCTACAATCTGGTCGAAGACAAAAAAACCCGTCATCTTCATTTTGCCGATTACTACCGGCGGTTGGCCGGCTTTGAGGATGTCGCCGCCTTTCACTATCTGCAGGGGGAAAACTACAAAAGATCGATAGAATTTTTCCTGAAAGCGGCGGCAGCGGCGATTCGGCGCGGAGGCCATGAATCCGGCATTTTTCACTATAATCAGGCCCTGGAATTATGCCAGCGCCATAAAGACGTTGCCGATTTGGAAGTTCTGGTTGCCCTGAATGAAGGCCTGGCCGATGTCTATCGTGCGCTTGGCAACGAGGAAAAAGCACTGAAATACTACAAAGTCGTGCTCGATAGTTACAAAGAAATTCTCAAAGAATGATACTGCTTATTCTCCCTGTCCTGGCGCAGGATTGGGGGGTTCCAACGAACGATTCGATCATACTCGACTCGCGGAACGCGGTATATTACCATGCCCGGGAAATAGTATATGATCTTGATCGATCGATAATCATCCTGCGCGATTCATCATACATACGCTATCAGGAGATCGAGCTGTTTTCCGACAGCGCGTATTATCATATCAAAAGAAATCAGCTCGAGGCTTTCGGGAATTGTGACCTGCGTCAGACTGAGGATTCGATACGGGGCAAATATCTTCTCTACAATATAAAAAACAAAAAAGCGCTGATGACCGGCGGCAAGACCCAGATCGACGACGGCTATATCGACGGGAGGGAGATATACTGGATCGATGAAAAGACGGTCAATAGTTATCACGGTAGATACACAACTTGCAGCGATAGTCCGCCGCACTATTATTTCTATTCGCCGCGAATGAAGCTTTATATCGGCGACATGGTAATCGCCCGGCCGCTCGTGCTTTTCATTGAAGGCATACCGGTAATGGCCGCCCCCTTCTGGTTCGTGCCGGTCTCATCGAAGAGAAAATCCGGACTGTTGCCTTTTCGCGCCGGCAGTTCGCGGCTATTCGGAAAATACATCAGGGATTTCGCTTATTATCAGGTTCTCGGCGATTATGCGGATCTGACACTGCAGATTGACGCGATGGAGAAAAAGGGCATCATGCCCCGGGTCGAGGCAGTGTGGGATTACAGTCCTTATACCCGCGGCACCGCGTTCGGTTCCTACATACGGGAACTCGATAGCGCACGGCAAAGATACAGCGTGGAGGCGCGCAGCAGCTCGGAACAATTCGTCCTCGGTTCGAGCTTCAACTGCGACATGAAGTATCTGAGTGACAACGCGTTCCAGCAAAACTACGCGGAAACCACGGTTATCTGGCAGGAAAAAGAGATATCTTCTCAAGCGACAGTAGCGCGCAGTCTGGCTGGCATCAAGAATACAATCACCTACGAAAGAAAGGAAATCATCACCGATTCGATCATCTATGAACGATTGCCTTATTACACATTGATAACGCCGTCGCGGACAATACTGTCGCTGGTCAACTACAATCTCACCGGCCATGTCAGCCGGAGCCGCGTAATCCGCCCCGAAAGCACGGCAACCGTTGCCGGAGCGAATATCGGGTCGGCACCGATCATGCAGCAGAATATTTTCGGCTTGTTCACGCTGTCGCCGAGGACCAATCTTGATCTGGCAATCTATCAGACCGATAGCTCTGGCGCCAGAAATCAAATAAGGTTCGGGCACTCATACAGCCTTGCGGCAACAACAAATTTCTTTCGGGTCTATGAAGTCAATCTGCTCACCCTGCATTCGTGTCTTCACAAGATCATGCCCAAGGTGAATTTCGTTTACACTCCGGATTTTGATTTCAGACGTTTCCCGGCGGTACCGGGCATACCGAACTTCGTGCACACAAAAAGTATTTCTTTCGGCGTTGATCAGCTGTTTGAAGGTAAATTCGGCGAAGAAAGGGACAAGAAAATCTTTGGCCGGATCGGAACGCATGGCGGCTACGATTTTCTGTCTGATTCCCTTAACCGGATAGACTTCAACGTTGAGCTGCCCCTCAATCCCTTTCCCAAGCCGATCACCCGATTCCTAACCAATATTAACGGTTCGGTTGATCCTTATACGATCGAGTACTACTATGCGATCACCAATACCAGCGCGTTCAGTACGGATTTTTTCACGATATCGGTGAATACCAGTTTCAAAGAAGATACTCTTTTCCAGGTATGGTTGAGCGGCGACTTAAAACCAAGTCCCAACTGGCATATCAATTACTCGATGCGTTATGACCAAAAAGAGAACCGTCTGGTCGATTACAGCATCGGGCTGACCAGAAATCTACATTGCTGGGAAGGGACATTCAACTTCAGTCAGCTGGGCAGTGACTGGCGCTATGATTTCAAAGTCCGTATCAAATCAATACCCGAAATTGCAATCGGCAAAGGACTGCTGGGCTATCTCTTGGAATGAAATACTAATCACACGACTTTTGCGTTTTTTAAAGAAGATAAGATTTGGGCTCATAGGCTCATATTCGCCCGAATTGCTCTTAAAGGAGAAAAAAGGAGCTCATCGTGATAAGTATCAATAAATCAACATTTATGGTGCCACCCCAGGATTGCCGTTGTTCAACGAGCCGGGTGGCTCAGCCAATATCCGTG
>JBBIHN010000099.1:0-7315 GCA_037446995.1 Caldifarciminota bacterium | reverse complement strand
CGATCATAAAAGCCCTGGACCGGCTTGAAGAATTTTTGAGCTTTTCAGTTGGCCGCCAATTCTTTTTCGATAAATATGGCTTGGGCAAGGTTATCGAGGCCGTGCCAAAAAAGCGCGAAATTATCATTGATTTCGAGAAAGCAAATCGTTATTTTCTTAAGATCGATGTTGCCAAAGGTTTGCTTATACCGATCGATAAGAACCATATTCTTGCCATGAAACATACTGCTCCGGAAGAACTCAAAGCAATGATCGAAAAAGATCCGGTCGCTTTAGCAAAGAAAATAATCAGGGATTGGCACCAACCACTGACCGCAGCCAAGATCAAGAATCTGCTTGATGGTGTTATTGATCAGAACGAGATCGATGATTTCTGGGAGTGTGTGAAGAAAGATCTGGTTAAGGATCCGGAAATAAAAACCGAGGGCCGATCGATTAAGACTTATCGCTACATTGCCGACACCAAAGCTGAAACCCAGGCAGTGCTGCAGCAATTCGAAAAGGCAAGATCCCGGGACAAGTACAAAATGGCTCAAGATATCGCACGTCACACGCCGGAGCTTTTACCGGATATAATGCCCAGGCTGAAAACTCTGGGCAATAGCCTGCATGAAAAAGACCCGGCTCTTGCTGTGCACATTTATATATTTTCAAGAGAAAATGGCGGCATCGACGGCTTCAATTATTCGCCGGAATCGATATTAAGAACTATTGATCCGGTGCAATTGCTCAATAATATGCATGAAACCGAACATCAGAGGATCATAGTTGATATCATGAAAGCAAAGTCCGGCGATCAATGGGCTGGAGATTTCAAAAAGCTTTTTTTGATGATCAAAGATCCCGCCCTGCTCGATTATATTGATGATCTTTTGACCAGGAACGGCGCATCTGATCCCTCATTATACCAGCAAATCATCACCCTGCCGAAGAACTATCCGGAGCAGTATAAATGGTTATTGAAAAAAATGATCGGCGGCAGATATCGCGAACAGTTGATCCCGGCGCTTGTCCCCCGGATAATTCAAAGCGCCGATTTCATTAAAGGCTCCAAATTGACCGTGCAGAAATTGCTTAACCTGGAAACATTTGACCAGATCATAGTCAGCGCATCCAACGATGACGCGACACGCATTTATAACGCCTTGATGACGTCGCCGATCGACGAACATCACAAAAAGGGGCTTATCCGTATCATTGAATATCATCATACTGGCATGTTCAAGAAACCGGAAGAGATCGTATACACTACCGAATCATCGCTGATCAATCGGCAGGCAGAGCTGAAACACTTGCTTGATGTCGAGATACCAGCGAATAAAAAGGATATCAGCCGGGCGCGCGAGCATGGCGATCTCAGTGAAAATTTCGAGTACAAAGCGGCCAAAGAAAAACAGGACCAGCTGTACGCCAAGGTTCGGTTGATCGAAGACGAATTGAAGAATTTCCGCCTGATCAAATCCGAAAATATCGATATCAATCAGGTGTCGATTGGAACTAAAATAACCCTGGTCAGCACGGATGAAAACAACTCTGTTCAATATACAATATTAGGACGCTGGGATACGGACCTGGGAAAGAATATCATTGCCAACGAAGCACCGATCGCCGGTCAGATGATCGGCAAAAAGATCGGTGACGAGGTTGAAATCAATAGTTCGATTTTCAGAATTTCAAAAATTGAAAAAGCTCTTTAAAAAATAAGGAGGCATAAATGAAAAATCTTTATTGCATACTGTTACTGGTATTGCCAGTAATATCATTTGCCGGAGAGGACATGATCGGTTATCTCGGGGTCAATGCCGAGGATCTGAGTTCGGCAATGAAGGTCGCGCTGGGCGTCGACAATGGGGTGCTAATTGAAAGCGTCGCCGACATGTCGCCCGCCCATGACGGCGGCTTGAAAGCCGGCGATGTCATCATTGAGGTTGACGGCGTAAAGATCGCCGACAACAAGGGGTTAAAAGAAATCGTTTCCGCCCGGACCAACGAGAAAGTAAAGGTCAAGATTTATCGCGACCGGGCGCACGCGACAAAAACGATAAAGCTCGGTGCCAGGGAAAAATCGTCGTTTAACATAAAATTCGATGTTCCGCCGTTGCCTGACCTCAAGGACATATTGAGCCGGGGCACCGAAGAGATCAAAAAGGAAGTCGAGAGCCTGAAAAAAGAGATCGAGCTGATCAAAAGAGACCTCGAGGAATTGAAGAAAAAATAATCCGTTGTTGACAGACGGGTCGGGGTCAATATACTCGAATATTCATGCAAATAGTACGCCTGCAGGCCGATCAAGTCCGGCAATGGGATGATTTTGTCGTCCGCGCCAATAACGGGACGATTTTCCACACATTGAGATTTTTGTCCTATCATCCGGAAAACCGATTCAAGAACAATCATCTGATGATCTATGATCGCAAAAAATTGGTCGCGGTTTTCCCGGCGGTTGAAAAAGATAATCGGATCATTTCCCATCAGGGCGCGTCGTACGGCGGATTGGTGGTTGACCAATCTCTGGGCGTACAGGATATTTGCGCGATCGTGGAACAACTCGTTAACCATTTTCGCAAGCATCAATACCAAGAACTGATCATCACCCAGCCGCCGCTCATTTACTATCGTCTTCCCCATCAATATATCGATTTTGCCCTGATTAAATCAGGCTTTGTCTACAAGAAACGCGAGATTACCGCGGTCATAACTATGGGTCAGGATGATCCGCTCGATACCTTCCGCGCCGACGCCCGGCGTTCAACCAAGAAGGCAATACGCGAAGGCGTTGTGATCAAGATCGACGAAGAATTCGATATCTTTTATCGAATACTCGAAAAGAACCTCGGCATGCGCCACAATGTGAAACCAACCCATACGCTCGAAGAATTGCTCAAACTAAAGAAACTCTTCCCGGAAGAAATACTTCTTTTTTCCGCATATTATAAGAACCGAATGATCGGCGCGATGGTCAACTTCCTGACCAACACCAATGTCGTCCTTGCCTTTTACATAAGCCATGACGGGCAATTCCAGGAATACCGGCCGGTCAATATGCTGTTCTACGAAACGATCAAATGGTGCCGGGAACACGGATTCCGCTATCTCGATCTCGGTACCTTTACCCTTAACATGGAACCGAACTGGGGCCTGGGTCGTTTCAAGGAAAACCACAACGCGCACGGTTTTCTGCGCGACACTTACCAAGTATCTTTGAAACAAAATGCCTAAATCCAGGACAATAAGTATTGGCCACGGCAGCGGCGGACAATTGAGCAATAGACTGATTCGCGATGTTATTCTTCGCCGTTTCCCGAATAAAATTCTCCATAGGCTGGAAGACTCGGCCGAGATTAAACTCAATACAAAAAAATATGCATTTACAACCGACAGCTACGTGATCGACCCGATCTTTTTCCCGGGCGGCGATATTGGCAAACTGGCAATCTGCGGTACGATCAATGATCTGGTCATGAAAGCGGCTCGGCCGCTTTACATGAGTTTTTCCATGATCATTGAAGCGGGTTTTTCCATGAACGAGCTCGAAAGGATATTGGAATCGGCCGCGCGCGCGGCGCGCGCGGCAAAGGTCGACATCGTCGCCGGCGACACCAAGGTGGTTAACAAAGGCAAGGCGGACAAAATATTCATTACCACGACGGGCATCGGACAAATCACGTTTCCAGTCGGCGCCAGAAGAATCAACGCCGGCGACAAGGTTATTGTTTCCGGCATGATCGCGGACCACGGCGTTGCGGTCATGAATGCCCGTTTGAATCTAGGTTTAAAAACCGCGATAAAAAGCGATGTTGCCGCGCTTGATCCCGCCATCGACCTGCTGGCGCCTTTTGCCCGGGGAATCAAATTCATGCGTGATCCGACCCGGGGCGGCGTCGCCTCGGTGCTCAACGAGATCATTGAAAATCGTAGTCTGGGGATAATCCTCGACGAAAAATCCCTGCCAATCAGAAAGCAAGCCGTCGCGGTGTGCAATATCCTCGGTCTTGATCCACTATACGTCGCCAATGAGGGCAAGATGATCATCGTCGCAGACAGAATGTGTGCCGAGCGAGTGCTTGACCGTTTGCGCAGGCACCGGCTGGGTCGTCATGCCCGCGTGATCGGCGAGGTGGTCGAATCACCGGAAGGCGTTTGGCTCAAAACCGCAATCGGCAGTATCCGTCCCCTGCTTTTGCTCGAAGCCGAGGGATTACCAAGGATTTGCTGAAGCCTGCAGTTTTATCACTGAATCTCACCAAACATGCTTGACTAGGCAATTTTCAACAATATACTTGCATAGCGATGAACCGGCGATCTTCTGACGATTTTTTCATGCAATATGCCCTGATGCTTGCCAAAAAAGGATGGGGTGAAACCGGTGTCAATCCACTGGTCGGCGCGGTTGTGACCCGTGGAGACAAAATCGTCGGCACCGGCTATCACCGCCGAATCGGCGAGATGCACGGCGAGATCGTTGCCCTGGTTGAAGCCGGACTCAATGCCCGAGACGCCACCCTGTACGTCAATCTCGAACCATGCTGCTGCACCGGCCGCACCCCGCCGTGTATCGATGCGATCATGGCCGCGGGCATAAAGAGAGTTGTGGTATGCACTAATGATCCGAATCCACTGGTCAATGGCAAGGGTATCAGAGCATTGATCGAACACCGTATCGAAGTTACTACCGGCATACTTGAAGAACCGGCCCAAGATCTGAACCGCTGGTATTTCCGCATGGTTGTTCGTCGCGAACCGTATGTTATTATCAAACTGGCGTTTTCCAATGATTGGTGCCTGAGCGGCTTTGAAGGCCGATATGTTACGTCGGAGCAGTCACAGCGCCTTGTGCATTCCCTGCGCAGCCGGGTCGGCGCAATAATGGTTGGTATCAACACAGTACTCAACGACGACCCACAGCTTACCGATCGGTTGATCGGGCGCCGCAATCCGGCACGCGTTGTCCTTGATCCCAAACTCAGGATTCCGCTCGAGGCGGCATTTCTCAGGAACAGTGCCCGGAGAATCGTCATCACCGGGAAAAACAGCTCCAAAGAGAAATCTGAATTATTGACCAGAAACGGAACCGAGATTATCATGCTTGACGGTGAATTTTTTCCACCGGAGAGAATGCTTCAACTGCTCTTTGAACAGAATTTAGGCTCGATTCTGATCGAGGGCGGTTCAATACTCGCATCTCAATTCCTGGGAAAATCCCTTTTTGACGAATTGTTGCTCTTCAGGACAAACCAAAATGCCCGAAACGGAATCAGCATGAAAGATGAAATTGAGCAGATTATGAACAAGTACAATCCCGTTCCGACAAAAATCGGAGAGGATACATTATATCATGTTTACCGGCATAGTTGAAGCGATCGGCCGCGTCAGACGGCTGGTGCGCAGAAAAACAAATCAAATATTTGTCGAAACCGCGCTCGCCTGCAAGCCCGGCGACAGCATTGCCGTTCAGGGAACATGCCTGACCGTAATCCGGATCGAGACCAAAGGAATATGGGTCGAGACCATGCCTCAAACCAGAGCCGCGACCACGCTTGACCGCATCAAGACCGGCGACCCGGTGAATCTCGAAAGGGCGTTGGCAATGAACGGTCGCGTCGGCGGGCATTTCGTCCTCGGTCATGTCGATGAAATCGGTGTTTTGATCAAAAGAAAATCCAATGAATTCTTCATCCGTTACGATGATACCGATAACTGCCGTTTACTGGTCAACAAAGGCTCGATCGCGATCAACGGCGTCAGTCTCACGGTCGGCAATATCGGCAGAGAAATATTTTCAGTCAATCTTATACCCTACACATTGAGCGCTACCACACTGGGGATGCTGAAACCGGGAGACAAAGTAAACATAGAATACGATTATCTCGCCAAGATCACACTTGCCGGGGCAAAAAAGAAATAGCGGAGAGATCATGAAGAAAATAGTACTTATGTCAACGACTGTTTGCCTTGCGGCGGTAGCGATGCCGCCAAAACAGCCGATGCATGCGAATCATTCATGCATTATCGGCGAGCCGCGCAGTTCGGTCAAGGACTTGCGTGATTATACGATCGAAACGGTCGCGATACTGGTTCAATTCGTCGACAATCGAGCCGATACGATCAATCATACACCGGCGCGCTATGACAGCATGTTGTACTCATCCAATGTCTATCACGGCCAGTACCGCATGGGCAGTCTAAACGATTTTTTTTTCGAGAACTCATACGGCGCCACCGACGTCTCCGGCGGCATCGCCGGTAGCCGCTGGCATCTGTCAAATCGCACCTACAGCTATTATTACGACAACAACTATATGCTTTCAACCGGTTACCAGTTGGCTCGAGACGCGGTCATGCTGGTCGACGGCGCGGTAAATTTTCAGCAATACGATCTTAATAATGACGGTCATATCGATGGTGTTTTTGTTATCCATGCCGGTCCGGGCGGAGAAGATACCGGCAATCCGCACCATTGCTGGTCCCATGCCATACCCAATTTCAACTACACGACCAATGACGGCGTGGTTATTGACGGCGCCACCAATGTCCCCGAGGTCAACCTGGTAACTCCGGCCCTTGATACGACCCTTTGCTGTATCGGCGTAATGTGTCACGAACTTGGTCATATCGTTGGGCTTCCCGATCTCTACGACCCGACCCGCAATACCTGGGGCGTAGGCTATTGGAGCCTTATGAGCTATGGAGCCTGGGGCGCCGGAGGCAACACCCCCTGGAGCCCGTCCCATGCCGACGCCTGGTGTAAAAAACAAGTGAACTGGTTATCCCTGATCCCGATAACAGCCAATACGTTCGGACTGCGAATCCTTGATCTGGAAACACATGCCAGCGCGTACCGGGTATGGCGCAACGGTGCCATTAACGACACTTTTTTCATCCTGGAAAACCGCCAGAATATCGGTTTTGACACGCCTTTGCCTGGCACCGGTCTACTGATCTGGCATTTTGATCCCCGTTACAGCGCCTATCACAATAAACTTGACCTTGAGGAAGCCGACGGCTGCGATGATCTCGAACATGGCTGGGGATACCGCCCTGATCCCCATTATTATCATCATGAACTGGGCGATGCCGGCGATCCCTATCCTGGAGATTCCGGGAATACGGTTTTTGACTCGCTAAGCTATCCATCCAGCAACAGCAACTACGGAAATCGCACCGGCGTCACGGTTCGAAACATATCGATCACCGGGGACACGGTGATCTGTGATGTGTTGATCAACTCGATCGGCATTGCGGAAAGCCGCGACGACCACGGACATCGGCTAATCGCGGCTCCAAATCCCTTTTCAAGAACAATCCGGTTTACCGT
>JBBIHN010000098.1:3422-7388 GCA_037446995.1 Caldifarciminota bacterium | reverse complement strand
GGAAAAATTTAGCGAAATAAGGAACGCAGTCTCGGTGCTCTGACTTCAGCCAGCCCTTAAAGGTCAATTGTTTTTCAGGGTTAGAAGCATTATATAATGGAGCATCTTCAAATTCTGTTTGAATATTCTCAACTAAAACTTCTTTTAAATTTTGTCCATTAAACTTTAAATTTTTAGCATAACATAAAACATAATCTGCGTTAGAATAAAAATTTATTTTTTGCCTTCCAAAGTGTTGTGTCTTTTCCCATATAAAATTTACCACAAAATTCTCCTCTCCAAAAATCTCGTCCATTATTTTTCGCAAGTTATGGACTTCATTATCATCAATTGAAATAAAAATGACTCCATCATCTCTTAATAAACTTCTTGCTAAAAATAATCTCGGATAGATAAAATTAAGCCAGTCAGAGTGATACCGTCCGCTTGCTTCTGTGTTTGTTGTAAGTTTTTTACCTTCACTATCAATCTGCCCTGTTTTCTCTAAATAATCTTTTAATGGTTCCTTGAAATTATCACGGTAAATAAAATCCTTGCCAGTGTTATAAGGCGGGTCAATATAAATCATTTTAATTTTCCCAAAGTAAGGTTTCAGTAATAATTTGAGTGTCTCCAAATTTTCACCAACAATAACAATGTTCTCTGTGTTATCAAAATCTACAGATTTTTCTTTATCTGGTTTTAAAGTTCCGTAAGCAGGAGATTGAATAAGTTTATAAAGATTATTTTTCCCAGCCCAGTTGAAATAAAATCTATCGTCCTCTTTTTCAATGATTTCACCGCTTAACAGAGTCTTTAACTTCTCAAAATTAATCTTATTATCCTCAAAAATTTCAGGATAAATTTCCTCTAATCTTTCCTTAATATCTATCTTCACCGATTTATTAACTTTTTCACTCATCTTATCTCCATTTTATCAAAATTTTTTAAACTTCCTTCAGCAATCCAATTATCAATTACATCTTTTTTAAACCGCCATTGCCCAGCGATTTTAAGAGCGGGGATTTTTCCAGAGCGGGAAAGTTTATAGATGGTGTGTTCATCCATCTGGAGATATTCGGCTACCTGTTTGACGGTCATTATTTCCTTTTCTTTTTCCTTCTTCATAGCCATATCCTTTTTATCAAAACACAAAATCCGCCAATATAATACAAAATAGCACAGCAAAAGTCAATGACTTTTTCTGAACAATCCAAATAATAGATGCAGGCTCCCCGCCATTACATCGGGATAAACTCCGCACAGGCTACCCTTCAAATAGTTTCAGGATAAACTCCAGACAGCCGAGGGGCTGGCCGAAGTCCGCCTGCCCCGTTTCGCGTAGCAATTTACGGGGAGCACCGAGACTGCGTTCCTTATTTCTCTAAACTCATTACACTCGTTAAGAAATACCTATTAAGAAGATATCTCTCACCCGCTATCGCGGGATTCGAGATTATATTTTTCTAAATTCACTACGTTCATTAAGAAAAATATTAACTCCTCGGGCAGGATTTGAACCTGCAACCTTGCGGTTAACAGCCGCTTGCTCCACCGTTGAGCTACCGAGGAATTCTAGCAGCTATATATTTTCTTCCTTGACCTGACTTTAAAAATCTTTCTCTCAGCCGCGCTTCTTTCTCACTGTCGAAAAGTTCGCTATAGATCAACTTAAACGGTTTATTTTCGCGCGCCCATTTGTTGCAACCGCGATTATGCTCTGCAAGACGCTGTTCGGCAGTCTTAGCAGTAAATCCTGTATATCTCTTTCTATTTTTTATACTTTCCATAACATAAACTGCAAACATAATATTCCTTTATTATCACAGCCCTCGACAGAGGCGAGTCCGCCTTTGGCGGAGCTTGCTCCACCAAGCATTGTCCGCCAAACGGAGTGGCGGATCCGCCTTATTTGCCCGCTTCCGGCAGAGGCGGAAGCTACCGAGGAATTTTGCAGATAAATTGTCAAAGATCAGATAAATTTTGCATTTTATTATACAGAATAATAGATATATGTCAACAAATTGCTGGATGCGACTTTTCTTGACTTCGTTTCGTAAAAATGTAATATATATCGAGCTGATATGACCGGAAAAAACAATCAGCATGCGCCGATTCATCAAATCACGCCATCAAGGATACTGGTTCTGTTACTGCTCGGCTGGATACTATGTAACGCCATGACCTGGTCGCCGGTGAAGATAAAATGTCCATATTGCGGGACTAAGAGCGTCTATTATCAGCTAGATTCTTACGATTCCCACACGTATGATTATCCGTCGAAATATGAGTACGTTTTCTGGCCTTATGTTGACGGCCGGGTTCTGTATTGCTGCCGCAGATGCTGGTTTACCTGCTTTGCCTGGGATTTCTTCAGTATACCCGAAGGCAAACGCGACGGCGTCAAAAAGATACTTGCAAAGATGGCGGTTTTTGAAACCGATGGCGACTACAATGTTATCCCGATGTACTATCGTCTGCAGATCGCGGAGCAGATCTATCAACTATATGAAAGAAACGATGGATTCTGGTGTCACTTCTACCGGGTAAAGGGATATCATTGCGCGCATGAAGGAAAGACCGCGGATGCGGCTGAAGCACGCAACAAGGCTTTTGCTTATGCCGGCAGATTGATCGCCGATCCGGTAAATGCCGGTATCAGCAAGGAAGTTTTTTATATTCGGGGCGCCATGCAGTATTTACTCGACGACTTGGACGGCGCGCTGGCGACGTTCAAATACGCGCGGCAGTTGAGGTATTATGTCCCCGGCGCGGACAGCGGTAGTCTTCAAGACGTGAACAAATATCTGAACGATTTGCTCGACCACTACCTTGAGAAGATCGGAAAAATGAAATAGTGTGCATGAAATTCCCCGGGTCCTTCGATAAACTCAGGACACGCACTTATTCAGTTACTGTCTTACCCACCGCACCCGGAAATCATCAGTCACCGCGTAAACCAGCCTGTTGACCAGCTTTCCGTAGGCCTTATCCGGATCCTTGGCGTCAAAGGCAAAATCCTTGAGACCAAGAATGCTGACCCCGCCGATCCTCTCAGTCGCCCCGCTTGATCGGTTCCAGACCGTCGCGCCGGTTTCAGTCTCGATCATCTGAACGTCCAGGGTGGCGTCAACCTCGGCCGAAAAATCCATTAAAAATAGGCCGGGAGTTATGACAATGTCCGGTCGGACATTGGAAATATCAAGGACGCCGATAATTATCGTGGCGACTCCGTAGGATTTGCCGATTTCTTTGTAACCGCTTTGAGTGAGTTTTCTTTCGCCGATCTTGTTCAGAATATCTTTCTCGGCACCGAGCTGGATTATCCGAACGACCCCCTGATCAGCGCGTGCCGCTTCCATGAATCGGCGCGTGGTCAAATTCGCCAGCTTGCCTTTATGATTACAGGTGAATTCGACGATACCGATCATCTCAAAGTCGGAGAGGTCAATTCGGGGAGGAACCATAACTTTTTTCCCGCAGTCGAAGATGATCAAAAACAACAGAACGACAATACCCAATGGAAATATTCTTTTCATGCTGCCTCCCTGCTATTTCTTCAAGTAAACGAATTTCCGGATGATCGTCTCCGGTGCGACTGCTATTTTCAGGAAGTATATTCCGTTGGTAATATCTCCCGGCGGTAAGTGGAGTACGCCTTTACCGTGCAGACCACCTTCATATAGTGTGCTGATTAACCGTCCCGCCGCATCATAAAGATCAATGACCGCGCTCGGCGCTCGGCCGATGTCATAGTGAATATTAAGCTCTCGCGCCGCCGGGTTGGGTATGATGTTGAACGCCGATCGACCGGGCAAAGCCGGCGAGAGCAGTTCTTCGACGCGGATATTGTGATTCCACCACGACTGAGCGCTGTCCGAGTGCGCTTTGGCGATCGTCGTATCATTGCCGCCGACAATCGCGTAAACCGCGCGCGCCGCGCCGCCGACCGGAATATTGAAAGGCCCGGCGGACACGCATATCGAC
>JBBIHN010000098.1:0-3412 GCA_037446995.1 Caldifarciminota bacterium | reverse complement strand
AGTTGTAGGTGCGATTCGAATTCGGCATGCTGATCAAACCTTTGAGCAGGCTGTCTTTTACCGCTTCGGTCATCATCGCTCCCGGTTCGACATACAGGGCGTGATCGATTGCGGTGAGATTGGCGGCAACGGGCGGCTCGAGGAGCCGAATGCCGACCGTTGGTCGCTGCGAAGAAGTTGACCTCAGCATATAAGTAAAACGCCGCGCGGCACTGGTGCGGACGATATTGTTTCGGTTATTATTGACGTCAAAATCGAACATCATACCCGAATAGAAATTGTTGATCGCCGCCGTGCCTTCATTGTAGTAATCAAAGCAGACAATGACAAAATCATCATAGCCGGGGCGGGCGAGCATGAAGCTCCATTGTCTTACCTTCAACCCTTTCGGCGACGCATGACCGGAATCGCTGTAAAACGCAATATATTCTTCGTCGGCTTCGATCGGCGGTATTATCGGCGTGAGCGTGTCGATGATCTTGAAATCCTGATTAATACCCGAGGCGGGCTGCCCGTAGAAACGGTCGACGATGTAATTTGGAGCATTGCCGCAAACCATACTTCCGTAATACAGGCATCCGTATGAAGCCAGTTTCGAATACTTGAAGCCGCTGCCTTCGCCGTAAGGATAGGTTGCGCCGAATGCTCCGTAAGAAGTGACCGAAAGCACGCAGCTGCCGGTGTCATGATCCGCCCATACGGGCCGGGGTTGGGGAACGACGCCCACGATCTCGGCGAAAAACGGTTCCCAAGTTCCTTCGTTCGATTGAGTGTAGACAATAAATTCGACTTTGGTACCTTGGGGCGTTGATCCGGCCACTTGAATCCGGAAATTGTCGCCGGACGCCGAATCCCCGGCGCCGATATTCCCATAGTTCGCCAGTGAATCGATAAAGGTGATGTAACTGCTCGTGGTTCTCAGCCTGCCAATGACGCCGGTCGCCGCCGCGCTGCCGCGATTGAGCAACCAAACGCTGAGATCGGCGGTCTCGCCCGGATCAAGATGACGATTATTGTTGCCCGAAGCATCGTTGATCACGCAGGATCGAAAAGTGATACAGGGGTTGGATGACGAGCCGCTCACCGAACAGGCACCTTCATATGGTCGGCAATTGGGCGCGGTTACCGTGATCGACATTGATCCGGTCGATGGATTGACGAAAAGATCAAGCCAGCCTTGAGAATTAGTTCTGCCTGCCGAATATACTTCGGTTCCTTTCATGACGCAGACCAACGCGTTCTTGAGCGGGTTTCCCGAGGCGTTAACCGTTACCCTGAATACCTGGGGTCCGGCTTGAATACTGGTGGCATGAGTAACGGTCAAGGCAACCGGTTTCTGGGTATACAGAGGCAGCGCCGGATCGCCAAAGAGCGTATTCTCATAGACGCACCAGCGGGTCGGCGCCTGCGACATTGCCATTGACCGGCAGTCATTTTTCGCCCGGGCGTGCATGGCGCCGAGTTCGTGAATTGAAGATACGATCAGCGCCTTGAATATTGCCAGGTCAAGAATCTCGGATGGCCCGAGTGCCGGCGGGTAACCAAGTCCGTAACGCGAATTCATCAGCGTCGCGACGCAGCCGCCGTTCGGGTAGTTCACCAAACTTTCGGCGATGCAGTCTTTGTTGTCAAAACTGCCGACGTCGCAGTTGATACCGTTCATAATGTCATATTTGATGCCGTTAGTCAAAGTCGATATTTGAGACATTGTGAGAACCCCGAGGCTGGACGAACTGCCGTGCGCCGATACATGGCATAATTGATAGCCTCGATTGAGCGAATCCCGGGTTGCGGTTGACGACGGGTCCTTGAGTTTGGCCTTCACCCAGTTGGTCGGATAATAGCTCGCGATTATGTTATTGATCACCTCGCCGTGATAAGGGTCAAAAAGCATTTGCGAAGGCAGCAGCAATTTTTTTAGATAGGTGGTATCCGGGTGCTTTTCAAACATTGTATCTTTGTGCGTGAATGTATTAATATTGATCGCATTATCAATCGGCGCGCGTCCAACGTACAGATCATGGAAAAGATCGACCGTGTCCTGCATCTCGCCGAAATAGTTATTGTTATTGCCATCCCATGACCATTGCAGATCCGCGTAATACATGTCGGTCGGTATATTGCCGGTGATCGAACTGTCTTCGATCACCAATCTTGTCTTACGGTCGGGGACGATCATGTCGTCGCCGCCGAGCAGAACATATTTAAGTCCTTTGTTCTGCCACCAGTCCTTGATGAAGTTCCTGATTTTCTCCTGATTGTCACGGCCGGTATAGGCCGAGTAAATCGAGTCGGTCCGCACGACAACGGTATTGATTCCTTTTTTTGTTTTCCAGTTCTTGAATGCACCCCAGTTGGCGGCAAGCGTTGAACTGGTTATTATCACGTAGTCGATCTCACCATCACGTAATTGCCTGGTAGACGGCGCCCAGCGGTTCACCGCTTCGGGATTGGCGACTAATCCGCTCACTTCCCGGCCGAACAATTCGATCTGCGAAGCCGAAAGGCTGATCAACTCGTGTCGGTTCTCTTCATACAGAATTTTCAGGTTAATCTCGGTATAGACTCTTATCTGTCGTGTTTCCGGTAAATATTGTACCGGGTTGATTATCACTCCGGCAATGCGATGGCCGGCGAGACAGCCGGCGGGAACATAATCAACAATGGTCCCGGGATACGGGGTGGAGGATTCATACACGGCCGGATCCGGAGGGATGAAAGGAATTTCTTTCTGCTGTGACAACGGTCTTGCCGCTTGCGCCGGATGAGGCAAATAAATTCCGGGCAGGATCTCGGATCGTTGTGACACGATCTCGACATCAGTGATCTCGGCGGTTGGAGGCAGCAAAAAGTATTTCACGATTACCGGTAATATCGGTTTACCTTTTTCCGTGGTTGAGAAACCTTCGGTTGACAAAATACAGTCGTAACCATCGGTCTTGGCGATAATGAGATCATCGGCCGAGAATTTGAAACTGTAATCGATGCCGCTGCCGTGCGCCAAGACACTTATTATTGCGGAAACAATTAATAAAGACTTAAGCATACTAGCCCCTTGTTGGTTGTTTGCCCACTGGTGAATTATACAATGCGTTCAAGAATTGTCAATGGCTATGAAATCTGACTCCTCTCCACTTTTTTGGAACTTTCAATCGGTCATTGCGTTTGCCCCGTAGTGCATAGCAGCGGGGAGGAACAGAGTGACGAAGCAATCTCATCTTTTAATACGAAAAACGCTAATCCATCACCTTTATCCTCTCCCTTTAGCAAAGAGAGAGGGGTGTCAGTATGGCGGATTCGCTCGCAATGACAAGAGTTATGATGCCATAGAAGAACAATACTGACAGTGCTTTACAAAAAGCGGAGAGGATTCAGTAGTTTTGCCTATTGACAATAGTATGTTTTTTTGTAT
>JBBIHN010000097.1:0-7448 GCA_037446995.1 Caldifarciminota bacterium | reverse complement strand
AGCCAATGAGCCCAAATCTTATCTTCTTTAAAAAACGCAAAAGTCGTGTAATTAAACACAGTCAAGTAAAAATCACATTGTTTTATATCCTCCTCGTTATTGACTTTCTATGATCCGCATATAGAATTCTACACAATCAGGAGGCTACATGGAAAGGAAGTTTACTGCCTTAAGGACAATATCCGTGATCTTCAAGATCATAGCCTGGATCATCGCGGTGTTCACGATCGTCGGCTTTTTCGGCATGCTGGTCGGCGGCGCGGCACTCTCGCAATTCGGCAGGCAATACGGGTCACATTTCAACATGATAGGTCCGATGTGGGGCGTGTTCATGGCTTTTTATGTCCTGATCGCCGGCGCAATCTCGTTCATTACCTTTCTGGCCGGCGCGGAGATGATACTGGTGATACTGGCGATCGAGGAGAACACCAGGGGGTTGAAGCCAACAACCTAAATGGCTGGCAGAACCGAGAACTATGAACTAAGAACCAGGGAAAAAATCGTGTTCGGACATCGGTAGTCGGTAATCGACTACCGTCATCTCGCGATTATGAACTTCTCCGTGATTTCGTCCCGGCTGCCGGTATTCTCGGCCTTTACTTTGACCAGATACACACCGTTACTGATCTCGTCGAAATACTCGTCAAGCCCGTCCCAGGGAACTTGATTGTAACCGGGATTACCGCTGATATTATCGATGGTTTTAATCAAGCGACCGGCGATCGTGTAGATTTTGATGTTCACGGTACCGCGATTAGTTAAACTGAAAGTGAAATAAACCGTTCCTTTGCCGCGCAACGGATTTGGATAGACCAGAAGATTTTCGATCCGGATTCGGTTGAACTGCTCGGCATTGAGCCGGATCGTATCGACGGTTTGGTTGTAATAGTTATCAACGACATTGATGACGATCGTGTTCGCGCTTTTGTTAAGATGAACCGGTACGTTGAACTCGCCGTTGGTAAAGCTGTTACGATCATAGGCAAAGTAATCCCGGAGATCGATCTTGGATGCGGTTTGATTGTTGATGTGAAGATAAAATCCTCGAATGTCGTTGACCGAATGCATAAGATTAACGCCGCTTCCATCGCTGACTTTGCCCGTCAGAACAAAATTCGCCTCGACCCAATCGTCGTTCTTCAGTTTTGCTGCGCCGTTAAAAAACTCGATTTCCGGTCCGGTCTCATCGGTAGTCGGCAATGCGCTGCCATAGACTCTTATCGAATCCATTTCGCCGCTGCTGCGGGCGCTCAGACTACTCAAGCTCGCTACCGGCCGATGATCGGTCACGATCGCGGGGATAATAATGACTGCCGTATCGTCCCACCACCCTTTATAGAATTCCTTGCCTTCGATCGGGTAGCTAAAAGGCGCATACCCAACCGAATCATCGATCTGAATCCTACGGTAAACATGGCCGCTGATGCGGTCGATCGTGCTTTCGTCGAACCGCTGGATATGCGTGGTGTCCCGGACCAGGGAACGCAGATAATAAACATTGCTGTTATCGATCACGGTGAGCTTTTCCAGGGGCCGCAATGAATCGGGCAACGCATCCACCGCGTGATAGTCGATGATCCGGCGCATTTTTGTCGCCGGGTCGCCGATGAGCAGATATTCACCCCGACGCGCAATATTGAAACATTCGCCCATTGTCAAATCGGTTCTGGTAAGCATACTGAACAACGTATCGCCGATTGCTTTATTCGGCCAGGGACTCGATCCGGCGGTTGTCGCCATGGTGCCGATCGCGCCCTCCCTCACCCTGACAAGTTGCTCGCCAATGCATTCATAATCCGAATCATTGAAGCGGCCGACCGTGCATGACCCGAAATAATAGAAGAAGAAACGACGGCCGTTCTTGATCTGAGGGATATTGGTATCGAAAAACAGTCCTTCGTCGGCAAGTTGAAAAGTATTACCGTGCCCGTAATAAACGCCGGCATAAAAACCGCGGTTGAGTTCTTTGATAAACGCCCGCTGGGCATTGGGTTTGGATGCCGGATAATGGAAGGGCGGATAACTCACCATATAGACCCTGGCAAAATCATATAATGAATCTGGCACACGGTCGAAAGTGCTTTCGCATTGAAGACAATGCGGCGCCCAGCGCCACTCCCACGTATAGGAATTCGAGTATTCATCGTCGCCGGCGGCAAGGATTCTTTTATTCCATAGACCGTCGATCTGACCTGTTTCATAGGCCAGCAATTTGTCGATAAAGTCGCGTACTTCCTGCTTGGTGCGCACCGTGATCCGTCCCAGAATCATTGATGCGCCGCCGCCAAAATTCACGTGCTCGCCTTCATATATCGGATTCGGCGGAATGCCGGGGTTTCCGCTGAGCACGCTTCCCCATTCATACATCGGTATGTAGTTAGGCGGCCGGTCCTTATTCAGGTTGTTTTTGAAATCATAAGTCGCATCGCCGACCAGCAGAATATATTTCGGCACGGTCGCCCAGTTGTCGAGCGTGTAATACAGAAAATGCTTTATCGCCAGGGGATCGTATTTGCCGAAAGCAAAATCATTGTAAATATCGCCGACCCTGACCACCTTGACCGAATAGTCCCGGCGCCGATGATCGATAAGCGCCGGCAAAGCATTGAAGAAATCCTCATGAGTGATGATCAGATACTCGGCACCCGCGTCGGGTCGTTTGAGTTTGCCGGGGTATGCCGTCTGTAATACCGCATTTTGCGCTTGATCGGCCCGGCAGAAATAGAGCAATTGCAGTGAATCCGCGTGACTGCTCAAGGTTAGATATTCGCCTTCGATCGCGTAGTTGACGAGCCTCTTCGGCTGCCGGGGGTCGGTGATATCGATAACGAATGCATTATTGCCGCCATTCGTGCAACGTACCGTGTATTCGGTCGGTCCTTGGTAAATTGCGTGAAACGGACTGCTCAGATCGGCGCGGCGCTGGTACCTGAGAGTCAAAGCGTTGAAATAGGCGGTAAGCTCGGAACCGGTGCCGGCCGGCCTCGTGATCGAAAATTCGTAGATCGAAGAATCGCCGTTCAGCGCGGCGGTTCCGGTCAGCAGATGACCGGGCAATCGGTCCCGTACCGGCAGATCCAAGGTATCGTGGAAAGCGACCGCGCCGCCGATCGATATCCGATATATCCACGTATCCGTATTCAAGGTGAAGAAAACCGATTTCAACTCGGCATTGCCCTGAGCGCGCGGGTGCCGCAAGTTAATCAAACAGCTGCCCGAATTTCCCCGACCCGGCGAAATATCCTTCCAGTACCAGTTGGTACCCGAGCGGGTCGGATTGCCAATATCCTCTTCATAATGGATAACATCGATCACAGTGGTCGCCGGTGAACTGCCGTTATAAGCGGCATTCACCGATGTCATGCGCCGGCCATTGTCGCCGCCGAAAGTGAACCAGTACACATTGTTGCGGGTGTAACCGTTTTCATACCAGCCGATTGCCGTATCCACGGTAAAACGGCTTGCTGGATAACCGTAAAAATACAACCGGTCATTGCGGTCAAAACTACCGTCATTTTCGCCTTCGACATGGACCCGAACCTCAACCATCGAATCCGGGGAAATACTCGCGACATCGCGCGGCAGAAGATCAAAAGCCGCGGTGAAGATCTTCATTGTCCGCGGGTCGAATTGCGACGGGTCGATGTTCACCGCCCGCAGTTCATCATGGCCGATCCGGTATAATCCTTCGGCGCTGATTTCGATCTTGTACCATCGGCCGCTCAAAAAAGGACTGTTCAGGATCGTCGGCGCCGGATCCCGGCGCCAGTGCTTGCACTGGTCAAAATTGATGACCGTGCCTCGGTACACAGCATCATAGGAACGATCATAGTTTGATCTGGTCCTGGCAACGCCTTGATATTTCAACCGGATCTTCAGACGCCGGCTGATCTTGAGCTGACGACTGACCGGGTTGTACTGAACCGGATTTATCCTGAGATCCACCGTGTAAAGATCGCGATAAATTGCCGGTTTGCTGATCTCGTACAATCTGCCGGGGTAAAAAACATCCTCTTGATATTTTGCTATCGACCGGTCAACAGGTTCTGGACCGGATTCGGCAATGCCGACATAACGCACCGGTTCAACCGAATAACCCGCTATCAGTATTTCATCATTTTCCATGATCTGAACTTCAACATCACCGCCTTGCGGTATGCCGATCTTGTACAGAAAACCGGGCAGATTTGGTTCGCCCTCTTCGGACGGCCACATCGCGCCCGGCAAATCCAGTGTTTCCATGTTCCGGGCATCGATCACCAACGTGAATTCAAGACCGTTCGATCCCAGTTCGTTAACCCGCATTGTACCACAAACTGCCAGCGCAAGCATCAATTGTATCATTTTATTCTCCTCGCCTCTTCGATCAACATTACCGGGATGTCGTCCTTAACCGGAAAAGCTAGGTCACAGCAATGACATACAAGTTCCGATTCTTCTGCCCGATACTCAAGTTCGCCTTTGCATTTGGGGCAAACCAGAATATCTAAGAGTTCTCTCTTGAGCATAAAACCTCCTGTGGTTCATAAGTGAGCATACCCTGTCGCAGGGATGAAAGCCCCAGGCTTATGAAACCATACGAATATAGCGATAGAAAAGGGATAAGAATGATCTGCATATTTACGACCACATAGACCAACCCTATGAGATTATAAAAACCCAGCAAAGTCTCCAGGATCGGTATGATCGATCTACGGTCAACCCGATATTTGTTCCTGGAACCCCCGGATTTGGGGGTACGAAAAAAAACCATGCGTTGATTGAACCAACCCTCGATCAAGGCCTTGGTATTCGACAATGATAATCCCATGCTATAGGCAACAACGCCCATTATATAAGGAATCCGGCGCCAGTAAGCGGAGTATGTCCGGCGCTGTGAGAGATAATACAGGAATGGATAGCCGAACACGCCGACCGCAAAAAACGAGATGACGTTGTAATAGTCCATCGATACATGACCCTGGACTTTGAAATATACGACCGGCAAAGTTAACAATGCCAAACCCAGCATCGCGGCGAAATTAACATGGCAGGTCATGTGCACAACCGCCTCGTATTTCGCCAGCCAGTCCAGCTTGGACTTCAAAACCTGCCGCAACAGCTTGCGGGCAACCTGAATTGTGCCTTTAGCCCAGCGGTTTTGCTGGATCCGATAACTATTGGCATTGTCCGGTAATTCTCCCAGAACGACAACGTCGCCGCGAAACTTGATCGACCAGCCTTTCAACTGCACGCGGTAAGAAAGATCAAGGTCTTCGGCCAGGGTATCGGTATGCCATCCGCCGGCATCAAGAATCGCTTTTTTTGCCCATATGCCGCAGGTTCCGTTGAAATTGATGAAGAAATTGGCTTCGCCTCGCAAATCCTGTTCCATTACGAAATGATTGTCCAGACTGATCGCCTGGGCGCGGGTCAGAACTGAAAAATGGTCGTTCACGTGTCCCCAGCGGGCTTGTACGCCGCCAACGTGAGCGTCGCCGAACTCGCCGATCAGCTCTTTCAAGAAATCGGACGGGACGATGAAGTCGGCGTCGAAGATCGCCAGATAATCGCCTCGGGCGAGATTCATCGCGTACTGAAGCGCTCCCGCCTTATACCCCCTTCTTGAACCGCGCCGAATATGTTTGATGTCAAAATGCTGCCGCCGATAAAAGCGAACGAGTTCATCGACGATCATCGTCGTTTCATCATCCGAATCGTCGATTACCTGTATTTCGAGTTTTGATTTCGGATAATCAAGATTGACGGCGCTGTGCACCAGACGGCGGATAACGAATTTTTCGTTATAGATCGGTAATTGCACGGTCACGGTCGGCCGGGCATCCGGATCTCTGCGCCTTCGTTCGGTATGTCGCCGGCGGAATTTGAAATAATAGTAGATCAGTAAATATGAATGCAGAGAATATACAAACAGTATCAGCAAAAGCAGAAAATACACGAGCAAAATCAGATTTATCAAGAATCTCCCCGTTCAAAAACCGAGATCAACATCCGGCAAAGGTTGTAAAAGCTGGGCCCTGAGTATCCGCATATCATGAAATGTCTTATCAATATACAATCTGATCTTACGCATTTTGCCCGCCTTGTCAACATTCACGATTTGAGGCATATCATCGCTTATCTCAACCAACAGGCGCGCCGGGATGTCATACGGTTTTCTCAGCGACAGTTCCAGAAATGGACGACCGATGCCGTCAAAACCCGTCCGACCGCCCTGGACATCGCGTCCACTGAAAATCCGCTCGCCGACGTAAACCGGCGCTTTATTATCGCCAATCTCGACCGCCCGCTCGGCGACGCGCGCGTCGACTATCCCGGACACGGTGATATCAACCCGGGCAAGGCAGCGTTGCAGCTCATCGGAACTGATGTAGTCGGGGATCTCGATCTCGACTTCTTTGCCGACGGTCTTCACGCGGTGCGGAATCCCGATCCGGGCGAGTCTCTTTTTCAGCGCACGACTGTGCCCGGCAAGCTCGACCGTGTGTTTCCGCCATTTCAAAATCGGCGGCTGGATCTCGTGCCGTCGATTGTATCCGCTTATCCTGACGGTCCAGTAGACGGACGAATCCGGAAGGCCGGTCCAGATCTCGGTCGGCCGGTAATCCCGGGAAGAGAACTTCATTCTGCCGATCATCTCCTTGCGGCGCATCGGCGATAAGAACGCAGCGTTGGTTTTGAAACAGTATGTGTATTTTTCATCCTCGGGCAGATATTCAAATTCGTCGAACTCGAGAATTCTTTCGATCTGAGTCAGGATATCCGTTTGTTCGCCGCGGACCGCGTCGGCCCAGTGGCCGTTCTGTTTTTCATATTCATGATCGTACAACCCATAGTATTCAAACTTAGTTTCCTGTTCATCAGCGCGCCAGACGCCGGTAACATGCTCGCCAATGCCGATCAGGCACACGCCCTGAGCTTCGGTATAGACCGATGTTGTTCTCACCTCATAATGATAAACAAAAGACCGCTGGTTAGCGAAGTTCTCCACCCATTGATCGATATCCTTGACCGGATCCGGCTTATAGTCTATGTAGTGAGTACAACCGATCAGTATTAACATGAAAGCAGCAGGAACCAGCCGGCGGTACTTTTCGGCGATCGTGCTCTGGATCATGCAATATTCTATATATAATTCAGTAGAAATCAAGTCAGCGATTTCCACTATTGACAAACTTTCAATTTTGCATATATTTATTGTTTGTATTCTAAAAAGCCAATGTATCTCAGGCATTGAATCTCCCACATTTTTGTGCCTGGATAGCTCAGTCGGCAGAGCACTTCCTTGGTAAGGAAGAGGTCGCGGGTTCGATTCCCGCTCCAGGCTCGGTATTTGTGGGCAATAAAAACGGGTTTTGATGATTTTGTTCGAATTCAGTAGATAATGCTTGATCAAGGAGGAATCATATGGCCAAGCAAAAGTTTTCGCGGACCAAGCCGCATGTGAA
>JBBIHN010000096.1:0-7487 GCA_037446995.1 Caldifarciminota bacterium | reverse complement strand
TTTACCATATGAAAAAAATTTCCAAATGTAAAGATCTGCTAGAGACAGCACACTAGCGGCTAATAATCCTCAAAACGGACCTAACCGCTTGTTTTCTGAATGATAAACAACTATTCTCAAGGTGAGAAAAATTTTCATTCGGCAAGGCTGTCGGTCCTTTTTTTTCTGAATTTTTTAACCGCGTTATCACAATCCGGGCAGAGTCGTTCATTTTTCTTGAGAACTACGCCTTTGCCGCATTTCGGACATTGGCCATGGACCGGCGGGTAGAAACTAACCAGATCGCATTGCTTGCACTTGTACAAACGACCCCGCTTGGTGCTGATGGTCGAGATCTCGGCGCCGCAGCGCGGACAAGGCACATCATGGACCATGTTTTCGGTGTGCTTGCAGTCCGGATAACCTGAACAGGCGAGGAACTTGCCGAAGCGGCCGTGGCGTACGATAATATCGCGTCCGCAATTCGGGCATTTCTTGCCGGTCTTTTCGACTTCCAGATTCTCCGAATACTTGCACTCGGGAAAACCGGAACAGGCGAGAAATTTACCGAATCTACCCCATTTTACGACCAGCGGACGCTGGCAATTCGGGCACTGTTTATCAACCGTCTCGGTGATCCGGGATTTAATTTCTTTCACCTCATCTCTTGCCGTATTGAGTTTGATAATGAAAGGCTTATAGAATCGGTGAAGAACGTCGGTCCAGGAGATCTTCCCGGTTTCAATACGGTCAAGATCCTTTTCCATTTCGGCGGTGAACGAAACTTCGAAAATATCTTCAAACCGGGGTATCAAGATGTTATATACCTGCATACCCAATTCAGTGGCGTTTATTTTGTTTTCGGTCTTCTTAATATAGTAGCGGTTGAACAATGTGTCGACAATATGGGCATAAGTGGAAGGCCGGCCGACGCCGTTCTCTTCCATTTTTTTGATCAAACTGGCTTCAGTATATCGCGGCGATGGTTCGGTCTTCTTCTCAATGAATTCGATGTCGCTCAAGGTTACGATCTCGCCGACGGTCAGATCCGGCACCTGACCGCGTTCGATCACGTCGCCGCTGAGGATCTGGTAGCCGAGGAATACCGGTTTGGTCTCTTCGCTTCGGAAATCTATGTTCTGGAGGGTCAGAATCGCCTCTTTTTGCCGATATTTCGCGTTCGCCATCTGGGACGCGACAAAACGATCGTAGATCAACTTATATATCCGGTATTGATCGGCGGTCAAAGATTGTTTGACCGAGTCCGGTTCGATTTCGATCTTGGTCGGATGAATCGCTTCATGGCCGCCCTGGACAAGTTTCCGATTTTTGAAAAAGCGCATATTCGGCGCGAGATATTCACGGCCGAATTTGCCCATGACCTGTTCGCGCAGCCGCTGCACCGTGCCTTCGTTTACCCGGACCGAATCGGTTCTCATATACGAGATCAATCCGATACTGCCCTGGGGCAGATCGACGCCTTCATAAAGCTGCTGGGCGATGACCATGGTCTTCTTGGCGGAAAAGCGGAATCGTTTGGACGCTTCCTGCTGCAGGGTGGAGGTTATGAACGGCGGGGGCGGGGTGCGCTGGGGATTGTTGACTTTGAACGAAGATACGGTGAACTCGGTTCCTTTGACCAGCATCTTTTTGATACGATCGAGTTCCGGCTCGCTGTTGATCCGGCGATTGGTCTTGTCGATTTGCCAGAGGCTGGCTTTGAAATTATTTTCCTGCGCGGTCATAAATTCCGCTTCGGCGGTCCAGTAAGGCGTCGAGACAAAGGCCGCGATTTCGTTTTCCCGTTCACAGATGAGTCTCAAAGCGACACTTTGCACCCGGCCGGCTGAAAGTCCCCGCTTGATGACCGCCCAGAGTATCGGACTCGTATAGTATCCGACCAGGCGGTCGAGCACCCGGCGCGCCTTATGGGCATTGACCAGATTGACATTGATGTCGGTCGGACTCTTGAGCGCGGCGCGTACGTGTTCCGGCGTTATTTCATAGAACAAAGCGCGCTTGACATTGTTGCCGTTTGAACTCAACTCCTCGGCAAGATGCTGGGCAATGGCTTCGCCTTCCCGGTCCGGGTCCGGCGCAAGGTATATCATCCGCGCGTTAGCGCACGCCTTCTTCATCGACTGAATTATCTTGGCTTTGCCTCGAATCTTGATATAGGTCGGGTGAAAATCGTGATCAACGTCGACGCCGAGCTTGGATTTGGGCAAATCCTTGATATGCCCGCGTGAAGAGAGCACATTATAGTCCGATCCAAGAAATTTCTTGATCGTCCGGCTCTTGGTCGGCGATTCGACGATTATGATTTTCTTCTCTTTTACCGCCACGCCGGATTATATTGCAAATGGAGGACAAGTCAAGGTTGCGTCTATATCGTGATATTATCGATCAGGCGCGTTTTGCCGAAATAGACCGCGGCCAGTACGCAGGTGCGGCGCTTGATTTTTCTCGCCGGCATAAGCGTATCCGGATTTACGGCTTCAAGATAATCGACGCGGCCGCCGGCGCGGATGATCATGTTCCGGGCCGGCGCCAGGGCCCGAGCAGCGGTACGGAAATCCCGGTGATTTTTTTTGATCCATTTCAATGACCGGTAGATCACGGCGGCTTGCTTGCGTTGGCGTGCGTTCAAATACATGTTGCGCGAGCTCATGGCCAGGCCGTCCGGCTCCCGGACCGTCTTGCCAGCGATGATTCGTAACTTTAGATTCAGATCGCGCACCATTCTCCTGATGATCAGCAGTTGCTGATAGTCTTTTTGGCCGAATACCGCGATATCCGGTTCAACGATGTTGAATAGTTTGAGGACAATGGTCGCTACGCCGCGGAAATGATCGGGCCGGGACACGCCGCATAATAGTTTGCTCAAACCGGCCACTTCGACGAAAGTGCGTAAACCGTCCGGATATATTTCTTGCACGCCGGGGCTGAAGATCAAATCGACATGCTCCTTGCGCAATAGCGAACAATCGCGTTTCAAGTCCCGCGGATATCGGGTGAGGTCTTCATTATGCCCGAATTGAGCCGGATTGACGAAAATCGATACGACGACACAGTCAGAATGCCGGCGGGCAAGGCGCACCAAAGACAGATGCCCTTCGTGCAAAAAGCCCATGGTTGGAACCAGGCCGATTCTTCTGTCCTGATCCCGGGCATTCTGAAGCCGGCGCTGGAGCGTCTGGATGCGCGTAACAGTCTGCATGGGATATTATATACTGAAAACAGTTAACAGTAAACAATGAAATAAATAATCGAGCCGGGATGGCTCTCCCACATTGAATCGAATTTCAATTGACTTTCCGGATTTGTTGTGTATAATAGAAGAGTTGAAATGATATTATAGGAATTTATTCATTTAATCCCAAATCGTACCACTGCGGATGAGCATCCCAGCGGGCTGAGAAAGGAGTAAGAGTATGGCGTTACTTGAGATCCGGTGGCATGGCCGAGGCGGTCAGGGAGCCAAGACCGCGGCCCTGTTGTTCGCCGACGCGGCCGTGGAAACCGGAAAATACATACAGGCATTTCCCGAATACGGACCGGAAAGAATGGGGGCGCCGGTTTTTGCCTTTAACCGCATTGCCGATGCACCAATACTTCAGCACTGCGGGATAAAAAATCCCAAGATCGTTGTCGTACTTGATCCAACGCTAATGGAAACAGTGGATGTAACCGACGGACTGCCCGATGACGGCATTGTCCTGGTTAATACGCAAAAAAGCGCGGGCGACATCAAAAAACAGCTGAAGTTAAACACTCAACAGGTGTATGTCGTCGACGCAAGCAAAATCGCCAAGGATATTCTTAAACGCGACCTGCCGAACACCCCGATGCTCGGCGCACTGATAAAGGTTTCCGGGCTGCTTGAATTCAAGCCAATGATCGAGTCGGTGAAGAGCCGCCTGGAGCACAAATTCCCTAACAACCCTGATGTTGTCGAAGGGAACATCCAGGCGATCACGAGAGCCTATGAGGAGGTAAAGGCATGAGGAGACAATTGAAGAAATGGCAGGAGCTTCCGCTGGGCTTGACCCTGGAGGCCGGTTCGTCCAAGATTTTTGAGACCGGTGACTGGCGCAGCGATAAACCAATCTGGGATGAAGATAAATGCACCAATTGCATGATCTGCTGGATATACTGCCCGGATTCGGCGATTCTCATCAAGGACGGCAAGGTGAGCGGAATCGACTATCGTTACTGCAAAGGCTGCGGGATATGCGCCGAAGAATGCCCCCCTAAGGTGAAAGCGATAAAAATGGTAAGGGAGGAAAAATGATAGTTGCGCGAACTGGTAACGAAGCAATGGCCGAAGCAATGCGCCAGATCAATCCCGACGTGGTTGCCGCCTATCCGATCACCCCGGCGACCGAAGTTGTGCAGCTTTTTTCCACCTTTGTCCATGACGGCAAGGTGACTACCGAGTTTGTACCGGCGGAAAGCGAACATTCGGCGATCAGCGCCTGCGTTGGAGCGTCCGCGGCCGGCGCGCGCGTCATGACCTCGACCTCGTCCCAGGGGCTTGCCCTGATGCACGAAATACTTTTTATCGCTTCGGGTTTACGATTGCCGATCGTGATATGTTTTGTCAACCGGGCTTTGTCGAGTCCGATAAATATCCATTGCGATCATTCTGATTCGCTGGCATCCCGGGACAGCGGTTGGCTTCAGATCTTCACCGAGAACACTCAGGAAGCCTATGATACTTCGATCATCGCGGTCAAGATCGCGGAGAGGGCCTTGGTGCCGGCATTGGTGACAACCGACGGTTTCATTCTCAGTCACGGCATGGAACGCATCGAATTGCTCGATGACGATGCGGTTCCCGGGTTTCTGGGCGAAAGAAAGGTTGCGAATTCGCTGCTCGATGTCGATAACCCCCTGACCTATGGTCCGCTTGATCTGCAGGATTATTTCTATGAACATAAGCGCTCGCAGATCGAAGCCATGGATACGGTACTGCCGATAATCGAAAGCGTCCATAAGGAATTCGGCGAACGATTCGGACGATATTATCCGGTCGTTGATGAATATGAGACCGAGGACGCCGATATCCTGGTCCTGGCTATGGGATCGACCGGCGGCACGGGCAAAGTGGCCGTGGATCGAATGCGCGCCAAGGGCAAGAAAGTCGGCCTGGTGAGAGCTCGCGTTTATCGGCCTTTTCCGGCCGCGCATATGCTGAAGGCCGTTGCCAGGGCAAAGGTCGTCGGGGTCCTCGATCGCGCCGATACTTTGTCGACCAGGGGCGGTCATCTGTATAATGATCTGCGTTCAATATTGTATGGTTCGGGCAAGCAGCCGTTGCTGAAGAATTATGTTTATGGACTCGGCGGACGGGATATCAGCATTGAAGATATCGAGTCAATATTCGACGAGTTGATCTCGATCGGTAAATCCAACAAGGTAGATAGGGATATTGTTTACTATGGAGTAAGGGAGTAATCATGGCAACATTGAAGGAATTATCCAGGCAGAAAGAGAAATTCGCCGGCGGCCATCGTGCCTGCGCCGGCTGCGGGGCGACGATCGTTGCCCGCCAGGTTTTGTTGGCGGCCCAGAATCCGGTTGTGGTCGGCGCCGCTACCGGATGCCTCGAGGTTGTTTCCACGATATATCCTTACTCGGCATGGGAAGTACCCTATATACATAATGCGTTCGAGAATGTCGCGGCGACCATGTCCGGCGTCGAGGCGGCGTACCGGGCATTGAAAAAGAAGGGTAAGATCAAGGAAGACCTTCGTTTCATCGCTTTTGGCGGCGACGGCGGCACGTATGATATCGGCTTGCAGGCTTTGTCCGGCATGATCGAGCGGCGTCATCGTGTGCTTTATGTGTGCTATAACAATGAAGCCTACATGAATACCGGCATCCAGAGATCGTCGGCAACGCCGCGCGGCGCCCATACAACGACATCTCCGGCCGGCGAGAAGATACCCGGGAAAATGCAGTTAAGGAAGAATCTCACCGAAATAGTTATCGCGCATGAACCGGCTTATGCGGCTCAGGCAACGCTCGGTTATTGGAGCGATCTTGTTACCAAGGTCAGAAAAGCCCTGGACAGCAATGGCCCGGCGTTCTTGAACATTTATACGCCCTGCCGTTTGGGTTGGGCTTATGCTCCGGAAAAGACAGTGAAGATTTCGAAACTCGCGATTGAGACCTGCATTTGGCCGTTGTACGAGTACGAAAACGGCCAATACCGTGTTACGGTCAAGCCGAAAGAGAAAAAGCCGATAACCGAATTCCTGAATCTTCAAGGAAGATTCGGGCATTTGTTCAAATGGCGCGATGATGTGCCGATCAAAGAGTACCAGGCCGAAGTCGACTATATCTGGGAAAGGTTGATCAAACGAAGTGGTAATTAACTGACGATAGCATTGTCCGATGCCTGAACCAGCGATTTTCTTCGATCTTGACGGCACGCTATACCGTAGCTCAATCATTGCCGAGAAATTTGCCGAAGCCGCGTACCAAACTTATGCCCGGTTCAAGGCGTGCCCGGTCCAGGAGGCGGGTAATGTCGTTGAGGCACGGCGAGACCAACTGAGCTGCGAACAAGAGACAAAGGTTCCGTATACGATAACCCTGCTATCATTGGGCATACCCGTAGAAATATGGCATGAGACGAACATCGATTACTTTGATCCGCGCGACTATCTGACCGCGGATGTGGCTCTGTATAGATGTCTGGTTGATCTGAAAAAACATTATCGATTGGCGGTGATCACCAACAATAATCAAACGCAATGCGAGCGGATGCTGGAAGCGATCGGGATCCGTTCGTTGTTCGTTCGGCTTTTTACCTACAACACGTTCAGGCTACTTAAGCCGGATCCGGAATTTATCCGAAAAGCGTGCGCGGCGCTGAATGTTCGGGCGTCGGATTGCATAATGGTCGGCGACCGTTACCGGGTTGATCTGGAACCGGCGGAAAAACTGGGGATGACGGTTTACGAGGTCAAAGGGCCGGATACAATATGCCGGCTGGCAAAGAATCTATGCGGCGAGGAGGACAAATGAGAAGCAGTTTGTTGTTATTGGCGTTGGGTTTGCTGTTGTTCACGGGCTGTATGAAGGACAAAGTAAGTCTTCAGCTGAGTCTGCAGCCGGGCGACGTCTTCAAGTGCCGCTCGACGCTCGAACAGCATATTGAGCAGACAATCGAGAATAACCCCCTGAAGATGGATCAGGTTTTTATTTTCGATTACCGATTTGAGATCCTGGAAAAGAAAGAATCAGGCGACTACGATATCCGGGTGACCTATGATAACGTCGGCTTCATCCAGGATGGTCCGATGGGTCATTTCGAATACAGATCATGGAGAAAGAACGGAGAAGTACCGCCGGTGGCTCAGGGGTTTGCTTCAGTGCTTGGCCGTAGTTTCATTATGACCGTGTCAGGCCAAGGGCAGATCATAGCGCTAAAGAATCTGGATGAGATGATTGAGGATATGTTAGATGATCTGCCGCCGCTTGAAGGGATTTCGCGC
>JBBIHN010000095.1:2686-7519 GCA_037446995.1 Caldifarciminota bacterium | reverse complement strand
GAGCCGGGTGGCTCAGCCAATATCCGTGGCTCAGATGAGCCTTGCTTCGCCCAAATCTTATCTTCTCATTGAATTTACAAAAGTCGTGTAATCAACTGAACAATGAATGTTTGAAAGGTCAATATTAAGTGCACAATTTAATGTTCAGTATCTAACAGGGTCTAGAATTTCGGATTTCGAATTCAGGATTTACTCTGTTAGTATCCGAAAAACTCGTCCCGGTTATCGATGACCTTTTCCGGGGTAAAGATTTTCGCACTGATCTCGGATAATCGGCCCTGCCGCTTCATCTGCATCATATAAACGACCGAAGAATCAAAAGGGAGTACGGTCTTACCTTCGCAGCGGATAATATAACCGGCCCAGTCGATAACCAATGGACCTGAAATCTGGCCGGGTTCAAGGGTCGCGAGCAGACCGCTGACCTCCAACCCCAATTCGGACTGCAATTGATGCAACGTGACATCGCGGCGTTCACGGAATATCAATAAGGTATCATCTAACGCGATGTCACCCATCTTCCGGCCGCCAATAAGTAAGCTATGAACGTCGCCAAGATAGCGTTTGATCGCGGTCCTCAACTCGTCTCTTTCTATCCGGGTATTTATCATCGACTTGATTTCTTCATATGATGGTTTTCTTGCCGGCACGATCGAATCGACCGCCAGTACGTAGTAACCGCCCAGACTGCCGAATGGGCCGGCGATCTGATCAATCTTGCCTTTGACAACAAGATCTCGCAGACCATCTTTGTCGCGCACCGGAAAAGTCATGTCATCCTTGCTCATCGGATAGGTAACGCGCACCGGCATATCAAGTTCGGCCGCGGCCGAATCGAATCCGACCTCTTCAGCGGCTTCCTTAAATGACAATATCCGGTCATAAATATTCCCGAGCGTCTCCATCGAGACGTCAATATTCACTTTCACTTTGTAGAATCGACCTTTTTCGATCCTTTTAATGACCTCAAATCCGCGCGTCGCCATGATTATCTCCGAAACCTCTCCGTTTTTCAGATGTTTGTAGGCCGCAAGCAAATAGGGCTTGAGCGTAAGTTCGTCTTCGAATTGAAAGACGATCATCGTATCATCGGAGATTTCCCGCGCCAGTTCAAGAAAATCCTCGCCTTCATTGACCCGGGCGATGAAATCTTCCAGCAATTCAAGCGCCTCGAGCGTGTCGGCCGGCGAAGGTCGGCGCTCGAAAAAGGCGTATTTCAATACTTTACGCTCCGGCTGGGTCAAATCCTTGATGTGTTTCTCATAGTATTTTCTCAAACTCTCGTCGCTGATGTTGATCAGGGGTCGAGCCCGAAATATCGGAATACTAAGATACGCGATATCGTATTTGCTGGTCATTGCGGCGATCAGCACACTGTCTTCAAACGGTGAAACCCAGCCGAAAGAACTGATCAACGAACGCAATTTTTCGCGTGGCAGTTCGCGCCGCAAACGGTTTTCATATTCAAGAAGCCATGATCGGTTTTGCGGTGACTGCAATAGCTGCAAATACTTGTTGTAATCAAAATTTCCGCTCTCGTCTTTGAGAAAATCAAGATGGAGAATCTCGGCCGGCGGATTGCTGCGGATGATCGCGATTATTTCTTCGTCCGTAGCGACTATCCGCTGCCGGTTGATCAGATCATTGAACATTATTTCCTCGATCATCTGATTCCAAATATCATCCTGGGTCAAACCGGACCGTTCTCGCTCCTTGTTGCGGACGAATTGCCGGTATTGTTCAACCGAAACCGGGATCTGGTTAATCCGGGCGATATCGCGCGCTTCGGTCCGTTGAATACCGGTTATATCGAGTCCCCATTCAAAAAAAATCAACAATGCAAAACCCGCCAGGGCAATGAACAGCACCAGCCGGGTGTTCTTTCTTAAGGTCTGCATTGTGTTCATATCAAATGCCTCCTGATCGTATTATCTATATTATCTATACCAGCGCCTTTGTCAACTGGCTAGCCAGACGAGGCAACACCGTCCTGCCGTTGGGAACGAAATAGACGCGGTATTCGTCGCCGAATCTTCTGGTAAGCAGCGAATGAATCTCCTTTAGGTTCGAGATCGAACTAAAACCCAGACGTTTCAATGCCGACTGATCAAGGTCCGAATACACGATAATCTCGTGCCGTTTCAGAATACCTGCGGTCACAAATGCGCGATGACCGCCGACCTGGATATTGTCTTCGGGGCAAGCAAGCAACTCGTCAAGCGAATTATCATACAGATAGTGGTAGAATTTCTCGTCGCCAAAACCATCCGCGCACTGCGCGGTCAAAATTATCGCGCCTCGCGGCTTCAGAATGCCGAGACAACTGCTGATCGCCTTATGCCCAAAGAAAAGATCGCGGTCGGCCGGATATCCGCCCGCGCTTACGATACAGCAATCCGCCGCCTCGGTCACGATTTTCGAACGCTGCTCAAGGAATTCAGCCACTCCGGCCTTGAAAGCGGAATCCGGATCGCCCCAGAAAATATTGACGGTCTCGCCATTTATGTTCTCGGTCATGTTAACGACATAATCCAAGCCAAAAAGACCGGCGGCCTCGCTCATTTCCCGACTGATTATGTTATTGGTCAAACCGCCAAATCTCACGCCCGGCCGTCTTAGTTTGCTGTGATTGCCGCGTATCGTCGGATAAGCCGCGATTCCGGGCAAGACCGCTTTGGGACCGCCGGAAAATCCGGGCAGATAATGGAAATTGATCTTGCCGGTCGCGATCGCGAAATCCGCCTGGCAGGCTCTTCTATTGATCAGCACCTCAAGTCCGGTCGAAGTCTTGCCGACCCTGGTCGCCTCGCCATGGCAGTCATGAGAAGTTACCTTGAACTTCCGGGCAATATCTAAGTATTTCTTCTCGTTAACCGCCTGGTCGTGCGGTTGATGAGTTCCGCAGGCGACAAGAAACTCGATATTTTTTTCGTCAACGCCGGCGTCGATCAATTCCGCGGCCAGGAATTCAAGGATTTGCGGATAGTTCGCGATCGTACGCGTCTGGTCAGAAACGATAATCACAACGTCTCCGGGACGCTTCCTCCTCACGACCGTTGACAAAATACCTTTGCCATGGGGGCGCATCACCGATGCCTTTAACAGATCACGCACCGGTCTTGCCGGAACGGTTTCTGCCGGCAATACGCCCAGAATATGTTTATCCGGCAGATCTATGTCCACATTGCCTTTGCCGTACTTCAAGCGCATGCCATATTGTAGTGAAATCGCCGATCCTGTCAACAATAGCCATTGACTGAACAATGGAAAAAATTATAATACGCCATGGTGAATCCAAAGATACTGCGCGAAGATGCGGATCTCTTGAGACGATCGCTTATTCGCCGCGGCGACAAGACCGATCTGGACCGGATAATCGATATTGACAACAAGAGGCGTAATCTAATCACTCACGTGCAAGAGTTGAAGAAACAGCGCAATGATATCTCGGAAAATGTCGGTAAATTAAGAAAACAAGGCAAGAACGCCGAGAAACTGATGGCCCAGGCAAAGGTGCTCGCTCAGAACATAAGGGACGAAGAACAACAATTAGCGGCGGTGGAGAAAGAATATGAGCAATTGCTGTTATGGATACCGAATATCCCTCATGAATCAGTGCCCGATGGACAAAGCAGTGAATACAACAAATTCATGCGAGGTCTCAAAAACTCGCCCGTTGCTGAATTCGATGTTCTCGATCATGAAGAGATCGGTGCCGCCCTTGATATACTGGATTTGAAAAGGGCGGCAAAGATATCTGGGTCCCGTTTCATTCTCTTTAAAGGCGCCGGCGCACGGCTGGAAAGGGCCTTGATCAATTTTTTTGTTGACGTGCACACAAATCAGCACGGCTACGTGGAAATAGCGCCGCCGGTGCTCAACACCAAAGCCTGCCTGTTCGGCACCGGCCAATTGCCCAAACTAGCGGAAGACACGTACAAATGCGAGAACAACGATCTTTATCTTTGCCCGACCGCCGAAGTTCCGCTGACTAACCTGCACGGGAATGAAATCATCCCCGAAAAAAATCTGCCGATCAAATACGTCGCTTACACGCCGTGTTTTCGGCGCGAGGCCGGTTCATACGGCAAGGACGTCAAAGGAATAAAACGCGTACATCAATTCGACAAGGTTGAGCTGGTCAAGTACGCAACCCCGGACACCGGCTATGATGAATTCGAGAAGATGCTTTCCGATGCTGAAACAATAGTAAAAATGCTCGATTTGCCATACCGAATAATGCTGCTCTGCACCGGCGACATGACCTTTGCCTCGGCCAAAACCTATGATATCGAGGTGTACGCGCTGGGCGCGAAGGAATGGCTTGAAGTATCTTCAGTCAGCATCTACGAACAATTCCAGGCGCGACGGGCTAACATACGTTTTCGTTCAAAGGAAGGCGGCGTCGATTACGTATATACCATGAACGGTTCCGGATTAGCCCTGCCGCGCATATTCATCGCGATCCTGGAAAACCATCAAACCAAAGACGGCCGCATCCGTGTTCCCGATGTACTGCGCCCGTATATGAATGGCGAAGAATATCTTTAAAAACAGTAGCGCCTAACGCGTAATGCCTGCCCGCCTCAGAAGGGCGTAGCGCGAAAAAAATAGCAAGAACTAGGAACCACAAAACAGTACCCGGTAAACGGTAAGCAATGATCAAGAGGAAGGTTAATCAGAGTATCCGGGTATCAGTTAGCAGATTATCAGAAAATCAGCTTATCAGGTGGGAAAACCTGATATTCTGGTCCGCTGGTATCCTGCTTACTGATCTTCCGGTATCCTGATATTCCGAAGAAATCATGTATCCTGCATCCTGAATCGGGTATC
>JBBIHN010000095.1:0-2586 GCA_037446995.1 Caldifarciminota bacterium | reverse complement strand
CCGGTATCCTGATATTCCGAAGAAATCATGTATCCTGCATCCTGAATCGGGTATCAGGCATCAGGCATCCAGCATCCTGAATCAGTTTTAAGGTTACGACTATCAGTTAATGACCATTGCTGGATATTCTGTATTTAGGTATTGACAATTCCAAATATATATGTAAAATGGAATCATGTATTCCAGATTGCTGATTGCGCCTAAGAATAGAAGTTTTTTTCTGTTCGGCCCCCGGGGTACGGGCAAGACCACCTGGGTCAAGAATACATTTCCCAAAGCGATCTATGTAGATCTGCTGGAAGCGGGAATCTATAACGACCTCCTGGCAAACTCCCAGCGGCTGGAGAACCTGATACCGAGAAATTTCAAGGACTGGATCGTCATCGACGAAGTCCAGCGAATTCCCGACCTTTTGCATGAAGTACACAGATTAATTGAGAAGTATAAATATAAGTTTGTCTTGACTGGTTCGAGCCCTCGAAAATTAAAGCGCAAGGGCCCCGACCTGTTGGCGGGACGCGCTCTAACGCGCGCGATGAATCCACTTACGGCTGCCGAGTTAGGGAAAGATTTTGATCTTGAGCATTCGTTGAAGTACGGGCAACTCCCTTGCGCCTACACCGAATCCGATGCTGAAAAATATCTAGAGAGCTATGTGAATACTTACCTGGATGAAGAGGTGCGCCAGGAGGGTTTAACACGGAACCTTGGTGCATTTGCTAGATTTCTTGAAGCGGCAAGCTTTTCACAGGCGTCAGTCCTGAATGTGTCGGCCGTAGCAAGGGAATGTGCGGTTGAGAGAAAAGTCGTTGAGAACTACTTTCATATCCTGGAAGACCTGCTAATAGCTTACACACTGCCGGTCTTCGCCAAACGGGCCAAAAGAAGGATGATCAAGCACTCAAAATTCTTTTTTTTCGATGTCGGCGTTTATCGTGCGATAAGGCCGACGGGCCCGCTCGATCGTCCGGAAGAACTAGCCGGCGCGGCCTGCGAAACATTGTTCTTTCAGGAAATCAAAACACTGAACGACGCCCTGGATCTCGGCTATTCGATATATTACTGGCATACATCCAACGACTATGAAGTTGATTTTGTGCTGTATGGTGAAAAAGGCATCCGGGCGTTTGAGATCAAGCGGACCGGCAAGATCTCCAGATCCATGCTGGCCGGACTGCGGGCTTTCCTGAGCGATTACCCAATGGCAAAGGCGTATTTTATTTATGGCGGTGACCGTTACATGCGGGAAGGAGAAATCGAAATTCTCCCGTTGGAGAGGACGCTTAAGGATTTGCGCACGATCATATAGGGAACCGTATCGAGGGTATTAAATAACCTAAATCCCAACATGCCAAACTGTATGACGGATAGAGCAACGGATTTCTAATCCGTAGAAACCCATTTTGCAATTCCTCGAAATCACGCAAGTTGTTGAAAAATAAGGCTTTTTGCCGTTTCTACTGTTTCCATCCAGTGCAAGGAATTCTGGATATTCCATATGTTCTACACCCAAATCTTCCACAAACCTTCCCCAAGGAAGGATAGGGGTCGGTGGTGAAAAACTGCCGACCCCTATTTGGTTTACTACTAATCTTTCTCTCTCACAGGGGAGGAAATAAACTCAACCAATTCTCCCTCCCCTTGCGGGAGGGGTCATTCTCTACATTATTCCCTCCCCTTGTGGGAGGGAATAGGGTACATCCGTATCCATCAGTTTGCATCTTTCTGTTGCATCTGTAATAATCTGTTTGAATCAAATCAATGATTTCAGAAAGTGGTGATTACAGTGGAGGTGAAGTGAAACACTGGATAACTTCATTTTGGACATGAATGTCTAAAAAATTGCGTATTGTCTTACCAAAAAAATTAGTTATAATAAATTCATGATATTCTTTACGGCAGACCAACACTTTTACCATGAAAATATTATCAAGTATTGCAATAGGCCTTTTAGGAATATGGAAGAGATGAATGAAGAATTGATAAAAAAATGGAATGAAGCAATTAGCCCTATAGACCATGTTTATGTGATAGGCGATTTCGTCTTGGGCAGGGCAGAGAAACAGGTAGAAAGGCTGGTTAGTATCGTGAAGCAACTGAAAGGACACATCTTTTAAGTGAAGGGTTCGCACGACAAACTTGTATCTTTCGATCCTTCTTTACTGGGAAAAGATGCACAACGATTTCATCTATTCGATGACAAAATCGTCACAGTCGCTTTCGAAGGCCAAGAGGTAGTGTTATGTCATTATGCAATGCGCGTATGGCCAAAATCCCATTTCAATAACTGGCATCTATTTGGTCATAGTCACGGTAGACTTGAGCCGTGGGGTAAATCATTCGATGTTGGAGTGGATTGCTGGGATTACAGACCCCTATCCTTTTCAGAGATTAAAGGTATCATGCAGACCCGACCGGATAATTTTAACTTGGTAAAAAAGGTATAAATTTTGTGAAATACATTGCCAAGAGAAAAAGAAATATCAAGAAAATGGTGATTAGGGTGGAAGTGAAGTAAAAAATCAGGTAAGTCAGATTTGAATCAACAAAACCTAGAATATTCCACCTGTCGTCTTAGGTGTTTTA
>JBBIHN010000094.1:935-7749 GCA_037446995.1 Caldifarciminota bacterium | reverse complement strand
GGAGGCTGACTCGCGCCTTTTTCTCCCGACCGAGCAACGCGCCGAGCGCATAATAAGACGCACGCATCCGGCGGACTATATCATACGGGGCTTCAATACTGCTGATCTTCGGGGTATGAATTGACAGCACATTTTTCTTGAAACTTACGACTGCGCCGAGGTGCCTTACCAGGTCGATCATTGTGTGAACATCCATCAGCTCCGGAACATTTTCGATGCTAATCTTTTTATCCGTCAAAATCGACGCGGCGATTATCGGCAGTGCGGCATTTTTCGCACCGGCGACTCTCACCAACCCGCCGAGTTTCTTGCCGCCTTTGATCTTAAAACGCTGCATCGCCATAAGAAATTATAACGAAGCAATCAATCATTGTCAATCAACTGATTATCTCCCGAACCTGCTGGCGAGATCATCCAGGTCCAGGCGGATCACGATCGGACGGCCATGAGGACAGGTATACGGGTTCTCGCAGGCAAAAAGACGATCGATAAGATCCTTCATTTCCAGTATCGTTAATTTCCGGCCGGCCATTATCGAAGTGCGACAAGCGATCACCTTCGCGATCTCGGCTTTGTTCTGGATGAGATTGCCGAGATCATCAACATCCTTGAAAATACTCAGAATCTCTTCCCGGTTGACCTGCGCTCCGCTGGGCAGACTGTCGATCACAACCGTCCGGGCGGAAAATTCTTTGAAGCCGACGCCCAGCTCCTGCAAAAGCACTTTTGACCGCTTATAGGCGCGATACTCTTCCGGCGACAGGTCCATGGTGATCGGGAACAGCAATTGCTGGGACGCCGTTTTTCCACTCATCAACGATTCGAAAATTACCCTCTCATGAGCGACATGCTGATCGACGATAATCATGCCCGATTTTGTCTGGGCAAGAATGTACGTATTGTGTAATTGCCAGAATTCATCGGATTCTCGATAGGGTTCAGCCGGTTCCGCGGACATATCGGAGACAATTAGATTTTCCTGAACAAAAGACCGATCGGTAACCGTCATGCTATCCACTGGTGCCCGATCAGCCGGCCTCGCCGGATATTGCATTCGGAACAACGATTTTTTTATCGATGCGGTCAACAGATCAACCACGTACCGTTCATCCCTTATCTTCACCTCGCGTTTGGTCGGGTGAACATTCACGTCGACCTCCTCCGGCGCCAGGTCGATCTGCAGTACAAAAAAGGGCGGGCACTTGGGATGCTGATAGGCATCATTGATTGCCCGGTACAGACGCGGATATTTCACCGGTCGCTTGTTCACGAACAAATAGCTAAAAGGCGGCTTCTGGCCGAAATCCGGAGGCGAGACAAAACCGGCGATCCCGACGCTCTCCAGCTCAACGTTGATCGATATCAATTTCTGCCAGAGATCGCGGTTAACCAATGCCCTTAACCGCGCCTTAACGCTTTCATGAGCCGGCAGCTCAATCCGGGGCTGAGAACCATCGCTCAAATAGAAGGCAATCGGATAGTTGACTGCGGCGTATCCTCTTACCAGATCAATGATCAGACGGCACTCCCATTCGGCCGACTTCATGAACTTCAGACGTGCCGGAAAATTAACGAACATATCGGTAACCTTGACCTTTGTTCCGCGGGGCCGGGTGATCGTGACCATGGATACCACTTTGCCGTCGATCATTTCGACTTTCGTTCCCTGATCCCCGGCAGAGGTTTCGATCTCGAGATGAGCGATCTGGGCGATACTCGCCAGCGCCTCACCGCGAAATCCATAGGTACGTATATGTTGGATATCATCGACCGTTGCAATCTTGCTCGTGCCGTATCTTTCCACGGCAAAACTCACTTCTTCGTGCGCTATACCCTGGCCATTGTCCAGCACCAGACATCTCTTCTTCCCGCCTTCCTCGATTTCGATATCGATTCTTGTCGACCCGGCATCGATCGAATTCTCGACCAGTTCCTTGATCACCGATGCCGGTCTCAATATTACCTCGCCGGCGGCGATCTTGCCGCGAACCTCGGGCGGGAGAATCGCAATCGGCGCCTTCTTCATTCGTACTTCCTGACCAGGGCCACGTCATTGACAATCGCTTTCACAAGATCACGATCGTCATTAAACCGCCTTATCGCCCTGATCCGGCGCTGAATCGTCAACTTAACGCGATGGTCGTACAAATCCCCTTTGAAATCGACAATATGAACCTCGATCAGCCGATGTCGGCAGAACATCGCGCCGCGGTATCGAAGATCACCGATGAACACGAGCCCGGCGTAGACACCGTCAAGCGGAACCAGCTTGCCCTCAGCGACTCGAAGATTTATCGTCGGGAACCCCAAACTCTGCCCCCGTCCTTTTCCTCTTATCACCCGGCCATGAATCTCGTATTCACGACCCAGCAGTCGATTTGCCGCCTGAATATTGCCGAGTAGCAGCAATTCCCGTATTCGGGTACTCGATATAATCTCTCCATCCGTAACCGGCGGCACGGTGTAAACGGCGAATCGATTTACGGCAAGCTCCCGCAATAATCTGATTGTTCCTTCACGCCCGCTGCCAAAACGAAAATCCTCGCCGGTCACGATTGCCCTGGGTTTTATGCGTTCCGCCAACCGGGCAACGAATCGATCCGGCGACATTGCCGAGAAAGCGGCGGTGAACCTGAAGTAATACATAAAATCAACGCCTAAGGTGCCTAATACCGCTTCTTTCTCCGGTCTTGAGGTCAAGCAGATCTCGGGTTTTCCCATCGTCACAAAAAAAGGCAGGGGGATAAAAGTGATTACTCCGGCGCGGCGCTCGGACCCGGCGATCTCCATGACCCGGTCAATGATCGCTTGATGCCCGCGATGAACGCCGTCAAAACCGCCGATCGCGCATACCGAATTCACCGTGATCCGGTCGGCACGCTCGGTCAATATTTTCATCTTCCCCCGGTCCCCAAGAGCATGCCAAGGCATTCGGCATCCTTAACGTGATAGGCGCCGATGCGCATCCTTCGGAGTGAAATCAAGGTCGCGCCGCAGCCCAATCGTTCCCCGAAATCATTCGCCAGAGAACGTACATAGACGCCCTTGCCGACAATGGTTCTGAATCGGACGGTGTCTTCGCTCGAACCGGTTATGGCCAGTTCCTTGACCAGTACCCTTCTCGGCGCCGGACATATTTGTTTGCCCTGGCGGCTGAGAGCGTAACAACGTTTCCCATGGATCTTCAGAGCCGAAAAGCCGGGCGGCCTTTGATCGATTTCGCCGACAAATGAATCCGCCGCCTTCTGAAGATCTTCTGTGCTCGGGCGCGCGTTTCGATTTGATCGGGCGATCACCCGGCCGGTAATATCATAAGTGTCGGTCGCGATTCCCAGCATTATCTCTCCTGAATACTCCTTGTCGCATGATTCGAAACGCCTGAATTCCTTGGTCGCGTCATTCAACAGGATAATCAACAGACCGCTCGCCAGGGGGTCGAGTGTTCCGGCATGGCCGACTTTGTCGTACTTTTTTCGCAGCAATCTGACCATTTGAAAAGAACTGAAACCCACCGGTTTATCAACCAGCCTCAAATTCTCCATGACCGTCAGTGCGTTTTCCGGATCATCATCTGCCGGCCGAGTGTTTCTTCATATGTTCCCGGATCACTGTCGAAACTGCCTTCAGCAACTTCCTCAACGGTACGCGTACTTTGGCTCCGGCCGCCAGACGATGGCCGCCCCCGCCGAATTGACGGGCAATCCGGTCAACATCGATCCGGCAATTACTGCGCAGACTAACTCTCGTGCTATCGTCCTGCTCGCGCAGGAAGATCGCGACCCTGACTTCATTGATCGCCGCCAGAAAGGAAACGAAGTTTTCGGTATCGCTCATCCTGGCGCGACATCGATCGATCATTTTCTTGGTCACGTACATGGTTCCGACGCCGTCCTCGATTTTGATGGTCGCCAGAACTTCACCCAGCAGCCGCGTCCCGGTCAGGGTCTTGGCGTTGATCTGCCTGACCAGCCAATCCAGTTTGATCGGATAGCACATCAGTTCGGCCGCAACCTGCAAGGTGCGGCTGGTCGTGTTGGCGTATGCAAAACCGCCGGTCTCGCTGTACAGACCGGTATAAAGCGTCCTGGCGGCCGTCGGGCTTAGCTTGACTTTCAAAATCCTGGTGATGTCGTAGATTATCTCGCATGATGACGACGCCCTTTCATCATTATAATTCATTGTCCCGAAAAGCGTGTTACTCTTGTGATGGTCGATATTGACTATTTCCGCCGGAAGCTCATGACGACGGCCAGAAGCGCATAGTATACGGTCGAGCGAAGCAGAATCAACGACGATCAGAAGATCGCAGGCCGGCAGGTTCTGCACGAAACAGCGGTTCTGAACAATGAACTCATACCGGGCCGGGATCGTTGAACAACAATAGAAGACCGGCGGACGACCCTTTATCGATCTGACCAGATAGCCGATCCCAACCGACGCCGCCAGACCGTCGAAATCAGGATCAATATGCGTCGCGACCGTTATTCGATACGCCTTCTTTATCGTCGCTTTTAATCTGTTCGAAAAGTTGATCAATACGCCGGCCATATTCATAACTCTCATCAATAATGAACCTCAGATCTGGGATTGTCCTGATCTGGATAGCACACGCCAACGCCTTACGGATAAACCCCTTCGCTCCATCGAGCAGTTTAGCGGTCTCTTTCTTATCGCCGAGAGAACTGAAATAGACGTTCGCGTTCTTCAGATCGGGGCTTACATCAACCGTTGTTATCGTCACCATACCCAACCGGGGGTCTTTCAACTCCTGGTCGATTATTTTTGAAAGAACCCGGCCGATCTCGGCTGCGACCCGCTGATGTCTTCTCATATCACCTCGATACGACAATCGACTATTGTCACCGACGGAAACGCGCCGATCGCATCGATCGCCATTCTCAGGGTCACCTCGGCAGCATTCTTTTCGTTGCTGCAGGATACAAGCCCCAACTGCGCGCGCTGCCACAGCGACAGATCGCCATATTCACAGATCGCAATATTGTATTCGTTTCGTATCCTTGTTTTGAGGCTTTTGATTATCCGGCGTTTTTCTTTGAGTGAATGGCTGTTTGCGACATACAGATCGATATTGCCCTGAACGACATGAAGCCTATCCTTCATTTCTTTCGACTTCTTCGATCTTGTAGAATTGAACGATATCCTTGGGTTGGATATCGCCGGAGTTATCAAGAATCAAGCCGCATTCATAACCGCTAACGACTTCTTTGACGTCGTCCTTGAAACGTTTCAGAGAAACGACTCGGGTAGTAAGCAGCTCCTTGCCGTCACGAATGAGACGGGCAACCGCATTTCTGATGATCTTTCCGTCTCTTACGTAGCACCCGACGGCGATACCGCTTTTCGGCAGTCTGAAAATATCACGTACCTCGGCCTCACCGATCAGGATTTCCTGCATCCTTGGCTCAAGCATACCCAGCATTGCCGAACGAAGATCATCCAGGGCTTCGTAGATCAGGCGATATGTTCTGATCTCGACGCCCTCGCGCTCGGCCGCATCCAATCCGTTAGTGTCCGGGCCAACATGAAACCCGACACATATCGAACCGGTAACCTCGGCAAGCAAAACATCGCTGACATTGATCTTTCCCACCCCCTTGTGCACAACCTTGATAACAACGTCGTCCATGCTCAGTTCGTTCAGCTTTTCGTCAAGTGCCTCAACCGAACCGGCCGAATCGGCTTTGATCAGGATCTTCAATTCTTTGCTCTCGCCGGTCTGAATTTTTTCCTGAAGATCAAGCAGCGTGACTTTCGACTTAGCCGTCAATTTGCGGCTGCGTTCCATTAATTCGCGTTGATACGCCAGTTCCCTCGCCTTGCGCTCGGTATCCGTCGCCAGAAAAACCTCACCGGCCTGCGGCAAACCGCTGAAACCCGCGACCAAGGCTGGCGTTGATGGAACAGCCTCATCGATACGCTGCATTCGTTCGTTGAGCAATTCACGAACCCGGCCGAAGTGGGACCCGCAGACAAAAGGATCGCCTTTGTGCAAACAGCCTTCCTGAACCAATACCGTCGCGATATTGCCTTTTCCCCGGTCAAGACGGGCTTCAATTACCACGCCTTTTGCCGTCCGGTCAACCGGAGCGGTCAGCTCAAGCTCTTCGGCCTTGACCAGTATCGCATCCAGAACATCACCAATACCTTTTGCTTTCAACGCCGAGGTTTCGACACAGATCGACTTTCCACCGAAATCCTCCACGACTACTTTTGCCTTTGCCAGTTCGGTCTTCACGCGATTAGGGTTGGCGTTGGGCAGGTCGATCTTGTTAATGCAGACGACGATCGGAACGCCCGCGGCAAGGGCATGATCGATCGCCTCGACGGTCTGAGGCATTACGCCGTCATCGGCCGCCACCACGAGAACGACGATATCAGTAACCTGGGCACCACGAGCCCGCATTGCGGTGAAGGCTTCATGACCGGGAGTATCAAGAAAGGTTATAGCCCGGCCATGATAGTCGACCTGGTACGCAGCCATGCGCTGGGTTATGCGGCCATATTCGGCTTCGGCAACCTTGAGTTTGGTGATCGCGTCAAGCAGGGTCGTCTTACCGTGATCCACGTGCCCCATTACCGTCACTACCGGCGGCCGCTCGATGATCCGGGCGGGCTCGACACCGGTCATCTGCTCCTCGGCAGATATGATCTTTACGTTGTATCCGAACTCCTCGCCCACCACGGCAAAAATGAAATCGGTATGGGCATCGGGCAGAATGAGCTTCGCCTCGCCGCCGCCCGGCCCCGTTCCCATTACGCCGCCATTCTTGAAGGCCTGCATGGCGGTATCAAC
>JBBIHN010000094.1:0-925 GCA_037446995.1 Caldifarciminota bacterium | reverse complement strand
CCGCTGGTTCATGCTGACCATTAACCCCATATCCATACATTTTTTTATCACATCACCGGTCGCCAATTTCAAGGCTTGAGCGAGCTCGGCGACCGACATGAATTCGACGACTTCGACCGTCTTTTCGTCGACTTGAGTCTCGATCTTAACCGGTGCTTCGCGGCGATAGTGTTTCTTGGTTTCCTTCTTTTCAAGCTTCGCCAGGGTCGATTTAACCGTTTCGCGGATCGCTTCTTTATCGATCTTTTTCTTCTTTTCTTTTACTCTTGGCTTATAATAGCGGCGGGTGAACTCCTTCTTGACCCGTTTCTTCTCTTCGGATATCTTGGACTTCACCTTTTCGATCTCAACATCGGTCAGGGTCGACATATGTCCCTTGGCGTGAATATCGAGTTCCTCGAGCAGTTTGATCAGCGCATCGCTCGATAAGCCAAGATTCTTGGCAACCCTATGAACCTTCTTCTCCGCCATTTTTCTCTTCCTTCTTTATCCTCAGATTCTCAAGAACCCCCCTTATCTTTTCGATCTCATCATCGTCGATTTTCAGAAGAAACTTCAATTCTTCGGCTGGGGCTTTAAGAACACTGAGTACGTTCGTGTATCCTTTGGCAAGCATCGTTTTCTTCATTTTGGCGCCGATCCCCTTCACACTCTCAATTTTCAGCTCGGCAAGTTTCTTTTCTTCAAGCTCTTTCTCCCATTCTTCCTCTTTCCTGATCTCAATCTCGACGCCGCAGAGCCTTGAGGCAAGATCTACGTTAACCCCGTTCTTGCCGATTGCCTTTGAATAGTCTTCGTTGGTAACGACCGCGATCACATGGCCTTCATCAACATGGAAAACGGTTTTTATTTTTGCCGGTGAAAGACTTCTCGAAACCTGAAGACCGATGTCTTTTGACCACTGAATAACATCGATACGCTCACC
>JBBIHN010000093.1:0-7817 GCA_037446995.1 Caldifarciminota bacterium | reverse complement strand
TGTTTATCAAGAGCGTTTCACCTCTTGCCGCTTCAAAATCGTCCCTGGGGAATTTCAGATAACACAGATCGCCGTTGCCCGGCGGCATCCACAGGTAATGGGTAAAGACCAGATGCACAGTATCGGTAGCATCAACCACCATTGATGGCGGCGAAACGTTTTCTACGGGCAATGATTCGGGCGGCACCCAGCTTGCGCCCCAGTAACTATAGTAGATATTGGAACCCGATACCCAGGCCGCGCATGGATTGCCCTGCGAATCCAGTGCCCGTGATGGATATATCCCGGCTTTGCCGACAAATTCGCTTCGGGTAAAAGTCATACCCGTATCTTCAGAATGGCAATAATAGATGCCCGGCGGCTTCTCGATCCAGCCTTCATTGGCCAAGACAAAATGGATCTCGTGATTGGAAGGGTTTGCCAATATCTTGTGTCCATTGTTATAGGCAGTGCTGAAGGCGCAGTCCGTAATCAAGACTGTATTGACACTGTCTTCATTCGATAATCCGCTTTCGTTCTGGTGAATATCAACCGCGGTTACAACATAATAGTATTTTTCGAACAGTTGTATTGAAGCATCACCATAAGCACGCTTAGGCACAAAGACCGAATCGAGGGGCACGGCATATCCTCCAGAAACCTCGGCACGATATATTCGGTATAGTCTCACATCTTCGCCGATAATAGGCGCCCAACTCAATGCAGACATTTCATTGATTGAATCGTACCGGGCGACTAATCCGATTGGTGTTGACGGTGGCGTGTTGTCCAGTAGAATATCGTCCCACACACCGCAGCTAACATTTCCGGCATTGTCACGGAATTGTGCGAAAACTGTGCGCTGACCATCGATATTGAACAACTGCCAGCCGGCGATCGTGTCATAGGGTATCCAGGCAATAGCCGCCGTATCGGGCCAGGTCGGTTGAATTTCGATATTGTCGATCCAGATACTGCCTCGATTCTGCGGCACTGCGCCGTAAGTGATCGGAATATCGATTCTGATTAGCAGACTATCGGTTGTTAGAATAGTATCCGGATTGAACATGAATCCGGCACCAAGCCGGCGCCGACCCCAGTAAACCCGGTCGGTCTCGGGAAAATCATAGATTGGTATCAAAGGGCCATAACCAGTAGAGTCATGATAGGCAATTTTAAGCCTTGCTTCACCGATGAAATTATTAGTCGTGACGTCCATCGAAATAGCGAGCTGACAGGAATCAAGGGTATAATGGGTCATCCAGTCAAGGAATCTCTCGACGCTGATCGTCTGTTGAATATATGCCATCTCGCCATTTGGATCATACTGAAAATGCAGTGACGGGATGTCGGCATAGCCGTCATGAATCGTTGCATATTTGCCGTCGGTCTGCCAGTCACCAGAATAATCAAACCCGGGATTCAAAATATCGTCAATATCTAAATGCCACTCATTGGCAATACGCATATCGGCGATGCCGTTAAAATCATCAGCATGGAGATTGAGGGTTACGAATGGCGTATTGGTGTAGGGTGCATCATTATTGATAAAAACATGGAACCAATCGAACAGGCTGACATCATATATGATCGAATCGGGCCAGGTCGTCGAGACGTTTCGGCTAAAGTCGAAAAACTTGGCATATATATGCTTGGGTTCTTCGCAAGTAGTATCAGGGAGACGCCATTTTATATAAGAATCTGGTTCAAGACACGGTGTTATCGCCGAGTCATCCCAGACGGTCATTGAATCAACCGTGGCAAAGTATTCAAAATTCAAATTGACTAGATGGTAGTTGACCGCCTTATCTCCTTCATTGATGGTCATTTTCGCCAGCGGGACAAGCATTGTATCAACGACAATACTATCCTGACTCATCGCACTCACATTGCCGGCAAAGTCTTTAACCCAGGCATAGACCTTCCTCGTGCCATTACCCTCGATCAAGCGCCACATCTTTGTTGTATCATAAGACTCCCATTCGGTAAACGGCGTCGCGCTATCCGCATGCTCGAGTTTTATCCAGTCAACCGTTAATTCACTGCCTGAGGTCTGGGGATGGGCGTACAACTTCAGCAGTAAATAATCCATGCTTTTGTTGACATCGGGACGGAATCGAAAACTGTCAACAAAGGTCTCGAAGTAATTTTGCCGCGGGAGATTATCATCCAGTACCAAGGTTTCAGAATTGTCGGTATAGTGGTAAGATATCGCAATCCCGCAAGAATCCGGAGTCATCTTTTTATAGTGCAAGGAAATCAGAAACAAAGAATCTTCTTTGCCGGCAAAAAAACCACCCGACAGCTTCTGGGAAATATGGCAAAACCCGCCATTGGTTCCCGGTCCCGGTGCTTTTAGTGTAACCGTGCCGTCTTCAAAACTGATTTCTGCCCTATTGTTGTATTGTGCCCAGCCGGTTGAAGCTTTGCCAAAGCCGGCATTAACAATCGGATTGTATGACGGGTAATTGGATATTTGCATCATTTCTACACCACTCTGGCCATTTTCCGCAAAAATGTCCAGCAAAACCAAAGAGGAATTGGTCGTGTCGACGCCATGATCGATTGCCAATGAGCAGGACGGCAATATCATCTCGAATAGCGTGGTATCCAGCATCTGCATGTAATTTCCTGCCCCATCCTTGAACTGCGCATAAACCAGCTTTTCGCCCTGATCCGGCAGGAGTTCCCAGAATACGGTCATATTCGGGGTATAGGCAGACCAGGCGCCATAGAACGAATCCGGCAGGATCGGCATGATTGAAACGTTATTGAGATAAACCGTGGTCGTGATGAGCGTTTCCGGCGGCGGCCAGGGCGGCGAGATTATCTCGGGGATATGCACATAGATTTTTACATATTCGAGTGAATCGGTAATATTGAAACTGAAGGTATCGGCATAAGGCATTGTGCCGGTATAAATGTGATTGCCATTGGGTAAAAACGATTGAAAAAGTGTTGTGTCGATGCCGGTGGACAGATGGCCGATAAGCCCAATCGAAACATCCATGACATTATGAGTTATTAGTTCAGCCGATATTCTATAGGTATTTCCAATCTGGAAAAGATACGGATTTAAATCCTGCTCGATCCAAGCGCTGATCTGACCCGGAGGATTGCCTGGCACAATCCCGCCGTGGAGTGCGGCATAACCGTCCTGAATCGTCGTATTGATGCAGATCCAGTACGATGTGTCGGAAAAGCTTCCGTTAGGAATAATGTTGCCTAGACTTGCGTTACCCAATCTAAAGGAATCAACGCCGCTTATCCCATCTTCGGCATTGAGAGTACAGGGTATGACCGAATCGTTGGTAAAGCGCGGTATCCTGATACTGCCGGTCGGCGCCAGGGTATCGAATAAAACGCTGTCCCTAAATCCAATACTTATGTTATCAAGCATATCCTTGAACTGAATCGCAATTGGCTTTTTGCCTTGTTCGAGCCTGAACGCTCTGACCGTATCAGTCGTGAAACAAACCCAATCAGTCGTATCGCTGTTTTCAATAAAGCGCATTCGAATCACGGTATCCTCTGACCAAACGATCGAATCGCTAAAAAGCCCAAGCCGGAAATTGGCGAGATATTTATTTTCGTTGACCGCAACGACGGCATCGATCGTATGTTTGTATATTTGATCCGATGCCCGGACCGTTAAACCGGCAATATCCCTGAATTCAGCCGAGACCTTTCTCACACCGTCATAAGGAATAAGGGTCCAGATTGTATCGGTATCATAAGGAATCCATTGGGTCGTATCCTGTTCGTCCATTATTCTCATCGCGGTAATCGCGCCGGAATCACTCGTCGCAAACAGCTCAAGATTTACGGTTTTTGTGTATGTCGTATCGGCACCGTCGTTTATCACAAGCGATGCCCGCATCGGCGTATAGTAACGGCCGGTATGTTTCACATCGTGCTGGAACATGGGCCATTCGATTCTGCCGCATTGATAGGGCAAATCCCAGACCTTGAGCTCGCAGTCGCCGCCGCTCGCGCCGATTATTTCGATATTGTTGTCGCCATCGATATCGGCAATCGCCGGCGTCGAATGGCCTTCGCCTTCTAACTTGAACGGCGCACCGGGCATAATCGCGCCATCGTGATTCAATATCCATAACCAGTTAAAACTGCTCAACAGGATTTCGGGAAACATGTCTTCATTGATATCGCCGACCGCTATGCCCTGAGAACATCTTGCCCAATCGCCGCTAAATGGCAACGGCTTTGTCCAGAGAATACTCCCGTCGCCGCTGACCGCGTAAACTTGGTCGTCAAACGTATAGATGATATCGATCAGATCATCGTTGTTAATATTGCCTAAACCAGGACCGCCAATCTGAGTCGCTCCAGGCACAGGGCATTCCCAGGTCAATAAGCCGTTAGTCTCATAACCGCGAATGCTCGGCGGATTTCTGGCAACAACAATGATGTTAGGCGTGCCATTACCATCCACATCGCAAATCGCCGAGTGGGTAGTCCAGATCATATTGTCAGGACCAAGAATTATTGGCCAGCCAGGAATAGTGTCAATTTGGTTTAAAAGAGGGTCATATTCGAGGAGCAAAAGGCTTGTCTGAGTTCCCCGCGTTAGTATAAAGATTTCGTCTTTGCCGTCAAAGTCAAAATCCGCGACACACGGCGATTGAGCATAGAATTCGCCGGTGTTTGCATCTAAAGGAAATCCGAGCACAGGTATACCTTGAGCGTCAAATGCGTATAGTCGGCTCGGACTTTTTGTTGCTAAAAGTATTTCATCCTGACTGTCGCCGTTAATATCGGCAATCACCGGTGAAGTAAAAACCGGCGATCCCACATAAACCGGCCAACCCGGCATTTCGTCGCCATGGATATCAAAACAATGAATCATGCTGTCTGACTCGGCTTGCCATCGACCGGTAGCTATGACAAGCTCAAGAGTGTCGTCGCCGTTCAGGTCGACTAATGCCGGCGACGAACATATCCAGTAATCGCTGCCCAGAAGGACCGGCCAACCCGGCATTACTTGACCGTCATCGTCAAAAACATAAACCCGGCCTTGAGCACCAATCGCAATTTCGTTCTTGCCGTCTTGATCCATGTCTGCAACCGCGGGCGATGACAGGTAAAAGCCAAAACTATAGGCACCAACCTCGACTTCGGCAGGAAACCCGGTCTGATATCCTGGTTGGGTATACTGAGATACGACCGTGGAATATTCGCTCTCGTTGCCGAGTGTATCGACTGATGTTATCTTGTAAAAATATTCGGTCCAATTGAGCAGATTTAAATCACGATACAAACTTGTGCCTGTGATCAACACCGGATTTACCCGAATATAACTGCCGAATTCGCTCGTGCTCTGATAAACATTGTATCCGGCAAGTCTTTTAAAATATAGCGTATCCAAATAGCGCCAGTTGATTTCGAGTTCCCGCTCGCCTGATTTTACCCAGACAGAATCCGGCGGTAAGATGGTATCGATTTGCAAAGGCTCGATCCATTCCCGGCCATAATGATCACGCATCACGATCTGCAAATTCGTTGCGTAGATATCGTAGATGAACCGGTCGACATCATTTAAAGTATCAATATTAGGTTTGATTTCGCCGAAATACGATGTGCTGTCATAGATTAATGCCGGATCAGATCCCCGCAGAATGGCCGATACTCCGCGTGCCGCGCCGCCACCGAGATTGGCGATTCCGGGATATAGATAGATCGCACCATTAGTGGAAGCAATCCTGTGCCGGCTATGCACCAGCGAATCGCAGAATTCGTATATGGTTAGCGGGTAATTCCAAGCACCGGATTGTGATTCGATAAAAATCGTAAAATCGATGCAATGATAGTCTAACAAACTATCCGGATAAAAGGGTTTAAGATAGAAGCTGAAATATCCGCCAGTAAGCGTGTCTTTGTATACTACTTCATCATTCGGTATTGTATCATAAAAGACAACGCTATCAATGATGCTGATTAACGTATCACTGCTTTTTAATTTTGCGGTCACCATGAAAGCCGTATCCTGTCCAGAATTGGCAATACTCAGATATACATTAAGTGTCTCGCCGGGATTTGCTCTTTGATCATCGTTACCGTCGCTGTTTCCCCAGGTAATACCGTCATATATGAAATGAGAGAATGGATACAAGTAAGCAGTGGGGGCAGGTGCCACATAACAACTGTCTTCGTACACAAAATAGTTATGACAGGAGACCGTAACGTTTAAATAACCGGCTGTATGTGGTTTGTAAATAAAACTGGCGACCGAATCGACCACGTTGACCGTTAACCTGGCATAAGCCTCAGTGCCTTTCATGACGCAAACGATTGCCGTATCGCTTAAAGATAAACCTCGAACAATGACTTCCAGAATCGTATCCGGCAGCCAAAATGTGTCCGGGTGCAGGACAATCATATTCTTGGGTATTGAATCCCACACCATCATCTCCGGGTCGCCGAGAAGATTGATGTTAAATGAAGCAAAATAATCATTATTTGCGCCTTGGACACTCTTGAAAGCATCGCCCAAATTCCATATGTTATGGTGAAAAAGCGAACGGAAAATCCAATTGCCCTGCCGTTCCAAACCAAATAGACCATAGATCGTATTTCCCATAAAGGCTACTGTTCCACCATTGGGATTATTCATGAAGCTTTCAGAAATACTTTCATAGTCAAAGGCATTGGGATCGCAACCAAGTGTCCAAAGAATTGAAGGCTTATTGTGATTTGACAGAGCCATGGCATCATTTCGAAATAGCAGTCGCTGCGGATCAGTATTATGATCACGACCCGTGCCAATCGAATACTGTGAACAATGGTCAACATGCCAGATAAGATGATAACCTTGATTCATTGCATTGATAACCCGGTCCTTACAGAGAAAAGAATCGCCCGACCAACCGCTAAGTCAGGAGATATATCAACGCTGTCCGTATTTGTCCAAATACCATGTTTCAAATACACTTCGCCAAAAATGTGATTTCCATTTGCATTCCAATTCCCTTCGAAGGCAGAAAAATAAAGATCCGTTGGCATAAATGGTGCAAGATGATTATGCGATTTCTCAGGGTTCTTTGCCTTCCGCTCAGGAATAATTCTCGTATCGCCGGCAAGAAGTACATAGCCAATGCCCCAATGCGAATATGCATCTCTTATAAAGTTCCTTATTTTCTCCTGTAAATCACAACCAGTATAATTGCTACCGATCCACTCTACTGTTCTCACTTGCGTGACAATTCCTTTCTTCGTTTTCCAATCAACCAGCGGTTGAAACGCCGATTTTAATGCCTCATTAGTGATAATCAAATAATCCACCCCACTCCCCTCAATTGACGGCAACCCAGTTATCACAAGTGGCTCTACTTTCTTTTGCTCTACGCCCTTCGCATTACGCCCTACACTGCCAGGATTTTCCACTAATGATTTCACCAACTTTTCCATTCTTGCTTGTATAATAGGACTCCGCCGATATACCGGCACTGCTTTGCTCACACTTGCGCGGGTATGAATTGTAAACAGAATCTTTGAATAAAAAATCAATCTCCTTTCTGCCGGTATATATTGCACAGGATAAAGTCGAACTGTTACTATGTGATACCCGGAAAGATATGCAGTCTGTACTACTTCTGCCAATTCCCCTGGATACGGTAGGTTTGAACTGTATGCCTCAGAATCCGGCGGCACAAACTCGGGTTTTGGATCGCCGATCTTCCAGGGCGGTTGAGCTGGATAGACAAAAAACGTATCGCCAATTTCTTGTCTGATCGTATCGTTTATCGTTATCCCGATAACTTCTTCGTTTGCTGAAATCACGAAATTTATAGTCCGGTATGGAATCTCGGGTTTGCCTACGG
>JBBIHN010000092.1:3817-7965 GCA_037446995.1 Caldifarciminota bacterium | reverse complement strand
GACTCCGGCGCCGGCGATTTCAAACTCCTCAATTATCTTTGTATGATCAACACATGGCCAGCCTGCTTTTTCCAGCGACACATCTATATATTTTTTCCGGGTTTGAACTTCGGTCGGGTTGTCGGCAATCATAGGTTACGCGCCATTATAACCACAGGCCATTTTCTTATCAAAACTGTAATAATTCAGCTCGCCAAAAATAACATGGTCAAGAAGTTTTATATCCATAATCTGAGTTGCGTTAATCAGGTCTTTCGTGAATTGTTCATCTTCGGCGCTTGGTTTCGCGTCACCCCCGGGATGATTGTGCATACAGATAATGCCGGAAGCGAAATTCTGCAACGCCTTCTCGATGATAACACGGATCAGCGGACAGGAACCTGTCGGAGTGCCTTGATCGAGCTCTATCACATCAATAATTCTATTGCGAGGGTCGCATAGTATAACTTTGAAAACCTCGAATTTTAGATCTCTCATCCGTGCCCTGAACAGCTCCACGATATGCGCGGAGGAATTCAGCTTTAACCGCTTTTTGCCGTCGTTTTTTTCCAGATTGTATCGCCGCGCGATCTCAACGGCAGCCCTGATTTGCGATATTTTGGCGGCGCCGAGACCTTTGAATTCCTGCCAATCATTGATATCGGTGTGGCTCATATTGCGAAACGTCTTGAATTTAAGGAGAATCTTGCGCGCCAAATCAATTGCACTACTGCCTTTTGTGCCCGTCCGTAGAAGTATTGCAAGCAATTCAGTGTTGCTTAGAGTATGTTCACCTGAACGAAGTAGTTTTTCACGTGGTCGATCATTTTCAGGCCAGTCTTTGATTGTATCAGAATTTCTTCCCTTTTCCCTATTTACTTTTTTTATCCCCATTTTTTATTATATGAAATGCAACATAACTGTCAAGCATCTCGTAAATCACTAAACAACCACTATTTCATCTGGCATAGTTTTCCAACGATTACCAGTGTTGACAACTATTGATATTTCATTATAATACCAATTAAATATGATTATCTATATGTTATCAACTAACAAGGAGGCAAATGCCAACCATTAATCAGTTGATCAGAAAGGGACGCAAGAAGATCTTTGTCAAGAAAAAGGCGCCCGCCCTGCAGAATAATCCTCAACGCCGGGGCGTATGCACGCGCGTGTATACCACCACTCCCAAAAAACCGAACTCGGCTCTGCGCAAAGTCTGCAAGGTACGCCTGACCAATCACTACGAGGTTACCGCCTATATCCCCGGCGAAGGTCATAATCTGCAGGAGCATTCGATCGTGCTGGTTCGCGGCGGCCGAGTCAAGGACCTGCCCGGCGTGCGCTACCACATCGTGCGCGGCAAATATGACACGGCCGGAGTCGAAGGACGAAAGAAAAGCCGCTCGCTTTACGGAGTTAAACGTCCCAAGGATACTCAGGCGACATCTTAAGGAGGCTGAATGGGAAGACGAAGAAGGGCTCAGATACGCAAGGTTCAACCCGATCCGAAATTCAACAGCATTGTCATCAGCAAGTTCGTCAACAATCTTCTGTGGGACGGCAAGCGAGGTACGGCTCAGAAAATATTCTATGGTGCTTTAAAACGCATCGAGACCTTGACCAAAGAGAATGGACTGGCGGTTTTTGAGCGCGCCCTGAATAATGTCAAACCAGTATTGCAGGTGAGGCCGCGAAGAGTCGGCGGCGCCACTTATCAGATTCCAATGGAGGTAAAACCCAATCGCAAAGAAAGTCTGGCAATAAAATGGCTTATCACCGCGGCCCGTGCCCGTTCCGAACATAGAATGGAAGAACGCCTGGCACTGGAATTGATCGCCGCCAGCAAGAACGAAGGCACGGCGATCAAGAAACGCGAGGAAGTTCACAAAATGGCTGAAGCCAACAAGGCTTTCGCTCATTTCCGCTGGTAGCACTCCATTGAAATCAAAACTCGAACAAACGGCCCGAATCGTCATCAGGGATTGTCTGAAAATCCGCAGAGACGAGAAGGTCGTGATTGTTACCGATCGATTCTGTCGTTCGATCGGCGAAGCGCTCTGGTCGGCAGCTCAAGAGCTTACGGATCCGGTTATCGCCGAGATTACACCCCGCAGTATTCACGGAACCGAGCCGCCCGAACCGATATCCAGACTTCTATCATTCAGCGACGTGTTCATCTTGCCGACCGAGTCCTCGCTCACGCATACTCAAGCGCGGATCGCGGCAAACCGCGCCGGAGCCCGCGGCGCGACGATGCCGGGGATAACCGTCGATATGATGATCCGCACCCTCAATGCCGATTACCGCCGTATCGCCCGGCTCACGGACCGGGTGTCATGCCGGCTGACCACGGCGAACAAGGTGCGCATCAAGACGCATTCGGGGACCGATCTTGAACTCGATGTTCAGGGCCGCCGGGCATATATTGACAACGGGATTGTCCATGAGGCCGGATCTTTCTCGAATTTGCCGGCCGGAGAATCATATATCGCCCCGCGGGAAAACGGCAGCAACGGCAAGATCGTCGTCGATGGTTCATTCGCGCCGATCGGCAAGATCAGGCGGCCGGTCATTATTGAAGTGGTCAACGGCCGAATTGTAAAAATCTCCGGCAGTCGAAGATACGCCGCGATCTTCGATAGTTATGGGCCGCGGGAAAGAACGCTTTGCGAGCTCGGGATCGGCACGAACTATCGAGCCCGCATCACCGGTAATGTGCTCGAAGACGAAAAGGTCCTGGGCACTATTCATGTCGCCTTCGGCAATAACCTTGGTTTCGGCGGCAAGAACAACGCCCGTATACATCTCGACGCAGTATTGACCAAACCCAGCGTCTGGTTTGACGGCACGACGATCATAAGAAATGGCAAACTAGCCTAACTTTCTTCCCTTGTTCGTATTTCTCCTATTACTTGCATTTATTATCGATCCGGTCGCAAAGATAACTTTTCACGGCAATAAATCGATCCCGCGCCGGGAGTTGATCGCAGAATTGATCATCAAGAAAGGCGACGACATTCAGTCGGCCAACCTTGAATTCGACATTAGCCGGATCGTGCGTCACTACCGGACCAAAGGCTTTTTCGAAACATCGGTTACCAGCCAAACCGAGGTTACGGGCCGCGGAGTAAATGTAAAATTCCTGGTCGTCGAAGGACCGCGACCGAGGATCAAAGACTTCTCTTTTACCGGGGTCGAAAGCGACGAAACAAGAAAAGTCAATGATCTGATGTCGATCGGAACGAAGGATTTTTTCATTGAAGATAAGATAATCAACTCAGAGAACAGCATCAAGGATTTCTACCGGGACCGCGGCTTTCCGTTCGCGACTGTAGTTTCAAACTCTGATCCGGATTCCGGAATCATCCGTTTTACCGTAACCCGCGGCGATCATGTCTATGTCCGAGGCATTAGTATTCATGGGTTAAAATACTGCAATCCGAAAATAGTCAGGCGTGAGATCATTTTGAAGCCAGGCGACGAGTTCAGCCGGCAGAAACTGCTGAAAAGCCAGCGCCGCATCTACAGTCTCGGCTTTTTCAGCACGATCAACACCGAGATGATCCGTCATGAAGCCGATAGCATGGAGCTCGTTATACGGATAAAAGAATTGAAGTCGCGCATCCTGAATTTCGGCGTCGGGATATCGATCCCGGTCAGTTTTCTGTTTTCCTTCGGCATTGAAGATTTGAATCTATGGAATCAGGGACATCGGGCACTTATTCAACCATCTTTCAAAATCAGCATCAGCCGTGAATGGGAAACCAAGCTTGAGGGAAGATATACAATCCCCTACGTAACACCCTGGCAGATAAACCTATCCAGCCTGCCATTTTTCTGGTATGAAGAGAAGAACGAATTCACCCGCCAGACCCGGGGCAATGAATTCAGGCTATCCAGGATCTTCACCGAACATATTCAGCTCTACGTCGCCAATCAGTACAAATACGTCATTCTCAAACAGAAGATCGATCTTCCCGATACGATCCGGGGCAACACAAACAGTGTCCGCCTGCAGATGATGTTGGATTATCGCAACGAGTTCTTCAACCCGAGAAAAGGCATTTATCTGATACCGCAGGTCGAATATGGAGGCGGCATATTCGGCGGGGCAAATGATTTCACGAAACTGGAGCTGGAAGCCAGGGTTTTTTCGCCGGTAT
>JBBIHN010000092.1:0-3807 GCA_037446995.1 Caldifarciminota bacterium | reverse complement strand
ACACTTGCCCAGAGACTGCGCGTCGGCCGCATTTTCCCCAGAGGAGCGCTCGCACTCTATGAAGAATACTACCTCGGCGGTCAGTATTCGTTGCGCGGGTATTCGGAACGATCGATCGGACCGGATTCGATCGGCGATGAAAGATACGGCAGGGTCATTGCTAATTATAATCTCGAATTTCGCTTCAAGATCCCCCTTAATCTGGGAATCGTGACCTTTTTCGATGCCGGTTTCGTCGGCAACGAGATCCATGTCCAAACCCGGCAATATCTAAGATCAAGTACCGGGTTCGGCCTCCGCTATTATACGCCGATCGGACCGCTCAGGGCCGATGTCGGTCTGCCCCTTGACAAAAAAGGGGTTCAGTATTATTTCGGCATTTATCATATTTTCTAATGATCAAAAGAATTGTTATATATGCCCTGATCATAATGTTCATCATCGGCGCGGTAATCGCCGTAAAAGCGGTGAATTTTGGCGCCTTGACGATCAAGTTGATCGAACGAACCGCCAAGGTTGAAATCACTTATCAAGGATTGAAAGGTAGCATCCTGTCCGGTTTCCGTATCGAAAACTATTGCGTGCGCCTCTCGCCCGATGACAGCATTTCCGGAGCCACCGCCGATATCAACTATCGGTTGAGGCCGCTCGGCTTCCGCCTGCCAAGTTTGTTTGAAATAACCCTGATCGAACCAACCCTGACCCTGAAATACAGAACTGCTGAAAGCCGTACCGGCAGGCTGCGCTTACCGGCATTCAATGTCGGACTCAGAATCATTGCGAAAAACGGCGAACTTGCATTCCATGCCGAAAACCCTTATACTTTCACCGGTATTTCCGGGCTGATCTTTGTTGATCTTGTCGGCGATCACGTATACATCAACACGGTCAATCTTGCGTTTCGTTCGGTCGAATATCCGGTCAAGATCAACAGCGCTAATGTCGATCTTAGGATTTCGGCTGAACGCATTGAAATTCGTTCATTGCGGATAAAAGGAGCCGGTTTGTCAATTACCGGTAGTGCTGACTACCGGCAAAACGAGAACACCGGCCGCGTCAAAATCAACAGCGCCTCATTGAACCTTGATCAATTCGGCGATTTGTCCGGAGACATAGAGATAAAGGGCGACATCGAATACAAGAACGGGAAAATCCACCCCCGTGTTCAAGGCCGGGCATTTGGTGTCGATCCCCTGCAGAGCGTCGCCTTCGAAACCAATATGTCGGCAGATACGATCATGGTCAACTTGTTTGACGGCGTACTGCTCCAGGGCGAGGCATTCGCGCAGATCATGTATCTCAATCCGGATAATTGGTCAATCGAGGCCAATTTCAAGCGTTTGAACGTCAACCAATACCTGTCTCTGCAGCAACCTCTGCTGGTCAACGGTTATGCAGTTTATCGTAACAAGAAGTTTGTCGCCTTCATAAACTCGCCGGCGGACAGCGGCATCAACGTCGATTCGCTTTACCTGTACGGAACGCTGAATCGGCGATCGGTCAACGTCGATTCCGGCTTTATCCTCGATGAAAAACGGTCATTGTGGTTAAGCGGCATTCTCGGCCCGGATTTCAGTCTTGATCTCAAATTTCATGAATTCGATCTAACCCGTTTGATCCGTTTAGTATCGCTGAGCGGCTCTCTTGACGGTACCTGCCGGATCTCCGGCAACACCGCCAACCTGGGCAAGATCAGGATCAACAGCGATCTACAGATCGAGGATCTCGTGTTCCGAGATGCCAAAGCAGACCGTTTCGACATTGTCAGTTCGGAATTCTCGCCGGATGAACTCGGCGCGCTCAACATCAGTGCCGTTAAGTTGCGCTACGGGACTATTATCAGCGACACGCTTGCCCTGACAGTTATGGACAATTCTTTTGCCGTATCGATACTGAATCAAGATGGCTTATTGAGATTGAACGGACGGATCGATCAGGACAAGACAGGGATCATCGACACGCTCATTTTCAGATACCACCAGATCGAAACCAGCAATGACGGACCGATCGTTTTCGATCTCAAGAAACCCGAGATCGGCGATTTCCGGCTCTTTTTTATCAACGGCATACTTGAAGCCAATATCAGCGAGCGCAGGTTCTTGCTGCGCAGCGGCGATCTCAACAGCCTGGCGACTTTGATCGGATTAGAAGAACCGGTAAGCGGAACCATCGATCTCAGCATTTCCCGGGACAGCTTTCTGATCGATGCCGGCAACGTAAGCTTACGACAATTTTTCGAAGGAAGCGTGCATGGTTACGGCCGACTGACGAATGGAAGAGTCGATTTAAGTCATCTTAAGGCGATCGATATGACGCAGGAGCTGGAGGCCGATGGTTACTGGACCAAAGACCATGTCGAGATCAATGCCCGGTTAAAGGATGTCGGGATATGGACGCTGTTCTTCCTGGAAAAAACGCTCAAGGATCCGTCAGGACTGATGAGCGGGTCGGTAAGTTTCAACGGCAATCTCGATAAATTCAAATTCAGCGGCGCCGGGACCATATCGCGGGGCGCCTTCACGATCGAGGCGATCGATGCCCGGATCGATTCAGCCGAAGGCAATGTCCGGTTTCAGCATAATCGTATCCATTTCGACAACATCCAGGGACGTCTGACGACCCGGAACCGGACGCCATTGGCAGCAAGCAGCGGCCAGGTTTCGGGCGCCGGAATAATCAGCCTGGAACCGAAGCTGAAAGTGCGCAATCTGAATTTTGATTTCAATTTCATCGATGCCCCCCTCCAGTTTCAGCCTTACGCCTTCGGGGTTGGCAGCGGCAATTTCACGGTTTCACTGATCAACAATATTGCCCACTATAACGGCAATATTACGGTGAAACAGGGAACCGTGCCGGTCGACTTCGGCATGCGGGTCAAGATCGAAAGGCCGGTCAATGAAGAGAAGTGGCGGATGAACATCCGAATCAAGGGCGAGCGCAACATCTGGTTAAGGAATCGCGAAACCGACATTGAATTCGGCGGCGAACTTCATGTAATGAAAGAACAGGGAGCACCTTATTTGTCCGGAACAATGAAGACGCATCGCGGCAACTTCTATTGGTTGAATCACATTCTTACAATAACCGAGGGTCAACTTACCTTTGTTCCGGAAGAAAAGATCGACCCGGAACTCGATGTCTGGGCCGAGATGGATACTCGCGAAGGCATCAAGATCATACTCCACTGCTTTGGCCCGATCTCGGAACCGGTTTTTGAATTCTTCTCCGATCCGCCGGACTACAGCGAGCAGGACATAATAACATATTTGAATTTGAATTTGAGCTGGCGTGAGCTGGAATCTCTGAAACAAGGCCAATATGTCGGATCCGTGCTGCCAAATGCGATCGTGTCCTGGCTGGAAAGCGATGTTTCACGCCGGATCCGCCGCTACACCGGTCTCGATTATTTTCGCATTGAAACACCGTTGTTCGAGCCCGAAAGCAAGACAAAAGTAACGGTCGGGAAATATATTTCGAAGAACATCTTCATAACCTACACCTACGATATCACATCCTTTTCCAATATGTTCAATGTCGAGTATTTCATTGATGACAAAAATGAGATTATCATAAGGCGGAACGACGAAGGAGAATACAGTTTGCTGTACCAGTATCGGATACGATTTTAGACCATGCTTGACAATATAGTAAACTATTATATAGTTTAAGAGTCATATGTTTGTGTGGAGGTCGTTAATGAAGAAAATCCTGACTACAACCGTGATCGCGGCGGTGATGCTGTCGGCCGCGTCCCGGCCGGGTGCGGTCTTTCTCATGATCTGGCCTGGTGCCCGTCCAACCGCCTTG
>JBBIHN010000091.1:0-7987 GCA_037446995.1 Caldifarciminota bacterium | reverse complement strand
CAAGGCGGTTGGACGGGCACCAGGCCAGATCATGAGAAAGACCGCACCCGGCCGGCGCGCGGCCTGGGCATTCGCCAAGATTGAAAAGACCGTAACTATCAGAAGTGCTAGTTTGCGCATTGATACCTCCGTCGTAGATAATATCAAAGTATAATGCATATCACTGGACTGTCAAGGTATAGTACGGAAATGCGAGAAAGATTCCAGTTTCGTGATTACTCGTTTGATCGATGTTTATATTCATTGACTTCTTCTATAGCGGTTATATAATATCACGACTTTTGCGTTTTTTAAAGGAGATAAGATTTGGGCTCATTGGCTCATATACGCCCGAATTGCTCTTAAAGGAGAAAAAAGGAGATCATCGTGATAAGTATCAATAAATCAACATTTATGGTGCCGCCCCGGGATTGCCGTTGTTCAACGAGCCGGGTGGCTCAGGCAATATCCGTGGCTCAGATGAGCCTTGCTTCGCCCAAATCTTATCTTCTCATTGAATTTACAAAAGTCGTGTAATATAATACTGATGATCGAGAAGGGCAAAGTTATAAGCGTGAAAGGGAATATCGCGGAGATTTCCATGATTGCGGGTGATTCCTGCAGTTCATGCCCGGCCCGCGGTTCGTGCCGGCTCAGCGAAGGCATAAGAGTGATCGACGCCGACAATTCGATTGGAGCAAAACAAGGAGATATTGTAAGGATCGAAATCGCCGGAAAGGCCGGACTGTCCGCGGCGCTGATTATTTTCGGCATACCGGTCATCATGGCGGTTGTTGGTTTGATCATAAGTTCCGGGATGAGCGAGACCAGCCGAATCGCGATCACGGTCGCCGGGTTGATATTTGGTCTTGTTATCGCCAAGATAGTCGATCGTATTTCGGGAAATAAGCGTAATTTCATACCCTATATCATCGACAAAGAGTCTTGACTTTGGTGTTCAGGTTATTATAATTTTGTACTTGTTGATCAGATGGAGGTATTATGCAGCTTCTGATATTGGGATTCATGTCAGTTATTGGGTTTGAGCATTTGAACGTCGATCCCGTTGCTCATCGTGTCGGTATGGGGTACGGACGCTTTGGAGACGGTTATTCTATCTATTATAATCCTGCCGGATTAGCACTGGCAGGCGGTCCGCGTTACAGTGCATCCTACCTTTATTATATCGGTGATACCCATTTTGGTTATGCCGGTTACGAGAACAACCAGCTTGGCGCCGCGTTGAAGTATTTCAACGGCGGAAGGATCAAAAAGACCGATGAATACGGCCATGAATACGGAAGCTTTGGAGTGAATTATATTGATCTCTATGTGGGTAAGGGGCTGTTTATCGGCAATATCGGAGTCGGAGCAGCGATTAAGGGCGTGTATACCAGTATTGATACTCTGTATTCGATCGGATTGGGTGTTGATATTGGCTTGCTCTATTTTCTTGAGGACCCGGACCTTCAGTTTGGTCTGGTCGTACGCAATATCGGAAGCGGAATTAAACCCTATATCGAACAATCCGAGATTTTTCCTTATGAGATCGGGATCGGGGCGAACAAGATCTTTGATTTTGGCTGGCTTGGCTTTGATCTTGTCAAGCCGGCATTGAGCGATTTGGGATTGCGGGTTGGGTGGGGTTACTATCTTGTCGATAATCTCGAGTTGAAGTTTTCCTACAATAGCATATTGTCGTCGATTCGGTCGGGCAATAATGGACTTGATTTTCTTGCCGGCGTAACCGCCGGTGTCGCGGTCAAGGTGAGAGCATTGACCATTGACTATAATTTTTCGCCATATTTCGACCTGGGCGGATGCCACAGACTTTCAATTAGCATAGGAGGTTAAATGTCCAAGACGGGAGTAGCGATTGTAGCATTGATAACAATAATGATTGTTTCAGTCGTTTTTTACATGAGTCCGCGTTTCTTGCCCGTGGGCGCGACTGATAGTCACAGCATTGCCAAAGATTTTCTCGTTAAAAGATTCATCAATATCGGAAACCTCATTGCCCACGCGACCTTTGTTGAAGAAGCGATAATCATGGAAAGGGCGGCAAATCTTAGCGAGATCATCCAGCGGTTTCGGCGGGATGAGCCGGAGATAAGTTATGTTCATTTCACCAACAGTAAAGGAACGGTTATCGCTTCGAGCGATGAGAATCTTGTCGGCAAGATCTTTAACTCCGGTTTACTGCAGGGCGGCCCGGCGGTTGTCAAAGAGAACAATGGGTTGTACGAGGGCGGCTTTGCGATATCGGTCAGCAAAACCAAAGTCGGGGCGCTGTACTTCGGAGCAAATCCGGTGATCCCGGAGATCCATGTCGCGTCGCCTTCAAATCCGCTCGTGCTGGCGATCGGGGCAGTTTTCGGCATCATCGCGTTCATTGTGATTTTTTCAATGCAGAGGAATGTCGAAGGCCGTATCGTTGACGATATCAACCGCCGTCAAGAAGAAGTCTTCTCGCCGAAGATAGATACCTTGAAGAAAGAACAGGATACACAGCAAAAGGCCCTGACTGAGCTCAGTCAGAAAGTGGCTGAGGCAAGAAGTAATCTGGAGAAAATCGACACTGAATACCAGAAGCGAAAGAAGGAAGTAGAATCCAATCCGGTTGTCCAGTCGATCGAGAAGTTGAAAGTTCAGGAGGCGGAAATGCTGAAAAGACTTGAGAAGATAAAGCTGGAAGAACAGAGATTGACCGGAGAGGTAAATATGCTGTCTCAGAAGCGGGAAGAAATCAATAGCGCTCTCGAAGCGGAGAAGAAAGAAGAGAGTGCGTTACACGAGAAACTTGATTTGATAAAGAGGAAGATTCTGCATCTGGAAACGCCGAGGAAATAGAAGCATTCCTTGTCGGTAATTACGCGCAAAACTGCCAGTGAATTCAGAGGTAGGTAGATAACCCGATGAAAAGCTGTTATATCGAAGGCCTTGAACTCGGACAGGCAATAAAGGATGTTTTTGTCCTCTCCCGCCGTAATCTAAAGGAAAAAAAGGATGGGGGTTATTTCGCGGTATTCGAATTTACCGATCGCAGCGGAACGATCGAAGGCATTCTGTGGGAAAATGCCGTTGAGACCGTGAAATATCTCAAAAACGGCGATTTTGTTCTGCTCAACGGTACGGTAAATGAATACAACGGCAGGTTACAGATCGTTGTCGCCGGCATTTCTCCAGTCGATGAAAAAAACGTCGATCCGGCCGATTTTCTGCCGGTTAGCGAAGATAATATCGACGAGGTTGTTAAGGATCTACACGGTTTCGCGGGCAAGGTGGCGGATCCGGACCTGAAGAGATTGTTGGAACTTTTCTTTCTTGATCAGGAGTTTATGATGCAATTCCGTCGCGCGCCGGCCGCGAAAAGAGCGCACCACGCCTATCTTGGCGGGCTGGCCGTGCATACCCGCAACATGGCTCGTTTGACTGACCGAATACGCGAAGTGTACCCGGCGTGTAATTACGATTTGTTGATGACCGGCGTCTTGTTGCATGATATTGGTAAAATCCATGAATACGCATATCAGCGGAAACTGGAACTGACATTCAGAGGACGCATGCTCGGTCATATTATCATCAGTAATGATATGATCATTGATAAGATCTCGCAGATCGACGGTTTTCCGGTCGATCTGAAACTCAAACTTTCACATATGGTAATCGCCCATCATGGCGAAATCGAATGGGGATCACCCAGGGTGCCCTTGTTCGCCGAGGCGTTATTATTGCATTTTATCGATAATCTTGACGCAAAGCTCGAGATGATCATGTATGAGCTGCGTCGCAATACGAACCGCGAACGGCTATGGAGTGATTTTCATCCTTTACTTGAGCGGGAGATTTATCTTGGCGAGTAGCCGGGCATGGTTATTGGCTGAACAATGAAGATCAAAGAAATCAAGATGTGCGGTTTCAAATCGTTCCCGGGCGAATGCAAACTGAGTTTGAACGCCGGGATAACTTCATTCGTCGGACCCAACGGCAGCGGAAAATCAAACATATTCGATGCTCTGCGCTGGGTTTTCGGTGAGCAGTCAATGAAGACATTGCGTTGCGAGCGGATCGAGGATCTTATTTATGTCTCGGCGGATGCCCAGAACGATGCGAATTTCGCCGAAGTGACGGCTACGATTGACAACGAGGATTTTTTTCCTCAGTTCGGCGCCGAACTCGAGATCCGGAGGCGATTTTTCCGGAACGGAGAAAGCGAATTCTTCTTGAATCGGGCAAAGTGCCGGTTGCAGGATATCCAGGCGCTGTTTCTCAACTCGGGAACCCTGACCTATTCTTTCCTTGAGTTGAGCGAGATCGAGAGAATCATCCATGGCGAGACAAAGGAAATGTTCGATGACGTAAGCGGCATATTGAAATATCAGGAGCGTCGCGAACAGACGAGACGGCGGCTCGAAGTAACCGGCCAGGATTTGCTGCGCCTGGAGGATATTATTCATGAAATGCAGCGTTCTTTGCGTAACCTCAAACGTCAGGTTCGTCAAACAAGATTGTTCCAGGAATTGAGGGAAGAATATCGGCGCATATCTTTGTATCTTCTGAAGGACGAATTCGAGAAGAGCGAAGCCGAAATAGTTAGCTTGCGACAACAATTGTTGGTCAAGGAAAACGAGCGACAGGCAATAACTCAGCAGATAAGAACTCTGGAAGCAAATCGGGAACAGATCAAGAACGAAATGAAAGTGTATGAAACCAGGAAAGATGAAATCGTCGGACGACTTGAAGCAATGAACGAACAGATAACTCAACTGGAGCGCCGGATTGATGATGAAAGAGAGAAGGGGAATCTAATAAGGCTTGCCAGAGAAAGAATGCTCGCCAGCATTCATGAGAAAGAAGAGGTGCTGAAGACAAGTGCCAGCCGGCTTGCTGAATATCGCCAGCAGATCGCGGAAGCGGAAGACGCCTACGGACTTGCCCGGCAATCGGTCGAATCGAGCACGAGTCGGATCGAAGAAAGCAATCAGAGATTCTTTTTGCTGCAGGACAAAATAAAGCGAAGTCGGGCTCGTGAAGAAGAGTTGATCGATCAGCGAGCCGATCTCGATCCGGTCGCGGCAAAACTTCATTATGAGAAAGAGAACGCCGAGGCAATGCTCGAGAAACTAAGCGGGGAATATCAGACCCACCGAAGCGAGATCGACAGCAGCCGCCGGACGCTGGAACAAGCCGACGAAGAATTGAATCTTATGATCGCCCGGCAGGATGAGTTAACCGGATCGCTCGACGCCCTGAACCTGGAATTAAAGAGCCGGGAGGCGAATCTGCACGACATTGAGAAGGATCTGGAGGAAAGGCGCACCGCATACAATGACTGCAAGCTGCAAATCGATACAAGATCGCAGCGTTTGAAGGAAAAAGGCATGGTCAGGGAGATTACCGAGAAGATTGGTCTCAAACACGGACGGTTGATGCAGGACTATCTTAGGGTCGATCAGGGATACGAGGCGGTCGTTGATATATGCCTCGGTGATATTCTGCAGTATTATGTCGTTGAGGAACTGGGTGAAACGACCGCAAAGGATCTTCCTGACGGCCGGTACGGGTTCCTCAATGTCACTAACAAGTTGGAGTCCGGGAAACTGCCGGAGGAATCCGAAAAAGTAACGCCGATGAGACAATTCGTCGGCATTAAGGATTTCAAAGAGGCGTTATCGTACTACATTGATCGCTATTATCTTGCCGGTAGTTTCGACCAGGCGCAAAGACTCTCGATCGAGTATCCGCAATTTGGTTTTGTCACCTCGGACGGAGTTTTATTCCGCGAGGGAAGCATTATTGTCGAGCGCGGCGATATCGGCTATTTCAGGATCAGTCAAACGCTCGAAGAACAGAGACGGCATCTCGAGACGATCAAGAATGAGATCGGTTTCTGTGAGAATGAGAAGAATCGCCTGAAAGAAGAGATCGGAGGAATGAGATCGGCGGTTGAACATGCAAAAGCCGAGTTATTCACGGTCAATGTCAGAAAATCGGAGTGTTCGCTGCAAAGAAACGAGATCAACCGTTCGCTGGGAAAAGTATTGAAAGAGCATGAAAGATTGGAGGCTGAACGGTACGCGTTACGCAAATTCATCGAAAGCTGCGCCGGCCGGATTCAGGAACACGAGAGCAAGATCCAAGATATTGAGGATGAAATCAAAACTAATCAGCAGGACCGGCGATCACTGGAGGCAGATGCCGGAATCCTGCAATCCGAGATCGAACAGCTTAGCGGCGAGTTGAACGAGTATCGTATCGGCGCAGTAGGTTTTGAAGAGCGCCTGATCGGCGTCAAAGCAGCGGCCGGGCGGCTGCACGATGATATAGTAAAAATGAGCGAAGAGCTTGATGCCCTCAAACAAGATGATGCCGCCAGGCAGCTCGTTGAAATCGATGGTACGGTCAAACGGCTCGGCGATGAGTGTTCACAGAAGAAGATCGAGCGCCGCAATATTGAGGCGGAAATGCCGCAGGTGGTGCTTAAGGATTTGACTGAGCGTTTGAACCGAGTCTTTGACGATCTCGCCTTGAAACAGAAAGCCCATGAAGACGTACAGAACGAAATAATGCAACTCAAGTACAGCGGTTTTCAAGCCGAACACCGCAAGGATGATGTCGTCAAGAAATCCCGGGAGGAGTTTAGACTTGATCTCGCCGATTTTCGGATCGAAGAGAAGATCGACAATGCCGATTCAAGACTCATCGAGGTTAGGGGAAAGATTGAGAAGCTTGGTGAAGTGAATCCACTGAGCCTGGAGTTGTTCGAGAACGAGAGAAAGCGCCTTGATGAATACTTAAGCCAGCGGGATGATATCATAACCGCCAAACGCAGTTTGCTTAACTCGATTGCCGAACTCGATACGCGCGCAAAGGAACGGTTTTTTGATATTTTTGACCGGGTTAAAGAGGAGTTCAATTTTGTCTTTGCTAATTTTTTTGAAGGCGGACAGGCCGACCTTCTTCTGACCGATCCGGATAATCCGTTGACTTCGAAAGTCGACATTGTCGTGCGAATGAAAGGCAAAAGACCCAAGAAAATAACTCAGTTATCCGGCGGTGAAAGAACGCTGCTGGCGATCAGTCTACTGCTGGCTTTTTACCTGGTCAAACCCGCTCCTTTTTGCATCCTGGATGAAATCGACGCGCCGCTCGATGACGCCAATGTCGTACGTTTCAACAGATTCCTGAGGGATCTTTCTCAGCGTACTCAGGTCATCATCATTACCCATAACCGGGCAACGATGGAATACGCGGACTACATTTATGGTCTGACGATGGAAAGACCAGGGCAAAGCAAAGTCATCTCTGCCCGACTGGCTGATCTCGAGGGGCTGGATGCAACTTAGCACTGCTGTTTGCCGGTCATGTCAAATCCGCTGAAAAAAGTACTGAGCAAAGTCCGCGTGCTCTTCAACGGTATTGGAACGGCGGACACGGCTCAACTCGAGGATATGCTGTTGCGGTCGGATATCGGTATTAAGTACGCGGGCATTATTCTGGATGAAGCGAAGCACCGAAGCGACACCCGAACGGCCCTGAAATCAGCAATGATAAGATTACTAACCCAAGTAAAACCGGTTTTGGGCGGGGAAAAACCGTACGTTATCATGGTAAGCGGGGTAAATGGTTCGGGCAAGACGACAACCGTCGCCAAGCTGGCAAATCGGTTCTGCCGCGACGATCGGGTGATTCTCGCCAGTGCCGATACATATCGGGATGCGGCTAATGAGCAGCTGTTGGTTTGGGCGGAACAACTCGGCATTGAAGCGATTTCTTCGCACAAAGGACAGGATGCTGCCGCGGTGGTTCATGATTCGATTGTCCGGGCCAGGAGCAAGCACGCCGGCTTTGTTATTGTCGACACGGCGGGGCGTCTACACACTCGTAATGATCTGATGGTTGAATTGCAGAAGATCGAACGGGTTATAAGAAAGTTCAAAGCCAATGGTCCAGAGTTGAATCTGTTGACAATCGATGCCAATCTCGGGCAGAATTCGATACGGCAGGC
>JBBIHN010000090.1:0-8046 GCA_037446995.1 Caldifarciminota bacterium | reverse complement strand
CGGGCGAATATGAGCCAATGAGCCCAAATCTTATCTCCTTTAAAAAACGCAAAAGGCGTGGTATTATTGAGTTTATTCCTTTTCTTGGTGAGAAAATGCAGATAAAATTTGAGTCATTAGGGCAGCTGGAAAATTATATTAGAAAAATGGAAAGAGATGAAGGCATCGATGTTGAACCAGCAATTGACGAGAGACCTTTCTTCCATGACTTTTCTTTACGACCGCATTGGTCCTTTGTTAGCTTATGTGTTATCGCCATCATTGTAGCAATTTCAATGATACTCTTCACCACAAGAAAACGTAATTATCTATTGATGTCAAATTTCTGTCTGTTAGGGGTGGGATTTATGATTGTAGAAATTACAACGATCCAGAAGTTTATCTATCTTTTAGGCTCGCCACTATTATCCCTTGGTATTGTTTTATTCAGTTTTCTGGTTTCCTGTGGTATAGGTGGCTTATTGACTATGAATTTTAGCAAAAGTAACATGCTAATATTGTTACCCGGAATATTGGCATTATTATTCTTCACTATCACCCGCTTCTTAACAATTTTGGATCTCATGAACGAAGCATTGAAGATCATTTCTGCGGTCATTATAACATTAACCCTTGGTTTTCTAATAGGAATGTTTTCCCCAACGATAATTACTATGCTGGCAAAGAACAATGGCAAAGATATTGGTGTTGCTTATGGAATCAATGGTATCATGTCAGTTTTCGGCAGTGTTTTTGCCATAATTATTGCAAAATATTTTGGCTACAAATTCAATTTTCTAATTGCGGCAATCATATATTTTATTGTCTATTTAATAATGTCGGTGTCCACCGAAAAATCATAAGTGGCACGGCATGTTCTATGCTTAAACCCTTAGTCAGAATGAGGATCAGCCCCCGAATTTCGAAATTAGTTGACGACGGCACGAAAATGTATTTGCTGACTGTCCGGGTTATTCCAAATATGGTCTATGGCAAAAGTTAACATTTGCGGACTGTCCTGGATTCTTAAGTTTTGAGGATTTTTATGCTGAAATCGTCGAGATTTTTTGGTTTCTCTTGGCTGTCCAGTCTGTTTTGTTTCTTTAGGTTTCAGCGCTGAGCGCATGGCGCTGACCCCAAATCTGGCCAATCCCACGCTAACGGACAAGCCCTGTCAATACCCCAGAAGAAGAATCATATGCTTGACTTTTATTGCCGTGTAGATATTATCCATACATGAAAACGCAAGCAAAAAATGAAGCCAACAATCGCATACTATCTTTGTTAAAGGGCGACCTATTAATTATCCGTTCCCGTTTTGGAGTGCGGAGAATTGCCTTATTCGGCTCACACGCAGCGGGTAAAACAAAGCAGACGAGCGATATCGATATTTTGGTCGAATTTAAAACTGGGGCTAAAACATACGATAATTATATGGATTTGAAATTTTTTCTTGAAGATAAATTTCACCGACCGGTTGATTTAGTAATCAAGGAATCCCTGCGTCCCGATCTTAAAGCCAGTATTCTCTCTGAAGCGATCTATGTCTAAAAGGACAGTCCGCTTCTTCTTTAAAGATATTATGGATTGTGCGGAAAGAATACTACAATATACGAAATCCATGACCTTTAAAGAATTTTCGCAGAATCAATTAGTAATTGATGCAGTTGTTCGCAATCTAGAGATAATCGGTGAAGCAACCAAGCATATTCCAATTGAAATCCGCAAGAAATATCCGGAAATTGAGTGGCGCAAAATATCTGGGTTGCGCGATATATTGATTCATGAATATTTTGGCATAGATGTGCAGGTCCTGTGGGACATCGTTCAAAATAAAGTTCCACAATTATATAGAAATTTCAAGAAAATGTGGGTGTCTAAAAACAAAAATTCAAACAAGAATTAATTTAGAAAAAGCAATTCTCTACAGCACAAGCAATACTCCATATTGACAACATTATCGCCGAATTTATGATACCGCCGAGCAGGCAATATCTCTATAAGGGCAATAAATAGGGGTTAGATATTCATACGATTTTCTAAACACAATTATTGCCATTATGATTACGATGTCAAGAAATCAGCATTGTGACTTGTGAAGATTTGACCCCAATCCGCTCACAAGACACCTTTTTTACAACAAGGAGTTTATATGGAAAACGATTATAGTCAAGGAGAATCCATATTCTCGTTAACCGATCTACTTATGAAATCGTTAAACCATTATAACCGTTAAGTGCGTTGACACATTTACCCAACAAATCGTTGAGATCGTTAATATCGTTATTTACGTTGACATGCGATATTTCGGTGACTATAATCTGCGGGGCGGGCTCAGTTGTTGCTGTTCCCTGTGCCCGGTTGCCTGTTTGGCCTTTTGGTCTCAGTCTTTTTAGTGCTTAGTGAGTACTGTAAAGGGGGTGGCCCCCTTTGCCTTGGTAAGGCATAATCTTTTAAGATATAGCAATGCCTACGGGTATCGCAGCACGGAGGGAACAATTTCTCAGAGCTCCCGTGATGTCCGGCAATAATCGGGGGTTCCGAGGTCTCCAAGAAGTTATACTGTTTCCTTAAAACTTCTTGGAGAAAAGGGGGTGGCCCCCTTTGCCCCTGTAGCTCAGCAGGATAGAGCGGCGGTTTCCTAAACCGCAGGCCACCCGTTCGAATCGGGTCAGGGGTATGCTTCGCAGGAAATAGGGTACCGAAAAGAAACTAATAACGGATTTGTTACTGTAACCTGTCGCCTGTGCCCGGTTACCGGTTCCGTGATAACGGAACTTCCGTCTGAATCGGCATTAATCTGTCTGAATCGTTGTTTTAAAAGGAGTTATCATGAAACAGATGAAACGCGGACATTATCAGGAAGACGAATTTCAGAACATTATGCATAGAGTGATGCGGTTGGTCGTCCGGCACCGCGACACGTCGATCATGATCGGCGTCGGAGTTGTCGTGGCGATCGCGCTGCTGATCGTCTTCCTGCCGCGACGCGAGATAATCAATCCCGAGGCCGAATTGATGCTGACTCAGGCGATCAGCCTGATCGATGTCGGCCGCATCGATGAAGCCGAAGGGATACTGGTGGAAACCGCCGGCCGCTTTGCCAATACCCATGCCGGCAAGGTCAGCAAGTATTATCTGGGCGTGATCAAGCATCACCGCGGTAGTTTCTCTGAGGCCGTCGAACATTTCAATTCCTTCCTGAGATCAACAAAGAAAGATTATTTACTGATCCCCTCCGCCTTGTTGGGCGCGGGTAACGCGGCCGAAGGTTTGAAGGATTATCCCAATGCGCTCAAATTCTACCAGCGCCTTATCAAAAACAGAAAGTCTCCGTTCTATTTTCAGGGGCTGCTTGCCTATGGTCGAACCCTGGGTTTAACCGGCGAAAAAACAAAAGCCCGGGAAATCCTTAAGGAGTTGATCGACAAAGAACCGCCGCCCGAAATCATCAGTGACGCGCGCTTCTACATCGGCTACTTCAGCGAATAAATTGGCTTGATTACTGAGATACAAAAAGAGATTACGTAGATGAACACACAGATTACACGGATGATAAAGACACAGATTGCACGGATTATACTGGGAAATCACTCTTGTTTGTCATTGCGAGCCAGAAGGGCGCGGCAATCCCGGAGATTGCTTCGGTCTCCTTCGATATACTCAGGATCCCTCGCAATAACGTATTCTGATAAATGACGTCCGTCGCGATACTCTGGCATTTTCATCAACCCAACTATTCGCGCCCCGACAGCAATGTACTGTCCCTGCCCTGGGTGCGCCTTCACTGCCTGAAAGACTATCTGGACATGCTGAAGAACGTCCAAAAATTTCCCGATCTCAGAGTCACTTTCAATTTCACGCCTTCGCTGCTTCTGCAGATCGACGCTTATCAAAAAGGCGTTTGTCAGGATCGGCAGTTTATCCTGTTCAGGAAAAAAGCCGAACAACTGACTCTCGAAGAGAAGATCGACCTGCTCCGCGACTTCTTCCTGGCCAACTGGGAGCGCATGATCGAGCCAAATCCCCGATATTTCTCGCTTCTTCTGAAACGAGGGAAGAATATAGTTGAGGATGAATTACCGTCGATCGCCCAGAGTTTCGACATCCAGGAATTACGCGACCTGCAAATATGGGTGAATCTGGTCTGGATCGACAGTCTTTTCCGTGAACCGATCGCCGACCTGTACGCGCGGGGAAAGAACTTCAGCGAGGACGATAAAAACCGGGTGATCGATGTACAGACGAAAATCCTGGCTTCGATCATCGATGAATACCGGAAGGCTTATGAATCCGGCCAGATCGAGCTGACGACATCGCCATTGCATCATCCGATATTGCCACTGCTGATCGACAGCAATTGCGCTCGGGTTTCAAACCCGGCGTTAACCGCCGATTTCAGTTATACCCATCCCGAGGACGCGGTCGCCCAGATCGAACAAGGGTTGGCGGTATTTGAAAGATTTTTCGGTCAAAGACCAAAGGGCATGTGGCCTTCCGAGGGCAGCGTTTCCACCGAACTCATACCCCTGCTTAAAGATAAAGGAATAGAGTGGATCGCGACCGATGAAGAGATTCTCGCCCGCAGTATAAAAACCGATTTCAACCGCAATGAGGATGGTATCCCATCAAATCCTGAGTTGCTTTACGCGCCGTGGCAGGTGAACGGTATTCGCGTGATTTTCCGCGATCATGTGCTTTCCGACCTCATCGGCTTTGTGTACAATCGCTGGGAACCGCGGGCCGCGGCGACTGATCTTGTTGCCAGAATACGGCAGATTGCCCGGGTGTTACCGGCGAGCGGAGATTTCCTTATCCCGATAATATTGGATGGCGAGAATGCCTGGGAAAGTTACCACAATGACGGCGGCGATTTTCTTAATGCGTTCTACGATGATCTCCAGAATTCCGGCATTTCAACAACCACGATTTCGGATTTTTTCGCTCGATCGCCATCGATCCGGCAGCTGGATTACTTGTATCCCGGGTCATGGATCGGCGCGAATTTCAATATCTGGATCGGGCATGAAGAAGACCGGCAGGCATGGAAAATTGTCAAGCATTTACGCCAGAGCATGATCGCAAAAAACATCAGCGATCAGGAGATATGGAACCGTTTCTATATTCTCGAGGGCAGCGACTGGTACTGGTGGTTCGGCGCCGAGCATTTTTCCGCGGTTGCCGAGACTTTCGACGAGCTGTTCCGCCAGACCGCGATCTGGATATATAAGAAGATCGGCGTCGAACCGCCTTCCGATGTATTCACGCCGATCAAAAGACTCTCCGCGACCCTGACCACTCAGCCGCTTGATATCATGACGCCTGTGATCGACGGCAAGGTCACTAATTTCTATGAGTGGTACAATGCCGGACATGCCGCGGTTAAACGCATGGGCGGCACCATGCATCGTTTCGCCGGGCTTTTTTCGGCCATATTCTGCGGCTTTGACGAACAGAACCTGTACATTCGTTTCGATATCGAGAATCACGATATTGACGCCTATGATTACATTCTTAGATTTTACCAACCGACCGAGTGGCAATTATCTTTGAAGGAATGTATTGAGGGTGTAGTCTGCATAAAGCAGATCGGCGAGATCGCGATCCCGATATCCCGCCTTGGAGACAATGACCGGGGAATCGTAGAGTTCGTGATCAGCGCCCTGAAAGACAACGTCGAGATCGACCGCGCGCCGCTGCTGCGGTTCGCGATCCGGCGGCAAGATGTCCGTCTGCAGAACTGGATGGTATAGCCGCCGGTTGATTTTTGCCGGTTTGGACATATAATTAACTCGTGTTCCCGATCCGTTACAGTAACTGCTGGGAAGATACCGACGTATTGCTGTCCGCGATCAACGCGCAGCCGGGGGGAGATTATCTATCGATCGCGTCCGCCGGCGATAATACGCTCGCCTTGCTAAGCCGCAACCCGAAAAGCGTTCTCGCCGTGGACATCAGCGCGTCGCAGATCGCCTCGCTGGAAATACGCCGGGCCGCTTTTCAAATGCTTGAATATCAAGAACTGCTTGAATTTATCGGTGTTGTCAAATACAAAAGCCGTCTTGAGCGCTATGTGAAATTACGGCGTTTGCTAAGCCCCAACGCGCGCTATTTCTGGGATAAGAACCCGTTATATATCGAACACGGACTGATACATTGCGGAAAGGTTGAAACCTATCTGAAGCGGTTTCGAAACTGGGCTCTGCCCTTGTTAATGTCAAGGAGAAAACAGCGCCGGCTTCTTGCCCCGCGGCCGCAACGCGATGATGCGCCGCCGGGGGACGTCTTTTATTCCTGGCGCTGGCAGATCTTCACGCGGTTATTTTTCAATAAGATATATCTGGCGAGAATTGATCTTGGCCGATCAAAAGCGATTTACCAGAATATCAATAAGGATATCCCGGCGCTGGTTCTTGCCCGGATTCAACATGCCATGACCGCGGCGCCGGCCGAGCCGAACCCGTACCTGGAGTACATAATACGCGGTAATTATCACGAGCATCTGCCCTATTACCTGCAAGAGGATAACTATTCACGGATCCGCAACAATCTGTCAAGGCTGAAAATTTTCGCCGGAAGTCTCGAGCAGGCGCTGGACAATAATCCCGAGGCTCTTTATCGAGGCTTCAATCTATCGGATATCTTCGAATACATGGACGCCGCTCAGTTCATCCGGACTTTTAAGCAGATCCTTGGCCGTTGCCGTCCCGGCGCCCGCATCGTCTACTGGAACAACCTGATTGACCGCATTCCATCGGCAATGCCTGGCCGGATCAATCTGCTCAACGATCTCGCCCGCGATCTATTCGCCCGGAACCGGTCTTTCTTCTACGGATCGTTGGTTATCGCCGAAGCGACCGCTCATAAATCTTATGCGTGATCAAAGACCGGAATCGAAAATTCACGCCCATAATTGGGTCACCTACATTTTGACCCGGCTGTTCTGTCATCGGGATGACCGCAAGGTCGCTTATGACCTGTACCAGTATTTCCGGCACTGCGATGACTACGTGGACGACCCGCGGCGCTCGCCAACCGATAAGCTTTCGTTCATATCTGATCAGCGGCGAATAGTAAACGCCATGTATGACGGCCATTTTGAACCCGGATCGCGCCTTGCCGAAATAATCAGATACGACCATGAACATCAGAACTCATTCCGGGAGCTTTTCCATGAGATGCTTGACCTTTTCGAATTTGACGCCCGGCGCAGCCATCGATCAAGCAGCGCCCGGTCATTAATCGAATACTCGCGGAAACTCAGCCACGCCTACACAACCCTGTTAGTCATGTTTATGAAACCGGAATACGAAATCTGCGAACACGATATCCAGCTTGCCCATTGATGCCATCTCGTGCATATGCTGCGCGATTATTACGAGGACAAAAAACTTGGTTATCTGAATATTGCCGGCGAAGAATGCTGCGGAATAGATTTCAGCGACCCAAGTTTGGATGGCTTCCGCCACTGGGTCAAAACCCGCGTATCTTTCATCGAAAACAAGATAAAAACCGGAAAAGAATATATCTTCAAGGCATCCTGCATTAGAATACAACTCATTGCATTGCTGTATTGTCTGCGCTATGAAGCGGTTGTCCGTCAGATAAAGGCGAACGGATTTGTGTTGAAACGCGAATATCCCGTGCGCATCAATGACGCTGGACACCTGCTGAAAACGTTATTTTCGATATTGTATCGCGAACTGGCGGTAAAATTCGCGGTCATATAGGCATCGCGTCATTGAGTCATTACGTCACTGGTCATTTGATAGTATCATGCATCACGAATCCTGCATCAGGTATCGATATTTTCTATTGATTACTGCTTAGCGGCTAACGTATTGCGTCTTTGTCTGACTCCTTTCCACTTTTTTGGAACTTTCAATCGGTCATTGCGTTTGCCCCGTAGCGCATAGCAGCGGGGAGGAACAATTTTTCTTTCTTCGTCATTGCGAAGGACGGAGTCCTGAAGCAATCTCATAAGCCGAGAAAAATATCAGAAAAGCATGATGTTACACGACTTTTGCGTTTTATAAAGGAGATAAGATTTGGGCTCATTGGCTCATA
>JBBIHN010000089.1:0-8062 GCA_037446995.1 Caldifarciminota bacterium | reverse complement strand
AATTTCAACAGTGAACGGGACAACCTCCGGTATTAATGGAGTCCATAGTTAATTCCCGAAGCAATGCATTAATAATAACCTCAAGCAATCGGAGTGATATACTTCTTGCGGTAGTAGCCTTGTGCTTCAGTCGTTCCCCACATCTTGCTGGATTATTGATTTCCGGAAATCCCCCGCCTCAAAGTATTATGAGTGCCCTTCACAAAGTCAATTTACCTGTTCTTTTGGCGATTGAACACGGTTTGTATACTCTGGCTTCAATGATTCACGATTTAACGGTTAAAGTTACATCAGATGATGGGTTGAAAATAAAAACCCTGACCGATCTATTTATGAGATATGTGAAACGGCAATGCCTTTATGATGCCATATTCGCGCCTCCTGAAATCAAAATGACCTGGCAGAGGAAAACAATAAAGTGGCCATCAGAAGTTGCACGGTTTTTTACATATCTTGCTATTTTTTTAAAAGGAAAATTGTGTAAAAAGGAGGAATGAGAGGATGTTAAATTTTGAATACAATTCAGAGCAGAAATTAATCCAGCAAACTGTTAGCGAGTTTGTCCGGAAGGAAATTAGTCCCATCGTGAGAAAGATTGACGAGGATGAAAAAATTCCTGATAACATTATAAAATCTTTAGCCAATCTTGGACTTCTTGGTATGACCGTTGCTGCCGAGTATGGCGGACTTGATGCTGATCCATTAACAACCGGAATTGTTGCTGAAACATTGGCAAGGGCAGATATAAGTTGTGCGGTGCCAACATTATTTCTTGTCCAGAATGCCTGGGGTTATGTGCTAGATAAATACGGCTCTGAAGAGGCAAAGCAAGAAATTCTACCAAAGGTTGTCCAGGGCCGAGCCTTCCTGGGTATTGCTGCAACCGAGCCTGATGCTGGCTCGGATCTGGCGAATATAAGAACTGTTGCACAAGCAAAAGGTGAGAAATATGTGCTTTCAGGCGAAAAGATGTTTATCAGCGGGGTAAATGAGATAACGAATCAGCTTTCAGGAGGTGGTGGTTATGTTACATTAGTGAAGACAGAGCCTGCGAAAGGAACCAGGGGGATGAGTCTATTTTATATTCCGATAAAAAATACGAAAAGCATATCAACAACAGTTCTAAGCGATTGGGGTAGAAAGGGAATATCTACCGGTGGTTTTGTGCTGGATGGTGTTGAGGTTTCTCGAGAGAATCTGATTGGCGAAGAAGGTCATGGATTCTATATTGCAATGGAGGGATTTGATTATGCACGTGGTATTATATCCCTTGTTGCCTGTGGAGTTGCTATGTCCTGTCTTGAACAGGCAATGGATTATACAAAAAACCGCCGGGCGTTTGCACAGCCCCTCGGCAGATTTGAAGGTATTCAATTCAAACTTGCCGAGCACTGGGCAAAATTGGAGGCAATTCGTTTACTTGGATATAAGGCTTTGTGGATGTATGGCAAGGAGCAGAAAGAAAAAGCGTTTAGTCGGTTCGAGGTCACTCAGTTATGTGCTGCGGCAAAGTTGCTGGCAGCGCCATCTGCCTTTGAAGCAATCAACGATGCAATCCAATGGTTTGGTGCTTATGGTTATACTACAGATTGTCCATTAGAACTCGGACTAAAAGGCGTGCGGAGTTATTACTGGGCTGAAGGCGCGCTTGAGATTATGAAGATAATCGTTGCCCGGGAATTACTTGGTAAAGAATTCGTTGCCTATCGTTGACGTAAGTTATGCAAGGAAAATCACCAAGATCATCGGAAATATCTATGAGTGAATTGGTACTCCCAAATGATACAAATTTACTTGGTAATTTGCTGGGTGGCAGATTAATGCACTGGATAGATATTGTGGGTGGTATGGCTGCTTCACGCCACGCAAATAGTGTTGTCGTAACTGCCGCAGTTGACAGTTTGGATTTTAAACATCCTGTGCATCTGGGAGAAATTGTGAGACTCAAGGCAAAACTTACCTGGGCTGGTAGAACCTCAATGGAGGTTAAAGTAGAAGTTTATGCGGAAAATGTAGAAACAAAAGGTGTCAAAATGACAAATCAGGCATATCTGGTATATGTGGCATTGGACAAAGATAGTCATCCCAAAAAGGTTCCGCGATTGATTCCAAAAACAGAGGATGAGAAAGATGAATTTTTTGAGGGCGAAAAAAGGAGACTAAAAAGGCTGGCCAAGAAAAGATGAAAGATTTTGGTATATTGTGAGGTTTTATTTCCGAAAGAAGGAAGAAGGTAGGTTATCAATACATCAGAGTGCAAAATTGTAGCGGTTTGATTTATCAAACAAGAATGTCACATAAATGCGACCGCTACTCAAGATGAGGTAGGGCTTACAGGGATGTTCCAATAGGGATTTGATATATTGTTAGGAGGCTAAATGATAGGAATCGTTGGCCATGGTTCATACGTGCCTCGTTATCGTATTAAGGCCGATACGATAGCGCATCAATGGGGTCGTGATGCCGAGGCCGTGAAACGAGGTCTGTTGCTTCAGGAAAAGACCGTGCCGGGTATGGATGAGGATACGATAACGATCTCAGTGGAGGCGGCGAAGCACGCATTGCGCCGGGCGGGGATCGATCCGGTCGAGATCGGATCCGTGTATGTCGGTTCAGAATCCCACCCCTACGCGGTGAAACCTTCGGGCACGGTTGTCGCCGAAGTACTGGGCATAGTGCCCGAAGTGCATATTGCCGATTATGAATTCGCCTGCAAAGCCGGTACCGAGGCGATGTTCGTCGCTTACAGCCAGGTTAAGGCCGGCGTCGTGAAATACGCGCTGGCAATCGGTGCCGATACATCTCAGGGCGCGCCGGGCGACGCTCTTGAGTTTTCCGCCTCGGCCGGCGGCGCCGCGTTCATATTCGGCCAGGATAATATTATCGCCGAAGTGCTCGAGACCTATTCATATACCACAGATACGCCGGATTTCTGGCGTCGTGAAGGCGCGGTCTACCCGCTGCACGGCGGTCGGTTCACGGGTGAACCGGCGTATTTCAAACACATCCTGGGTGCCGGATCAGGGATTTTGAAAAAGACCGGGTTGAAAGCATCGGATTTCGCCTATGCCATTTTCCATATGCCCAATGGAAAATTTCCGCTCACGGTGGGCAAGAAACTCGGATTCAGCAAAGAACAGCTCATGCCCGGTTGGGTTGTATCCATGATGGGTAATACGTATTCTGGCTCATCGCCGACTGGTTTTTCCGCTACCCTTGACATCGCCCAACCCGGCCAGAAAATACTGCTGGTTTCCTTTGGATCAGGCGCGGGCAGCGATGCCTTTGTTTTTGAGGTCAAGGAACGCATAAATGCGGTCCGTGATAAAGCGCCGAAATTCAAAGAACTGATCGAAAAGAATCCGATCTATCTCGACTACGGACAATACGCCAAATATCGCGGCAAGATCATAATGTCAGGACACTGAAGGCACTGAAAAATAGATTAAGCACACTAAACCGAAAATTGGAATAAAACGTTTAGTCCGCTGATTTATCTTCAGTGTTATGTTATTACACGACTTTTGCGTTGCTTCGCCCAAAATTTATCTTCTCATTGAATTTACAAAAGTCGTGTTATTAGTTCAGTGTTTTCTGTGTTTAAGGAGGACCAAATGAAAGAAGTCGCAATTATCGGCTATGGGATGACTCAATTCGGCGAATTGTGGAAACAATCACTGCGCGATATTTTCGTCGAAGCCGGTTTGAAAGCGATCAACGACGCCGGGATCGAGAAGATCGACTCGTTGATCGTTGGAACAATGACCCCGGGTTTGTTCGTCGGGCAAGAACATATCGGCGCCTTGATGGCGGATTATCTCGGCGCCGGTCCGATCCCGGCAGTGCGCGTCGAGTCGGCCTGTTGTTCCGGCGGCATGGCATTGCGCCAGGGGTTTTTCGAGATCGCCTGCGGAGCGGCTGACTATGTGCTCGTCGGCGGCGTGGAAAAGATGAACGACGGCGCCGATGTAACTTACGCGCTGGCGACCGCTTCGGACCAGGATTACGAAGCGTATCACGGCATTACTTTTCCCGGCCTCTACGCGATGATCGCCCGGGCTCATATGCACAAATACGGTACAAGCCGGAAACAGCTCGCCGCGGTCGCGGTGAAAAATCATCGTAACGGCGCCCTGAATCCCCACGGGCAATTCCCCCACGAAGTCACGATCGAGCAGGTGATGAATGCCACGCTGGTCGCCGATCCTCTTACCGTGCTGGATAGCTCGCCGGTTTCCGACGGCGCGGCTTGTGTTGTTCTGACCACGGTCGAGCAGGCAAAAAAGACCGGCAAGCCGTACGTGAAGATCATCGGCAGCGGCGCGGCGACCGATACGCTTGCTTTGCATCAGCGCGTCGATGTCACGACCTTGAATGCCGTGAAAGTGTCCGGGAAGAAAGCCTATGAAATGGCCGGGGTTAAACCTTCGGACATACAATTGGCTGAGGTCCATGACTGCTTCACGATCGCCGAGATCTGCATTATCGAGGAACTGGGCTTTGTTGATAAAGGACAGGGCGGTCCTTTTACCGAGCAGGGGCATACGGCCCTGGAAGGAAAAATACCGGTTAATACCTCGGGCGGTTTGAAATCAAAAGGGCATCCGGTCGGCGCCACCGGCATTGCCCAGGTTGTGGAAATATGCGAGCAATTGCACGGCAAAGCCGGGAAAAGACAGATCAAGGACGCGAAGATCGGTCTGACTCAGAATATGGGTGGAACCGGCGCATCATCGGTTGTACATATTTTTGCGGAGCAAAAATAATGATGCAAACGGATATATACGGATGCATACAGATTGGTTATCAGTTTGAATCTGCTTGAATCCGTGTGTATAAATTGTTTTCGAACGCAAGGGAGAAAAAATGCCATCACCAGGTTACAGAAGAGAAATGCCGCAGCGCTACCGGCTGGAAGCGGCCAAGTGCAGGAAATGCGGCAGCGTGTTTTTCCCGCCCCGGTTGATATGCGCGTCATGCGGGGCAAAGGAATTCGACAAAGAAGTGCTTCCGGAAAATGGTAAAATAGTGACTTACACGACGATCCGGGTCGCCCCGACGCAATTCGAGACCCAGGTGCCGTATAATATCGCAATCATTGACATCGAAGGTAAGGTAAAACTGACCGCGCAGGTCGTAGATTGCCGGCCTGAGGATCTTGAAATCGGCAAGCCGGTGCGTCTGGTATTCCGCAAATTGAGCACTGAAGGTCATACCGGAATAATCTGCTACGGGTATAAGGCAGTGTTAGTATGAAATGGTATCGTCAATCGTTGTACGACATGGCAGTGCGTATGGTTAATCGTTTGCGGGCGACGTATTTTGTCCGTTCTCCGTATAACGATCCCGACCAACGATAAGGGCAGCGATGCCTGATAACTTAAAACGAGATGAGTTATGTATAAAATAGAAAGCAAGATCAGCACATCAGACCCCGAGTTCAACGAAAATAAGTCGGCAATGGAACAGGCGGTTGCTCAGTTGAAAAGTCGTCTTGATCTGGTGAGAAAGGGCGGCCCTGACTACATGCACAAGAAACATGCTGAACGGGGTAAGCTCTTTGTTCGCGAGCGCCTGCGCTTGTTGTTCGATCCGGACACGCCTTTTCTCGAGCTCAGTCAGCTCGCCGCCTGGGATATGTACGACAATGAGCATCCTTCGGCGGCGATAATTACCGGCATCGGCATTATTCAGGGCCGGGAGATAATGGTGATCGCTCACGACGCGACGGTCAAAGGCGGGACGTATATTCCAGAAACGATCAAGAAACACATCCGCGCCCAGGAAGTCGCCATGGAGAATCGCCTGCCCTGTGTTTATCTGGTTGATTCGGGCGGCATATTTTTGCCCTGGCAGGTTGGCACTTTCCCGGACAAGTTCCATTTTGGCCGCATATTCTTCAATCAGGCGCGCATGTCGGCGCTGAACATACCGCAGATTTCAGTGGTTATGGGTTTTTGCACGGCCGGCGGTGCGTATCAACCGGCGATGAGCGATGAAGTCGTCCAGGTCAAGGGCGCCGGCACGATATATATCGGCGGGCCGCCCCTGGTCAAGGCCGCTACCGGCGAAGTGGTCAGCGAGGAGGATCTCGGCGGCGCTGATGTCCATTGCCGGATATCCGGGGTCAGCGATCATTATGCGGTTAACGATGAGCAGGCGATTGAAATCACTCGAAACATTATCGAAAATTTGGGCAGTCAGCCGAAGTACCCGCTGCAACGTCAGGAATCAGTTGCCCCGGCTTATGATCCGACCGAGTTATACGGAATTATCCCCAAAGATTCGCGCAAGACCTTCGATATGCGCGAGGTGATCGCCCGCATCGTCGACGCCAGCGAATTTCACGAATTCAAAGAACTTTACGGCCCGACGTTGATCTGCGGCTTCGCCCGGATAATGGGCTATCCGGTCGGGATCCTGGCCAATAACGGCGTGCTCTTCTCCGAATCGTCGCAAAAGGGCGCGCATTTCGTCAGCATGTGTTCGGTGCGCAAAATACCGATACTGTTCATGCAAAATATCACCGGTTTTATTGTCGGCAAACGCTTTGAACATCAGGGGATCGCCAAGGACGGTGCCAAGCTGGTTCATGCCGTTTCCACGGCCCAGGTGCCGAAATTTACCGTGATCATCGGCGGCTCGTACGGCGCCGGGAATTACGGCATGTGCGGCCGGGCGTATGATCCGCGTTTGCTCTGGATGTGGCCTAATGCCAGGATATGCGTGATGGGCGGCGAGCAGGCGGCCGGCGTGCTGACCGACATCAAGGTCAAGGCTTTGATCAAAGAGGGAAAGAAATTATCGGCCGAAGAAATCGAAGAGATACGCAAACCGATACTCGCGAAATATGAAAATGAATCCAGCGCCTATTATTCGACCGCGCGTTTATGGGATGATGGGATAATCGATCCGCTGGATACGCGGAATGTTCTGGGTTTGTCAATAGCCATGAGCTTGAACGCGTCGATCCCGGGTCATAAATTCGGGGTGTTCCGAATGTAGCCACCTGAAGGTGGAAATTCTAAGCACGAAATCCGAAATTCGAAACAATATCAAATGACCGAAATTCAAAACGTAATTCAGTATGATCTCGAAGAAAGGACCTATCTCTTTGCTCAACGGGTTATCGATTTCCTGAACAAGCAGCCAAAGAATATAGCGAACCTTGAAATTAGCAGACAATTAGTGAGATCGTCAGGCTCAGTTGGTGCGAACTATATTGAAGCAAATGAGTCTTTGAGTAAAAAAGACTTCATTGTGCGGATAAAAATATGTCGTAAGGAGTCAAAGGAAAGTCGTTATTGGTTAAGACTTCTGAAAGCTCGCGATAATGTTGAGGAGAACGTGAAAACGCAATTGATACAAGAGGCAACAGAACTGATGAAGATATTCGGTTCAATTCTCGTCAAGACTAAGTAACAAACAGTTTTTAATTATTTGAATTTTGAATTTGTTTAGGATTTCGGTATTCGAATTTCGGATTTACTGATTGGGGGTTCAATGGCTAAGATAAAATTCAAGGATCTGGTGAAGGAGATAAAAGATCCCTGGCAACCCAAGGATATTGCTTATATAAACGATACGGCTCTGCGTATCGCCCAGATCCACGGCGAATACCATTGGCACACGCATCGTAATGAGGACGAATTCTTTTACGTGATCGAAGGTAAAATGTACATTGATACTGAAAATGAAAGCGTAGAGTTGAATAATGGTGAAGGCCTGGTGGTCAAGAAAGGCACGAGGCATCGTTCCAGGGCAAGCCGGCCCGCCTGGGTATTACTGGGCGAGCCTATCAAAACCAAGACCAAAGGCGAGTAAGGAGGTCGTATGGCCATTAATAAGTTCGAGACCGTTAGATTGGAATACTAAGGCGGCATTGCCCGCGTTACTCTTAATCGGCCCGAGGTCCATAACGCATTCAATGATGTTTTGATAAGGAAGATCACGTCCATTTTTGACGGTATTGCTGCGGATCGTGATGTCAGGGTCGTGGTGATAACCGGTGAAGGTAAATCCTTTTGTGCCGGTGCTGATTTGAACTGGATGCGTCGGGTAA
>JBBIHN010000088.1:0-8093 GCA_037446995.1 Caldifarciminota bacterium | reverse complement strand
CGCCAATGGCGTTTATGGTCTGTTGAGCGAGTCGAATCCGTATGTCACCATATCGATCGATTCGGCGTGGTACGGAAACATTGCCCAGAATGATTCGGCGTTGTCCAATCCTTATTACCGGTTTGCCGTTGCCGGCAACTGTCCGAATGGTCATGTGATCAGTTTTGATCTTGAGTTTCATGATAATAATAACAGCACCTGGATATCCCATCCTTCGGTTACCGTTTACGCGCCGGTCTTGACCTATCAGAGCGTGAGCGTGGTCGGCGGCAACGGCAACGGGATACTGGATCCGGGTGAGACCGCGAATCTGGTGGTGACGATCAAAAACGAAGGCGGGGCGACCGCGAGCAATGTGACTTCGACCTTGACCACGAGTTCGCCCTTTATCACGATCAATGATAATTCGGGCAATTACGGGACGATCGCGCCGGGCAATCAGGCAAACAATTCGGCTGATCCTTACACAGTGACCGCGAGCGGCACGACGCCGACCGGACATGCGGCCGGGTTTAGCGTGATCGTGAATTCGGGTTATTATTGCGACACCTTGGCGTTCACCCTGGTCGTCGGCCGTAAGCATTATTATATCTGGAATCCAGATCCAACGCCGGCGCCGGGTCAGAACATGCACACGATACTTGGCGCTTTGGGTTACAGCGGTGACTATGGAACGACTCTGGCTTCGGATCTGAGTCTGTATCAGGCGGTGCTGATTTGTGTCGGGGTTTTCTCCAACAACTACATTATTTCCAGTAATGGTGCGGCGGCGACGGCAATCACCAATTTCCTGCAGAATAGCAATGGTCGGGCTTATCTTGAGGGTGGGGATGTCTGGTATTGGGATCCCCGGTATCAGAATGGCCATGATTTTGGCCCGCTATTCGGCGTCAATGCGACCGCGGATGGTTCTGCGGATATGGGACCGGTGAATGGTCGGACCGGCACCTTTACCAACGGCATGAATTTTGCCTATGGCGGCGAGAATTCATTCATGGATCGAATTTCGCCGACCGGTACCGGCTTTTTGATATTCCGGGACGGCAATAACAACTATGATTGCGGGGTTGCCAATAACGCCGGTACTTATCGGACGGTTGGGACTTCTTTTGAGCTTGGCTTGTTGACCGATGGTACCGGGGTATCGACCCGGGCGGCATTATTGGATTCGATCATGAAGTTCTTCGGCATTGTGATCAATCCCGGGGTTGAGGAAGGCAAGCTTGCCGGTTTGCCGTTGCGGACTCAGTTTCAGGGCGTGTTCCCGAATCCGGCGGGTGAGCGGCTACGGATCAGCTATCAATTAGCCGAGCGGGGTTTGGTCAAGCTGGCGCTATATGATGTCAGCGGCCGTATGGTCCGGGCTTTGGCCGAGGCGGTATATGATCCTGGTTATTATCATATGGTCTGGGACGCGCGCGATGATCAGGGTCGGCTGGTGCCGGCCGGTGTTTATTTCGTCCGTCTGGAAACCGACCAATACTGCCATTCGGAAAAAGCGATACTGATGAGATAGAAAGGACATTGCTTGGAGTAAAGCGCCCCGTGAATTCACGGGGCGCTCTCTTATTTAATATGCTGGAACTCTAATCTTTCATTTTTTCGACATAATGATAAGCATTCAATGCCGCTTCAGCACCCTGGCCGCAGGCTGTGACGACCTGGCGCCGGCTTCCCGAACGTATGTCACCGGCGGCAAAAATACCGGACAGTGAAGTCTGTAGATTTTGATCAGTAATAACATAGCCGTGCCGGTCAAGATCAACCGACCCTTTTAAAAAACCCGCGGCGGGATTCAATCCGGCATAAATGAAAACGCCGTCGATCTCAATCGATTCTTCATTACCAGAATCAAGATTGCGAACGGTTATCGATTCAACTCTCTTGTCGCCGTTTATACTCATTAGTTGATGTTTCAAGAGAAATCGGGCGCGGTTTTCACCGTCGAAAGCGTGCCGGAGTATCGCTTCAGCCGTCATGATCGGCAATATTTCGATGAAAACAATCTCCTCGACAAAATTCAATAAAAAGCGCCCTTCTTGAAGGCCTGAATTACCGCAGCCGACTACTGCCACCTTCCGGTTCTTGAATAAAGGACCGTCACAGGTAGCGCAATAGGACACGCCGCGCCCCCGCAACCTATCTTCGCCTTCCACTTCGAGTTTCTTCGGGGATGTACCAGTGGCAACTATCACTGCCGATGCTTGAGAATCGGCAGAATCAGTTCTGACTATTATCGTATCATTGTCCCGGACAATACCGAGCACCTCGGTGCCGATTATCTCAACATTGAAACGCTGCGCCTGTTTTTTCATGAGCTCAGCCAGGTCATAGCCTCTAATCCCTTCGGGAAATCCCGGGTAGTTCTCGATATAGTCAACCATCGCCATGTAGCCGCCGGGCATAGCCTTTTCGAACAACTTAACCTCAAAGCCGGCACGTGCCCCGTATATGCCGGCGGTTAAGCCGGCTGGACCAGCGCCAATAACTATCAGTTCATCACCCATTCATACTCCCCGTATTCCAGTGAGGTACCGGTTATCGCCGATCGACGGCAGAAAGCGATATTGCTCTTCTAATCGATCTGCCGCCTCAAAAAGGTCGGCACTTCAAGGTCATGGTCGTTGATTATACGCTCCTTTGATTCCTTCTTGACCTCGCGCCGTTTGAAAGTCGGAAAATCGAGATTCTCCCGTTTGCTTCCCATATCCACCGTGGTCTCGCGCGGCCTTTCCTGAATCCCGGTGGCAACGACCATAACCTTGACTTTGTTGCCGATCGTATCGTCAACAACCACGCCGGTGATCACCTTAGGTTCTCCATCGGTCTCGCCGACGATGAGCGATGCCGCTTCATTAGTCTCGGCCAGAGTCAGATCTTCGCCGCCGGTTATGTTGATCAGCAGCCCGCGCGCGCCTTTGATCGAGACATCATCAAGCAGGGGCGAAGCGATGGCTTGCTGTGCAGACTGGATTGAACGATTTTCTCCCTCGGCAATTCCTAAACCCATTACCGCGGTCCCTTTTTCGATCATGACCGTCCGGATATCCGCAAAATCAAGGTTGATCAGACCCGGCTTGGTTATCATCTCGGCCACACCCTTTAAAGCATTGAACAGAACCATATTGCCGAACCGAAATGATTCAACGATTGTCTGTTCCTTGGGAGCGAGTGAAACCAGTTTTTGATTCGGTATAACAATCAGGGTATCAACGTGTTCGCGTAAGTCCTCGATGCCTTTTTCCGCATTGGACATGCGCCAGACACCTTCATAGTCAAAAGGCTTGGTAACAACCGCAACCACGAGCGCGCCGGCTTTTTTCGCCTCTTCAGCGATCACCGGTGAGGCTCCGGTACCAGTGCCGCCGCCTTCGCCGCAGGTAATAAAAACCATGTCGGCATCTTTCAGCACATCCCGTATCCATTCCCGGGACTCCTCGGCGGCTTTGCGTCCGATCTCCGGATCACCGCCCGCGCCCAACCCCTGAGTTAGATTCTGGCCGATCTGAAGTTTTTCCGGCGCCATACTTAGTTTCAAAACCTGCGCGTCGGTGTTGGCGGCTATGCACTCAACACCCTCAATCCCGACTCCATGGGCATAGTTAATCGTATTACAGCCTGCGCCGCCGACTCCAACCATCTTGATTTTAGCCAGGTATTTCGGTTCCTGAACCAATTCCAGCATATTCAACCTCCTTTTTTCTAGAAATATTTCGCCAGCCATTCGTTAAAACGTTTTTTCAAGGCATCGAACACTCCGGCGCCCTTACCTCGAGGCAATAATGTCTGATTCTTTTTCTCGTGACCATAAAGAATCAAACCAACTCCGGTAGCATATATGGGATCGAGGATTATATCGGTCAAACCGCCGATTCTCTTGGGAATACCGATTTTCACCGGTAAATTGAAGATCTCCTCGGCCGTGATCGCCAAACCGCTGAGCCGCGCCGTACCACCGGTGATCACGACACCCGCGGCGAGAACATCGGCAAAACCGCTACGTTTAATGGCTTTGCTGGTTATCATCAATATTTCTTCGACCCGCGGGCTTACGATTGAATAAAGCGTTTCTTTTGAAATCTTCCTTTCTTCGCGACCGCCAATACCCGGAACCGTGATCTCATCCTTTCTCTCTTCCGGACTTATTGACAGCGTCGAGTATTTCTTCTTGATCGTCTCGGCCTGTTTATAGGGCGTTCTTATGCCGATCGCGATATCATTGGTTATGTACTCGCCGCCCAGGGCGATTACTTCGGTATGCCTTATGGCGCCGTCATAGAATATCGCGAGATCGGTCGTTCCGCCACCGATATCAAGCAGGCAGACTCCAAGGTCAATTTCATCCGGCTGCAATACCGAATAGGACGAAGCCAGCGGCTGAAGCACGAGATCCTTCACCTTGAGCCCGGCTTTTTCCAGGGCGGCGTATATGTTCTGAGCAGAAGTTATCGCCGCGGTCACGATATGAACATCGGCCTCCAGTTTGACGCCGCTCATTCCCACCGGGTCTTTTATCCCCCTTTCGGTATCAACCGTGTATTCGATCGGCAGGGCGTGAATGATCTCGCGATCCAAAGGAAGCGCGATCGCCCTCGCTTGTTCGGTTACGCGCTCGATATCGCGTTTGGTGATTACGCCGCCGATGCGTGAAGTCGCGATCATCGCATGAGCATTAATGCTTTCGATATGGGAACCGGAGATACCGGCGTAACAGGAATCGATCTTGAAACCGGCCATGCGGCACGCTTCATCAACCGCCTTGTTGATCGAATCGACCGCTTTTTCGAGATTGATAATTACTCCCCGTTTCAGACCATTGGAAGGTGTTGATCCGACGCCCATTACCTTGAGATCGTTTTCCTCAACTTCGGCGATAATCGCCGCCACTTTTGTTGTTCCCAGATCAATACCTACGATTTTCTCTCTTCTGGGCATCAATTCCTCCTTAAAGATGCATCATTCTTTTCCGGAACATTTTTGGGCCCGGATTCCTTGCTGATGATTATCTGTTTGTTGAATTTCAAATTAACCGTGAACGATTCGCCGAATCCAAGAAGCTCCAGCGAATCGATTAAGTGCCTGCGGAATTCTAAATTACTTACCCCCACAATAAAACGAGTTCCATTGTGATCGATGATGCCTTCTTCCCGGTCAACGATGTTGGCACGGGGAATGACTTCTTCGAGCAATAGAAATCTCTCTCGATGCCGCGACAATCTCATAACTATTATCGCGGCGGCAAGCAGTAATATAATTACTGTTATCACTTTAATATCCTAACCTCCTTCTGCAGTCGAATACCGGTTTTTCTTAACACTTTCCTTTCGACTATCGCCGCCAGTGCCATGACTTCTTTGGCGGTCGCATGACCGCGATTGATGATGAAATTGGCATGCTTGTTGCTGATCTGCGCATCGCCTACCCGACGGCCCTTGAGACCGCATACATCGATCAGTTTACCGGCCGGGCAGCGCTTCGGGTTCTTAAAGAACGAGCCGGCCGACCATTGCCTGGGTTGTCGTTCCTTGCGATAAGCGATAGAGCGCGCGATATCCATTCGTATCGATCGTCGGGTTTTCGGCAGCAAACGCAAACGCGCGAAAAGTATTATCTTACTGTCCGGTATTCCGGATCCGCGATATCGAAAGCCGATTTGCTCATGATTCAACACTCTGATTTTATTGGCTGGCGTTAGTACGGATACTGAATCAACAATATCGGCGAATGAACGGCCGAACGCCCCGGCATTTCCTTTGATGCCGCCGCCGATCGTACCGGGAATACCGGCAAGGAATTCAACTCCGCCGTATCCGTGCAAGGCCGCTTTTTCAACCAGTCTGTTCATACGCACGGCGCTGCCGCAGATCAAACCACTACCGTCATCGCTCATTTTGGCGAAACCACCGCATAATTGTATTACTGCTTGTCTGATACCCCGATCGCTTACGAGCAGGTTGGTGCCCGCGCCAATGACAAAGTATCTCATCCGGCGGCATTTCAGGTATTCTACCACCGTTTTCAAAGCGCGGCAGGAATGTACTTTCAGAAAATGACGCGCCTTACCGCCGATCCGCAACGAGGTATGTCGGGCCATTGGTTCATCGCGGAAATATTCGACGCCGGCTATGCTAGATAATCGGTTCATCTCAATTCCCTCATAAGTCGACTGGCGATCCGGTTGATATCACCCGCCCCCTGAATCACAACAATATCGCCGCTCTTGACCCTTCTGCGGATCGACGCGATGATATGACTGAACGGAACATAATGAACCGCGTCGTGCTCCCGGCCGATCCGGCGCGCCAATGCTGCGCCGTTGACGCCGGCGATCGGAATCTCGTGAGCCGGATAAATATCAGTAACCATTACCAAGTCGGCGTGGGCAAAGGCGATTGCGAATTTATCGAATAAATGGTAGGTCCGGGTGAACCGATGAGGCTGAAATACCGATACGATCCGATTTTTCGGATATCTTTCTCTAAGTGTCTGCAGCGTCACGGCGACCTCGGTCGGATGATGACCATAATCATCAAATATCATTACTTTTTTGACGATTCCGATCTTTTCAATTCGACGATGCACACCCTTAAAGTTCTCAAGGGCAATTTGAATATCCTTAATCTTGATCCCAAGCTCAAGACCGACGCCGATTGCTCCGATTGCATTGCTGATATTGTGAGCACCGAGCAATGGCAAAGCGAAGCTGCCGATCAGTTTACCGCCTAAGCGAACCGAAAACCTTGAACCAGCGCTCAAAGGCTTGATGTTTGTCGCCCGCAAATCGGACCGCTCAGATAATCCATAGGTAATAACCCGTCTTCTTATGCCGGCCCGTATCGCCTGGGCATCGACTGAATCGGCGCCAAGAAACACACAACCCCAGAAAGGCACATGATTGGCAAAAAAGGTAAAATGTTCCCTTATTTCGTCTATGTTTCTGTAGTATTCAAGATGTTCAGCCTCGACATTTGTGATCACGGCATAAACCGGCATCAAACGCAGAAATGATTTATCCGACTCATCCGCCTCGCACACGAGAAAATCACCCCGGCCAAAATGGGCCTGGCTTTTGCCTTTGATAATACCGCCGATAACGGTTGTCGGCGACATTTTCGCCCGTATAAGCACCTCACCCACGATCGAAGTCGTCGTGGTCTTACCATGGGTTCCTGATATGCAAATCGATGTTTTCATCCGGGTAAGCTCAGCCAGCAATTCGCTACGGTGAATAACCGGGATTCCAAGCCGCCGGCCTTCGGTTAGTTCAGGATTGTCTGGCCGCACCGCGGTCGAATACACAATGACATCGCTGCCGGCAATGTTTTCCTTGACGTGATTATGATACATCTTGATACCGCCACGCCTCAGCCGCGCCGTGATCTCGGAACGATGCAGATCAGAACCGCTGACCCGGAACTTGAGATTACGCATAATGATCGCTAAGCCGCTCATGCCGATCCCGCCGATACCGACGAAATGAAGGTGTTCAGTCTTCCCGAACATCAGATGCGCTCCTTGACTATCTCGCAGATTCGTTCTTCCGCGTTCAAAATCAACGCTGATCTGCCGCCATCATCCGCTTTGATCAGCATCCGTATCGCTTCGATTAGCCGCTCGGCATCAATATCTTTCTCTTCAACCAACCGCGCGTTCGTGATCTTCGAAAAATACCGCGCGTTGTGATATTGATGATTATCGACGGCATAAGGGAAAGGCACGAATATCACCGGTTTTCCTGAAACCGCTATTTCATAGCCGGCAAGGGCGCCAGCCCGGGAAACGATCGCATCCGCCGCGCCGATCTCATCCCACGGTTTCAACGTAAAAGGAATGACCGTGTTTCGGCCGGCAATATTTGTCTTCACCCATTCGTAGTCTCGTTTGCCGCTTACGATTCGTAAGCGGTAGTTATCGGGAATTTTCTTCTGCATATCAATGGCGATTTGGTTCAGAAAACGCGACCCTTGACTGCCGCCATAAATAAGAATCGTCGGTTCCTCAACCGGTCTGCGCCGAAATGCGGCTTCTTTGAATTCCCGGCGCACCGGTATACCGGTGATGAAAGTTCTCCCCTTGATTTTCCGGCTGCTGCC
>JBBIHN010000087.1:0-8161 GCA_037446995.1 Caldifarciminota bacterium | reverse complement strand
CGGCAATCCCGGGGTGGCGCCATAAATGTTGATTTATTGATACTTATCACGATGATCTCCTTTTTTCTCCTTTCAAGAGCAATTCGGGCGAATATTAGCCAATGAGCCCAAATCTTATTTTCTTTAAAAAAAGCAAAAGTCGTGTAATGAGTTATTGAAAATTGTTTGGTATTTGCATTTTTTCTTTCACGTTACGCTTTCTTGCTCCCTTTTACCTTTTTATCTCTTCAATTTTGTTGCTGATTACCGATTAGCGCTTAGCGAATAGCGGTCAGTAAATCACCCGGTATACCTTTACCGGTTCTTCCTTGCCCTTAACCTTGATCAACATCGGCTCGGAGAATTTGTAATCGACCTCGGCGCCGGCAAATACCCGCTCGGATATAATGATCTCGCCGCCGGCCGCGACTTCCTGCAACCTCGCCGCGATATTGACCGAATGACCGATAACCGTGTAGTTCAAACGCACTTTCGCGCCGATGTTGCCGACCACTACGTCTCCGGCATCTATGCCGATACCGACCTGTATGGTTTCCTTGTTCATCTGGCGCCGGTTTTCGTTCATGACGGCTATCGACTGCTGAATCGCCACCGCCGCGTTGATCGCCCGGCTGATATCGTCCGGGTGGGCGATCGGCGCCCCGAATAACGCCATCAGGCCGTCGCCCAGAAATTTGTCGATCGTGCCTTCGTGGCGGAACACGAAATTGGTCATCTTGGTCAAAATCTCATTAAGCAAGGTGACAACTTCTTCCGGGCCCAGACGCTCGCTCAGCGGCGTGAAGCCGCGAATGTCGGCGAACAAAACGGTCACGGTGCGCCGCGTTCCTTTTAAAGTCTCGATGTATTTTGCCGGATCCTTGAATATCTCTTCGGCGACCTGATGCGATACATAGCGCCGGAAAGCATCCTTGATTTGTTCTTTCTCTTCAAGGCTCCGGGCCATCTGGTTGAAAGCCTCGGTCAAATCGCCGACTTCGTCATTGGTGCGTTTTCTTATCACCTGATCGTATTCACCCCGGCCGATCGCCCGCACGCCGTCCACCAGATCATGTATCGGACTGGTCAGGTAATTCGACAACACGAGCGCGCCGATAACACCACAGAGCAATCCGATAACCGATATCAGGATCAGAATCAACTGCATTGTCCGCGTCGTGCGGTTGATCCGGTCGAGGCTCAAACCAATGCTGATTTTGCCGATCTCTTTCTGGCCGGCAAGCATTATCGGCCGGGTCACGTTATAATAATTTCCCGATTGTTCAGAAGCTTCGCCAGGTTTGCCGAGCAGTTCAATGCGGTTATGGGCGCGTATCCGGTTCTCATTATCGACAATATAGGTGTACCCGACGCCTTCGTTTTTCACCGCGTCCGATACCAGCCGCGCCAGGTAAAGATCATCGCTCGTTATCAAGGGATCTTCGGCGTTAAGCGCGATCATGGTCGCCAGGATCTCGCCCTGCAGTCCGATCTCGTGGGTTAGGGCTTCTCTCACCCTCGCCAGCGTGAACCAGAATATTATGCCGGCGACAACCAGTATCAGCAGACAGATCAGAGCCCCGAATTTCACCCTTATCGGTATCCGCATGCGCATTCAGTATAATGTCATTGAAAGACCTGTCAAGATGCGACGCTAGGCGCGCCTGCCCAAATAGCATCTCCCGGCCGCGGTGGATATTGACAGTTTGCCTGTTTTTGCTATACTTTTCACCAAGGCGGCGTAGCTCAGTTTGGCAGAGCAGGAGAATCATAATCTCTGTGTCAGGGGTTCGAATCCCTTCGCCGCTATCGATATAGATGAACCATATAAACGCATATCAGCAGAAAACCTCTGAATTACTGGCCCAAGTCAACGACATATCGCGGGAGCTCACCGACAGCATCGGCAAAATCAACTCCTTGAACGAGCATCTCGGCCGGTTCTACGAGTTATTCAGGCGCGGCAGCGAATCAAGCCGCATCTTGCAGGAATATTTTCAGTCGCTGGACCGCGATATCACCGAGCTCAAGGCAGCCTATCATAAATACCGTGATTCATTGACGCAGATCAAACAGTTTGTCAACCAGGCAAACAACCTGCTGAGATCGCTGAGCATTTCGATCGATCAGATAGAAGCCATGTCCGGCCTTTTCATCAAATCAGCCCGATTACTTGGCAATCTGGCAAAGAATACTGAAATCAAGGCTCATGAAGCGCAGGATGAGGGCAAAGGCCTGGCGGTCATCGCCCAGGAAGCGCTGAAACTCGCCCGGCTCGCCCAGCATCCCTTAAAAGATCTCAGCGATCGCCTCGGTGATCTCCGGAGCATTGCGCAGCCGGCGATCGAGGAGCTCGGTCCGATCGTCGAGCTGGCCCGGTCCGCGCCCGAATTGATCAATAATTGCATAACAATACTGGCGACGATTGACAATTCGGCGAGTACCATCAAACAGATGATCGGACGAACCCAGCGAACCAATCAGATGATCGCCCGGCTCGGCGACGTCATCAACGAAGGAATATCGAAGATGACCGCACAACTGTCGGCGAATCTTAGCAGCATTGACAACATGTCTCTGCGCGGTTCGCAGATCCGCAAGCTGTCCGAGGAGCTCGCGCATGCTGATCAGATGATCGGCCTGATCGATGCGGCGAGCGGCGGCAACGCCGAAGAAAGAGAATACCTGGCTTGCAAGAAAAATTTCTTTGCCGGCGATTTCGCCTTCATCCGCCAGGAAAACATGCGGCTGCTCGCGTCGTTTCAGATCGACGAGGAGCCGCCGGTATTGTCGCCCGAGATACACGACAACATCAGTAACATCGCGGCTCAAACCGGAGAGCTCAAGACGATCGCCGCCGAACTGGTCAGCAGCAGACAAGAACTGGGCACGCGCATCGAGTCGGTCGTTGATCTGAGCTCAAGGATCAGCGGCTTCATCGAAGAAACCGCCGGCATTCGCGGCCGGCTCATCAATGTTGGGAAAACCCTCGCTGGCGAACTGAGCTTGATCGAAGATCAGATCGGCACCACGCACCGCATCTTCAACCGGATGAAGACCCTCGGTCTCTTCGTGCGTATCGAGGAAAGCCGAAGCAGCTTCTACCGCGCGGTGATCTCGCCGGTGGTTGAAAAATTTTTCGGCCTCCAGTTCGATATTGAAGAAGCAATAAACGGGATCACCCCCGAAGTGGAGCAGCTGCACGCGATAATCGATTTTTTCAAAAATACCCGTGTTGTTTTCCCGGCATCAAAGATACCCAGTCCCGATTATTCAAGGCTGAAAATATTTCTTGATGATATTCACCGCGTGTTTATCGAGGCGATCGAGCAGTCCGCGAGTATCAGCGAAATCGCCCGAAGCATCGCCGCCGAAAAAAAATCCTTGCACAAAGAATGGAACGATCTCTTGTCGATACTGTCTCAACTGCAGCAGATGCATGGTTTGATCAGCGATCGGCCGTTCGTTTCTCCGGCCGCCGAAATCATGATCAAACCGGATATCGTGAAGATAAACATCGCCAACGATCCGATTACGCTGCGCCCGGATGTAAAAACCGACATGACCTCGTCGCAGATCATCAATTGTTTTTCCTCCGGACTCTTTGAATTCAGCCGCGGCGTTGAGGTCCTGCCCGCGCTCTGCAAGACATATTCAATATCGCCCGACGGCATGCAGTACGACCTAGTTATGCGGCCCGACGTGAAATTTCAGAACGGCCGGCCGATCAGCGCCGAGGACATGAAACTGGGCGTCATCCGGGCATTATCCGGCCCGAATTTCAACCTTTTCGAGATGATCGAGGGCGGCGAGGAATTCATCCAGACGAAAAATACCAAGAACCTGGGCGTTGAGGCGCTGAACCGCTCGACTTTGAGGATAAAACTTGCCTATCCTTTTCTCCCGCTGATCTCCAATTTCGCGACCAATGTTGCCGATCCCTTTATTGATCAAGAACTGCCGGTGTGCGCCGGACCGTACCAGCTGGTCGCTTTTGACCGGGGCCGGCGGATCATCCTGCGGGCTAATCAATTTTACTACCGGGGAAAACCGCCGGTCGATGAAATCGATTTCATCATCGAGGATGACGAGGAGAAGTGCTACGAGAGTTTCCGTCGCGGCGATCTTGACGTGTACCGGCTTTCAAGCCTTACCCACGACCGACTGTTGAAAGAATCGCCGGGTTCTGTTCAGACCACCCCCGAGCTGTCGATCCAGTATCTCTGCATCAACTGTCAGAAGGTGCCGTTTGACCAGCAACTTGTGCGGCAGGCAATATGCCATGCGATCGATGTCGAGGGCATGATCATTTCATTGCTCAAGGATGAAGCGGTGCGCGCCAACGGCATATTTCCGCCTTCGATGCCGGCCCATAACCGCGAGCTCGCCGGATACCGGTATGACCCGGATCGAGCCCGCGCCCTGCTCAATGCGGCCGGCTTTCCCGGCGGTTTGCCCGGTACTTACCAGATAGATGTCAGCGGAAATGTTCCGGCCCGGCAGCGAGCGGAGTTCGTGAAGGAACACCTTGCCCGGATCGGAATCAAGACCGAGATAAACCCGCTTCCTTTCAGCCGTCTAATCGAAAAGAACAATGAAGGGCGGTCAATACTGTCCTTTCGCGGCTGGATTTCGGATAACGGCGATCCGGACAATTTTGTCTTTCCCTTGTTTCATTCGAGCTCTTACGGCCGTACCGGCAATACTTTTTTCTTCTCGACGCCCGAACTCGACAAAGATATTGACAACGCCCGCAGAATACATAATCTTATGCAAAGAACTATGCTTTATCAGAAAATCGAAGCGAATATTCTTGAAGAAGCCCCGGCGGTCTTCTTATATCACCGGCTGGTCACCCTTGCGATCAACGAGAAAATCCGCGGATTCAGCCCCCATCCTTTGAATCTATTCAATCTCAAGTCGGCGTGGGCCGATTGGAGAACACCGGCTCGCGCCCCGGTTCTATCCGGAGCATAGCGTCATATGCCGAAAAAAGAAGACGATCTCGACATTCTTGCCGATCTTGACGAAAAACTCGGCAAACTGGAAAAAATCGAGAATGACATAAAGACAAAAACCCGGGAACTGCAGGACATTGAAAGCAAGATCGCCGATGCTTACGCGACCCAGATGGAAGTCGCCGGCGAAGTGGACGATCTCAAGAAGAGCATCCAGGAACTGGAAAAACAGGAGAGATCCCTCAGGGACTCGCTGAAATCCTTTGACAAGGAAGCCCCGAAACTGGAATCGATACAGAAAGAGCACTCGAAGATCAGCAGCGAAAAGGATAAGCTTGAGAAGTCGCTGCGCGACCTCCGCAAAGAATATGACCGCCTGAATTCGGACAAGGAAAAACTCCAGAATCAGGTCAATGATCTCAAAGGCAAGGAAAGCGATTATTCGAAGCAGCTCAACAGCCTGGAGAAAGAGGTCTTCAAGAAACAAAAAGAGCAGAACGAACAGGAAAAGCATTTTAATAACATCAAGGTTAAGACCGAGAACCTCCGGAATGAATATCAGGAGATCGAACAAACCCTGCGCAATGCCCTGGCCGATCTGCGCGCGACCGAGAAAGACCTGAAAATAATGACCGAAGAGAAGTCGACCCTGGGCAAGGAACTCGACACGGTTCAGAAAATGCGCGAGAAAGAAGAGAAAACCCATGACGATCTCAGCGCCAAAGTCGAGAAGCTCGTCGCGAGCCGGGGCGAACTCGAAGCGACGATCAAGAAAATGACCGATGATAAAGCGACCTTGTCTGACGAACTGTCAGGCTTTCAGCAAGAAATTGAATCCTCAAGGAAGACCGCCGACGAATTAAACAAGGAAATCGAAAAGCTGAGCGGTACCAAGGAAAAGCTGGAGACCGAGACCGAAGAACTGATGAAACTCAAAACCGAGCACGAAAAGCTTGCCGGTGAGCTCGACCGCATGAAGAAAGAGGAAACCGAGTTGGTCAGCAGCATATCGTCGCTGCAACTCGAGCAAGGCGACCTCAAAACCACCTTCGAAGATCTTGAAGCGAAAAACAAGAATTACAAGACCGAAAACAAGGAACTGAAGGAAGCCATCAGCCGCGACGGCAAGGAATACGATCAACTGAGCAAGAAACTTGAGAAACTGCGCGCTGATTTCGAGCAGCTCGACCCGGTTGTCGCGGATCTGGCCGCCCAAGAGAAAGAACTCAGGAAGATCGAGCCCGAGTACGAAAAAATAAAAGACGACTATGACCGGAAGAAAGAAGAGGCGACTGAACTCGGTAAATCCATCGAAGTCGCGAAGAAAAAGCTTGCCGAACTCAAGCCGGAAGTGGAAAAGTACGAAAAACTCGATGCCGAGTTAAAAGAAAAGAAGAGCGAACTCGCGGATGTCGGTGCCCGGCTTCAGAAGAACGAAGCCGCCTTGAAAGAGGTCGAGAAAGAACACAAGGATATCACCAAGGCGCTGCCGCGTCTCAAGGAGGAATACGAGGAGATCAAACTGGCGGTCGAACAGGACGAAAAGGTGAAGCAATTGCTTGATACCCGCAAAAAGGAACTGTCGCTGATCGAAGGAAAAATAAAGGAACGCGAGGAACGAATAGGCGGCCTGACCGAGAAACTGGAAATGCTCCGCAAGGAAGAAGAAAAATCGATTGATGAGCTGAACAAGGAAACTAAGGAATTGCTCAAGCAGAGGGATCAATGCCAGAACGAAGTAGCAAAATTGAGCCGGCAGAAAAGCGAATTGGAAGAAAAACTCGGCGAAATCAAAATCAAGCAATCGGAGATCGCGGGGAAAATAGAGAACGCCCGGGTTATCGAGATGGACATGTTCAACAAGCTGGAAAAGAGGCGCCAGGAACTCATTGAGATCAATAAAGAGATCGATGAAAAGAAATCCAGAGTAGAGACCGAAGCCGATGAAGCCAGGAAAGAAATCACCGAACTGGAAAAAGGCAAGAAAGAAGCGGCGATGATCATTGCCAAGGCCGATGAGATGAAGAAAATAATGCTCAAGCTCAATAACGAGAAAGAAAAAATCGAAAAGGAGCTTAACGACAAGAAGCAGGAATTGGAAAAGGTCAAGATATTCATTGCCCGGTTGCGGGATGCCCAGGTAACGCCCGAAAAAGACAAAGCCAGCAAAAAGCAGATCTCCTTCTAACCGAAAAAAAACCCCAATGATAAGAATTATCTACATTGTTTTCGGCTGCGCTCTATGCACCTTGAGCTACACTTTGTTCCTCATCCCCCACCGGATCGTGCCCGGCGGCGTCGGCGGTATCGCCATGATACTGCACTTTCTGTATAAGACGCCGGTCGGCATCGTGACCATCATCCTCAACATCCCGCTTTTCATCATTGCGATGCGCATCCTTGGCATCGGCTACGGCGTCAAATCGGTAGTGGCGATTCTTCTGACCAACATCATGATCGACTTTTCCGCCTATGCCATTAGAATACAATCGCCGACCGGTAATTTCATCCTGGCGGCATTGTACGGCGGGATTCTGCTCGGGCTGGGGCTCGGCTTCGTTTTCCGGGGCGGGGCAAGCACCGGCGGCACCGATATAATCGGCCAGATCATCAACCGCTACTCCAACCTGTCGGTCGGCATGGGAATAATGATCGTTGATATCGTGGTCATTACCTTTGCCGGCGTCACCACCCGGTCGGTCGAACTCACCCTGCTCGGCTATCTCGCCCTGTTCCTGTCGTCCAAGGTGATCGACCTCGTGCTCGAGGGTATTGATTACGCGCGCGCCGCCTTTGTGATCAGCGACAAGCACGAAAAAATAACCGACGCTGTCTATGACAAACTGCGGCGTGGGGTGACCATCCTGGACGGCTTTTCGCCCTACACCAAAGAGAAACGGCCGGTGATCATGTGCGTGATCACGAAAAAGGAAACGCCGATCTTCACCTCACTGGTAAAGAACATCGACAAAAAAGCCTTCGTGATCCTGACCGACGTTTTCGAAGTGCTCGGTGAAGGCTTCCGGCGGCGGGTGTAAGCCCGAACCCGGGCACCAGTTCGTAAAGGAAATTCTTCAAGGACGGAACATTGTACCATATAATTATCGTGATCGCACCGTTTCGGGTTCAGCCTGCTTGTATTTCTATCGAAAATAGTTATAATTTATTATGCCTCTTCCGGGTTTACTGTGGGTAATTTTAAGCATCGGGGATGAACGAAGTAA
>JBBIHN010000086.1:0-8596 GCA_037446995.1 Caldifarciminota bacterium | reverse complement strand
TCGCCCAAAATTTATCTTCTCATTGAATTTACAAAAGTCGTGTTCTTAGTTCCTGATTCCAACTGCTATTCCAGCGTGTATTCTTTGCCGGGATAAATATTATTCTTTACTTCGTCGCGGTACTTTTCCACTGCCTTCTCGACATCGTCGCCGATACGCGCGTACTGCTTTGCGAACTTCGGCGTAAAATCCGGAAACAAACCCAGAATGTCGTGCAGAACCAGCACTTGACCATCGCACTCGGCGCCCGCGCCGATGCCGATGGTCGGAATCTTCAATGTCCTGGTTATTTTTCCTGCCAGCGCCGCCGGTATCTTTTCCAGCACCAGCGCAAAACAACCGGACCGTTCAAGCAGTTCGGCATCATGGCTGATCTGTTCCGCCTCGGCGTCGCTTCGGCCCTGAGTTTTGTAACCGCCGAGTTTGTGTACTGATTGCGGAGTGAGCCCGACATGTCCCATCACCGGAATGCCAACCGCGATCATGCGGCGGATCGCATCGATCACGGTTTCACCGCCTTCAAGTTTAACCGCCGCGGCACCGGCTTTCAGAAATCGGCCCGCGTTATAAACCGCGTCTTCAACTTTAACCTGATATGAGAGAAAAGGCATATCGGCGACGACCAGGGAGCGGCTCACGCAGCGGCTGACAATGCGGGTGTGATACAGCATCTCCTCCATACCGATCGGAAGGGTCGTCTTTTCGCCGGCAAAAACATTGGCGGCCGAATCACCGACCAGGATAATGTCGATACCGGTTCGATCAAGGATTTTTGCCATTGGGTAATCATAAGCCGTCAGACAGGCGATTTTTTCCTTATTCTTCATGGCGATGATTCTATCGATCGTAATCATGAACGGGATATGATCCGACGCGGTTCTTTCATATCTCTTATTTCATTGCAGAGATACTCAAGGTCATGATCATTGCCGATAAAATCAAAGCCCCGAATATTGACAATCAAAACCGGCGACTGAATGTAGTTGAAAAAGAAAGCGTTATAAGCTTCGCATAGTGACTCAATATAGTCGAACCCGATGTCACGCTCGATTTTTCGATCGCGATGCTTGATGCGACGGTATAGCAGTTCAGGACCGGACTGAAGATAAAGAACGAGATCCGGGCTTGGGATGTCTTTTTGAATAAGCCCGAAGATCTTATCATAGAGAGCGAACTCGTCTTCGTTCAGGTTGATCTCAGCAAAAATACGGTCCTTGACAAAGAGATAATCGGATATCAGCCTTGATTGGAAAAGATCGATCTGGGCGATCTCGCGCTGCTGCCGGTAACGCGACATCAAAAAGTAGATCTGGGTATGAAAGGCGTATTTCTCGGGCTCGGCGTAAAAACTCTCCAGGAACGGATTATCCTCGAATTTCTCGAGCAGGGTACCGGCGTGAAGTTTCTCAGCCAGTGCGCGGGCGAGCATGGTCTTACCGGCGCCGATCACGCCTTCAATCGCGATGAATTTGAATTCCTTCACGGCTCACTTTCCGGGCAAACCCGGCAAGATTTTTTTTTTTGCCTGGCGGCCTAAAATCCGGGGCAAGCTCGGCAGCGATGATCCGGGCAAAAGGGCGGTTGTAGAATTCCGGATGCGGGATTTCCAGGTCCGGCTCTTTGACCTTCATCCGATCATAGAAAAGAATATCAATATCGATCAATCTGGGACCCCAGCGCCGGCATGTCGTGGTCCGGCCCATGGCCGCTTCAGTTTCTTTCAAAACGATCAGTAATTTACCGGGCGGCAGATCGACTTCAGCCCATAACCCCTGATTCAGAAAATCAGGCTGGTCCACATCGCCCAGGGGTTTAGTTTTGTATATTTTTGTTTTTCTGAGAATACGAATCCCCTTGCCTTCCAGTTCGTCAGCGGCGTGCCTCAAATTTTTCTCTTGATCCCCTTGATTTGATCCCAGCAGCAGCATGACCGATGCCATTTGATTATTTTACCCGAAAGCCCTTTAAGTGTCAAGCACGTCAGGAAACGAAATACATGATTCAGGATACCGGATAATAAAAAGACTGATTCAGGATTCATGATACAAGATTCAGGATAACATAAAAGACTGATACATGATTCCTGATACATGACACCAAATAAGCAGATCAGAATACCAGAAGATCAGTGGGCCGGATACCAGCAAACCAGAATATCAGGTCTAATACCTGATCGGCTGATATTCTGATAATCTGCCTACTGATAGCCTGATACTCTGATATGCTTTCTTTCCGATTAGCCCTTAGTGATTACCGTCTCTCTGCGCGTTACGCACTTTTCGGTTCCCGGTTCTTATCTCTTAGTTTCTACTGCTTTCACCGCACCGCATCCAGATAGGCGCGGTTTTTTTTGATCTGATCATACGAAAAACAAACAAAACCCGCGCACCGGGTCCCGCGCACAAAATCAACCTGAGAGCGCACCTCTTCCGGCGTCAGCAAGTACACGCCGATACCGACCGCGATACGCTCCGGGTTGCCGGCATCCTTGAGCGCCTTATCAACGCTTCTTTTGATATGCCGGCCATAGGACATCAAACAAACCAGATCAACCGATCCGTCGTTCAACCAGGCCGACCAATCCTGATAATAATCGCGCCGCGCCGAGATCAAATCGGGTTTGACGGCGGCGGAGATCATGATATCGGGGTCAATCGATTTAATCCGGCGACGCAGCTCGCCGATAAACAAAGACAGATCATCGGCGACATGGCGGCAGTATTTCTGGCGCGCATCTTCCCTGCCCTGACGGCCGTAGCGACGGGCAAAATCATCCTGATCGATTGCGGCTGGATCCAGGCAAGTGCGGCGCATGAATCGCGATCTTATCGCCGGATCAGAAATAAAGCCCGGGCCTGGGTATCGGACATAGTCAAAGTGAACGCCATCAAACGAATAGCGGCTTACTGCTTCGCTGACGATATTCAGCAGATATTGTCTAACCTGTTCATTCCCCGGAGCAAGATAGTAACCTTCGATCCGCATTCTTTCGAGCTCGCCGACCGAGTAATCGACCATTGAGCGGCCGCTTTTATCCTGAACAAACCAGGCCGGATAGCGGTTGATCGGGTGAGCCGGTCTTTTCTCCTTAGCCGTGTAGCCCCACGAGTAGAACAGGTTTATCCATGCTGAAACCTTGATATTACGGCGATGCGCCACTTCGATAAATTCCTTCAACCACAGATCTGATTGGCGCGCGCTTTCGGTGTGATCTGAGGGATAATAGGTCTCGCCCAGCGCAAAGACCTGCAGAAAAATATGATCGAAATGACCATCCAGCGTATTCAAGATTTCAACGCCGTCGTGAAGCGCCCAGCGCGGCACCCAGACGCCCCTGATACCGAGCAGGAAAAGCACGATCATCGCCGCCATTGACTGAACTTTATCGAAATCCACTGCCTTGTCAATCGGGGACCAGCGGTATTGACTTTGATACATATTTTCGTACAATATTATTGACACGATAAATAAGGAGGCGTAATGGGTTTCACGACGATTTTTTTACTGGTCATAATTATGTTGATTATCCTGAGCGCGGTCAAAGTGCTGCGCGAGTACGAGCGGGCGGTTATTTTCCGGCTCGGGCGATATACCGGAGTAAAAGGACCGGGTCTTTTTATCCTGTTCCCGGGTATTGACAAAATGGTCAAGGTCTCGTTGCGGATTCTAACCTATGATGTCCCGGCCCAGGATGTAATTACCAAGGATAATATTTCGATAAAGGTCAATGCCGTCGCCTACTTCCGGGTTTTCGAACCGGCCAAGGCAATACTCGAGGTCGAAGACCATTTGTACGCGACCAGCCAATTGGCCCAGACCACCTTGCGCAGTGTCTGCGGCGAATACGAGCTTGATGATATTCTCAGCGATCGAGAAACAATCAACATGCGCCTGCAGAAAATCATCGATCAACAAACCGATCCCTGGGGCATTAAAGTTTCGATGGTCGAGATCAAGCATGTCGACATTCCTCAAGAAATGCAGCGCGCGATCGCCCGCCAGGCCGAAGCGGAGCGCGAACGCCGGGCAAAAGTTATTCACGCCGAAGGCGAACTGCAGGCCGCCGATAAACTGAACAAGGCGGCCGAGATAATCGGCAAAACTCCGACCGGCATACAGCTGCGTTTCCTGCAAACGCTCACTGAAGTCGCGACCGAGAAGAATTCGACGACTATTTTCCCGGTGCCGATCGACCTGTTCAGCGCTTTTCTGCGGAAGACCGGCGAAAAAGAAAAATAATGGTGAATGTATACCAACAAAAGGGGCTGGATCTATACCCGTCTATTGACAGCACAATAAGAGAAATCTTGAAACAAAAAACGATTCTTTCAGGCTATTTCGAGATCGATCGCCATCTTTACAACCCGCTCCGTCAGCAGTATAACGCAATGTCGATAATCGATCAAATGGTTGAATCCGGGGAACGAAATAGCAACCAGATGTTTCTGTTGGTTGATATTGATATCTATGTTCAGGGCGTGAACTACGTTTTCGGCCTTGCCGATCCGGTGCGCCGGACCGCGCTGGTCTCGACCTATCGCCTGGCCGGCGAGAATTTCGACGCCCGGCTCGCCAAAGAGACCGTGCACGAACTCGGCCACGTGTTTGGGTTTCAGCACTGCCCGGTGCCCGAATGCGTCATGTTCTTTTCTCATACGGTGACTGATACCGACCACAAACTTTCCGATTTTTGCCCTAACTGCAGGAGTAGATTATGAATGACTATACCCTCTTCACCCCTGGGCCGGTCGACATCCCCGGTGAGATCAATGATTGTCTGGGCAGACCCTTGATTTATCACCGGGAGGCGCGGTTTACGCAATTGCTTGATAACATCTGCGCCAAACTTAAACCGATCTTACAAACCAAGAATCGGATCTATTTCCTGACCGCCTCGGGCACCGGCGCCATGGAGGCGGCAGCCACCAATATACTCTCGCCGAACGACGAGGCTCTGATCATGATCTGCGGCAAGTTCGGCGAGCGTTGGGCTGAAATCTGCGACACGCATAAGATAAAAACGCATATCATGAAAGCCGAGTTCGGCAAGACGGTCAGCCCGGATGCGCTCGAGACAAAACTGAAAGCCCTGAACCGGCCGGTGGTGATCTTCACCACCCTGACCGAAACATCGACCGGAGCGATGAGCGACATCAAAACGATCGGCGAGATCGCCCGGCGCCACGATTGCCTGCTGGTAGTCGATGGAATCGCCGGACTGGCGGCCGATCCCTGCCCCCAGGATGAATGGCAGATCGACATTTTGATCGGCGCGTCGCAAAAGGCGCTCATGTCGCCTCCAGGGATTTCTTTTTACTCGGTAAACGAGCGGGCTTACCAGAAGATGATCAAAGGTCATCTGCCCAATTACTATTTCAGCGTTGATCTGGCCGATAAGTTCCATCAAAAAGGTCAAACTCCTTTTACGCCGGCAATCAACATCCTCTTTGCTTTTCGCAAAGGACTCGAGATGATCAATGAAACCGGCATTGATCAAAACCTCGAGAATCACCGGACAATCGGTGATTTCGTCCGTAAACGGGTTCGGGATATGGGCTTCGAACTACTGCCCGAACAGCCATCGAATGCGCTTACCGTCTTCAAGATGCACGGCAATCAGGACAGCACCGAGATCATCCGTCTGGTTAAAGAACGGCATAATATTCTCTTTGCCAACGGCCAGGCTGAACTCCGCGGCCGGATAATCCGGATCGGACACATGGGGAATTACACAGTCGAAAAACTTGACGGGGCGATCAATATTCTGAAAAGCACGATAAAGGAATTGCGAGGCTAAGATGAATCGCTACATAAAACTTGGTTACGAAGGAATCGAGCTTGAGCTTCCGGTGCATGCCCTTTATGTTTATCGGGAACCCAACCAGTTGATGGAAAACATAATTCCGTTGATCACTGAAGGGATCGAACGCAAAGAAAAGTGCGTTTTTGTGGGTCGGGAAGGCGACTGCAAATTCCTTAAGAACCGTTTCAAGAAAAACCTAACAGTCGTCAGCCACGGCGTGGAAGCCGCCGATTTCATTCCCTGGATCAAGAGCGAATACGACAAGTTGCCCAATGCTTATCATGGGCTCAGGGTTTTTCTCGAGAGCACACCCGAATTCCTAAGCTACGAAGACATACTCGATGACTTCAATACCCAGCCCGACCTGCGCCTTTTCCTGCTGTGCCAGTACCAGATCGATTCGCTCAACTCGGAACAAATGCTGCACATTCTCAAGAATCACCCCTATGTCTTTGTCGAACATCTGCTTAAGCCGAATTGCTTCTATTCCCGGGTTAAACACCGCATCTGGCTCGATCCGCTGACCGGCATATTTAACCGCCGATACTTCGAGAATCAGTTAAGCAAAGAACTCCAGCGGGCATCAAGATACGAACACTCGCTTTCTATTCTTTTCGTCGATATCGATCAATTTAAGAAAATCAACGACGAATTCGGTCATCAGATCGGCGACAGTGTGCTGGAGCAGATATCCGAAATGATCGAGCGGAGCGTGCGGAGCGTCGATGTTGTCGCGCGCTACGGCGGGGACGAATTCATCGTTCTCCTGCCGGAAACAAAAAAGGCCGACGCAACCCGGACCGCCGAGAGAATCGTCCGTCAGGTCAAACAATTCGATTTTTTCAAAGACAAGTTGAAGATCAAAGATATGAATATCTCGATCGGGGTCGCCGGATTCCCGGATGATGCCGGCGGAACCTATGAGCTGATCAAGAAAGCCGATGCGGCATTGTATCAGGCGAAAAAAGCCGGGGGCGGAAGAGCGGTCCCCTGTCAATGATCGGGCGGCAATAGCTTGGAGGCAACATGCCAATAACACCATTGGAGATCAGAAAACAGCAGTTCCGTAAAACACTGAGGGGCAACGACCCTCATGAGGTACGGTCTTTTCTGGAAATGGTTTCGACCGAGATCGAAAATCTGCTGCGGGAGAACGCGGGTCTGAACGAAAGAGTAAAAGATATGGACGCCAAGATCGAAGATTATCGCCGCATGGAAAAAATACTTCAGGACACCCTTACGACAACTCAGAAAGCGGCTGACGAACTGAAGAACGGGGCGCGTAAAGAAGCCGAGATAATTATTGCCAACGCCCGCATGGAGACACAGCGTCTATTGAGAGAAGCCCAGACCGAACTGGCCAGGGTCCGCGAAGAAACCAAGATGATCGAGCATCAAAAACTGCTGTTGGTCTCTGAATTCAGGGGATTACTTGAATCGTATTTACGCCTGCTCGAACGTCTCGAAAAGAAATAGTTGAATCAATGCGCCGGCGCGATCGGAACTGGAACCGGGTATCTTGTTTTGCCTTGATTGCCGCTTTTCTCCTGCTCTTGCCGGCCTGCTCGCCCCGGGAGGAAAGAGTCCGGAACGCGAGAGATTTCATCCGACAATGGAATTATGACCGCGCGCTGACCGAACTCATATCGTACCGTAGATACGCAGACCCGGAGATTCAGTATCTGCTCGGTTTCTGCTATCTTAAGAAAAACGAACTCGGAGAAGCCCAGACCTATTTCGGCAGATCATTATCTCTCGATTCGACATTCCGCGACAGCATCATCAAGATCTATAATGACCTGGCTCAAAATGCCCTGCGTATCAACGAGCCGGAAAGGGCGCTGACTATGTACCGGATGATCGAAGAACTTCTTCCCGGCCATGTTCAATCGAGGAACTTGTTTCTGGTCGCTGACCTGAATTACGCCAAAGGCAACTATCCTCAGGCTATGCTCGCCTACTTCGACGCCTTTGCCCGAGACTCCACCAGCGATATCGCCCGAAAAGCGATGCGCAGCTTCATCAACGCGTTGATCGAATGCGACAGTCTGAAGAAGGCATACGTGCTGGCTCAGATCGAGTATGCAAACCTCAAAACAGCGGCGAATCTCCATCAATTGAACAACATAAAATACCGTATCGGACAGCGTATGGCCGCGGCCGGTTTTCCGGACAGCGCCCTGATTCTATTTAATGCGATCGTCCATGATAATGAACCGCGATCTCTGGTCGACAAAGCTCTTTTCAATATCGGCGAAATACACTTTGCCGGAGAGGATTACGGGAGCGCGCTTGACGCTTACAAAAAAGTACTGCGTCTTAATCCTTATGAGAAAGGCGAGATCGTGGCAAAAACCAAAAACCGGATCCGGGAAATAAAGGAGAGAATGTGAGAAGATGCATTGATTGTCTGCCGGGCATGATGATCGCGGCGATCATGGCCCTGGCGGGCTGCGGCAGCCGCGCCAGGATCGCGCCCCTGGATGCACCGGATGAATTGGAGCGGGCAAGCAGCCTGTACGACCAGAAGAAGTATCAAAAGGCTATCGAATCTTTCGAGCGCATACTGTTTCATCACCCCGCTTCCGAATACGTTGACGATGCCCAATATTGGCTCGGCCGCGCCTACTTCGCGAAGAAAGATTTCGATCAGGCGATCATGGAGTTTGATTACCTGATCAAAAATTTCCCGGCGTCGAATTTCGTCGAAGAAGCCTTTTTCTACCGGGCAAGATCCTATTATGAAAAGACGCCTTCCTATGATCGAGATCCAACCGAGATCAACAATGCGAT
>JBBIHN010000085.1:0-8623 GCA_037446995.1 Caldifarciminota bacterium | reverse complement strand
AGGTGGCTCCCCAGCTTGCCGAACCGACCGTGTATGTGGTCCGGCCTTATGACATATTCGGGGAATTCGCGTTCGTTGATCCCAAACCCCGGGCTGCGTCGGCCCGCTGTAAAAAGGATTCGAAACTCGGGATACTGGGAAAAAGCGATTTTGACGAACTGGTCGACAAATTCCCGGCGATCGGCATGAATTTTTACCATACCCTGGTGCAAATGCTCAGCGAACGCTTGCGACGGATGAATGTCTTTTTGCGCGACACCTTGATACGGTCGCTCGGCCTGGAGATCTGAAGCCGGTCAATGTTCGTCTATTCTGACCAATATCATGCCGATATCGGCGCCCACGTTTTTCCAACCGAAAAATATCGCCGGATCCGCGATCGGTTAAGCGCCGAAGCGATACTGCGCGCCGATAATGTCGTCACGCCGGTCCGGCCCAGCGACGGGGATCTCTTGAAAATAATCGATCCGGAATATCTTGACGATCTGCTCAACACGCGGCTGACCGAAAGGACATATCCTTCGGAAATGCCGGTCAACCGGCAGATCATCGACGCCCAGATACTATGCTGCGACGGCACTTTTCGGGCGGTCGAGATGGCGCTGAAGCACGGTGGGGCGTATCATATCGGCGGCGGCTTTCATCACGCTTTTTCCGATCACGCCGAGGGGTTCTGCTATTTGAACGATATATGTTACGCGGCGGCGATGATCATGGAAAAGGGCGTCGATCGGATTGCGGTCGTCGACTGCGATCTTCATCAGGGAAACGGCACGGCGCGGTTTTTTTCGGATAATGAGCGGGTCTTTACTTTTTCGATTCATCAGGAGCGCTTGTATCCGAGAAAAGAGCGATCGGATCTGGATATCGGTCTTGATATCGGCGCCGGCGATGATATCTATCTTGCCAAACTATCGCCGGCCCTCGACCACATATACGGTCAGTTCAAACCGCGACTGATCATCTATCAGGCCGGCGCTGATCCTTATGTATTTGATCAGCTCGGCAACTTACGGCTGACAATCGAAGGCCTGCGGAAAAGGGACGAAATGGTGATCGGCCGGGCAGTTGACAAAAAGATCGGGGTCGCCGTGGTCCTGGGCGGCGGTTATGCCGAAAACATCGATGATACGGTTGAGATCCACTGCAACACGGCGCGGGTTTTAGCAGCGCTATGCGCTACTCACTAATCGCATTTAGGCATTTTCCGCCTCTGCCAGAGGCAGACAAGAAAGGCGGATCAGCTTCATCAGGATACTTGATAATGAGGAGGCTGAAGGCATTTAGGCATTCAGGCATTTAGGACTTTTGTATTTAATCTCTTTACAAATCACTATTTACTGATTACAATCATTCATATAGGAGGCGACATGAAATATGTGGCAATATTTCTATTTCCGGCTATAATATCGGTAGCTGGAGCCGATAACATGATCATCAAATTACCCGAGCCCGGGTTTACTGACCGCTCGATCGAGGAGTGCATAGCGCACCGACGTTCGATCCGTTCATATAAGAAAAATGTTGAACTTAGTGCTGATCAGTTGTCATTGCTATTATGGGCGGCGCAGGGCATTACGGATAAGACGCGCGGTTTTCGCGCCGTGCCTTCGGCCGGAGCGACCTATCCGCTGGAGCTGTTCATTGCCATGAAGGACGGTTTATATCAGTACATACCGGAAAGTCATTCACTGAAGTCCATCAAGAAGAAGGATGTGCGCCGATTGATCGCCAATGCGGCTTTGAACCAAATGTTCATTGCCGATGCTTCGGTCGTCGTGGTCATAACCGCGATTTTCGAGCGCACGACTATTCGCTATGGCAAGCGCGGCGGACAATATGTGCATAATGAGGCAGGACATTGCGCCCAGAACTTGCATCTTATGGCCGTCGCACTCGGGTTAGGCTCGGTGCCGGTCGGCGCTTTTAATGAGGAAAAAGTTAAACAAGAACTTGAACTAAATAACGAATTTCCTTTATATATTGTGCCGATAGGTCATGAAAGTAAATAACATCCATGCTTCTTCCTCTGCTAAAGGGGGATGCCGGGGGGATTAAAAAAATGGGGAAAAATGCATTTTCCCTGCGCAAAAGTGACTGCGCGCTAATCATAATCGATATGCAGAAGCATTTCTGCACGAAACAGGGCCGCATGTGCGTGCCGGGTACTGATGGGTTGATCGCGCGTCTGGAAAAGCTGATACGGGTTTTTCGGGCCGAAAAACGGCCGATAATATTCACCCGCCATATTGACGCGCTTGATAAAGATAATCTTATGCTGCGCTGGTGGGGCGATGCAATATATGAAGATGATCCGCTTAGCGAAATAGTCGATATCTTTGGCGTGTCGGTGCATGAGACAATAAAGAAGACGCAATATGACGCATTCATCAATACTGATCTCGAATCACGACTGAAACAAAACAATATTCGGCAATTGGTGATCGCCGGCGTGTTGACCAATATTTGTTGCGAAAGCACGGCGCGCAGCGCCTTTATGAGGGGATATGAGGTTTATTTTTGCACGGACGGCACCGCGACCTATAAGAAAGAGATGCAGGAAGGGACTCTGGTGAATCTCAAATACGGTTTTGCGACGTTGATGACCGTGGAAGAGATCATAAAGATAGTAGGAAGCAGGAACTAGTACGCTAGGCGCCAAACGCTAATCGCATTTAGGTATTTTCCGCCTCTGCCAGAGGCAGACAAGAAAGGCGGATCAGCTTCATCAGGATACTTGATAATGAGGAGGCTGAAGGAATTTAGGCATTTAGGCATTTTGAACTTCTATTCCGTCAATTACCAATAACCTAATTACGCTTCAGTACATTATCCACAATGACGCAATGACTTAATGACCATTCTGTTAATTGACCAATGACGTAATGACATCAATCAGTTGTCAGTTATTAGTTAAGGAGGTATATCAGAGCATCAGAAAATCAGCAAGCAGATTATCAGAATATCGGCCGATCCGGAGCGGAAAACCGATATCCTGATCTCCTGGTATCCTGCCCACTGATACCCTGATATTCTGATACGTTATGCATATTTGTCATGTTGTTCGGTTGCTGATATCCTGGTACCCTGATATCCTGCCCACTGATCTTCTGCTATTCTGATATGCTGGTTCAGTTTCGAAAATTAGAATTTTGAATTTGTTTAGGATTTCGATATTAGTGTTTGGGATTTAATATGATATTGCCTTTTATATTTTTTTTGCTATAATGCCGCATGCGAAGCAAATCCAGGATTGCGATTGTCGGCGCCGGGCCGGCCGGCATCACGGCCGCGATACAGCTGGCCCGTTATGGATTCAGACCTTTGCTCTTCGAAAAAAAACGGGTCGGTGGTTTGCTCAACAATGCGTACCGGATCGAGAATTATCCCGGTTTCAGCCGCGGCATGTCCGGCACGGCGCTGGTAAGGCGGATGGCCGCGCACTTAAGAAAGTATGGGATTGAAGTCGTTAAGCAGGAAGTTAAAAGCGTGGCCCGCCGTCGCGGTGAATATATTGTCGAGGCGAAAAAGATCCATCAGGTCGATCAGTTGGTAATCGCCTCGGGCACAAGCGCCAGAAAACCCGGTATCCGGTTGCCTGTTTCATCGCCCCGAATATTCCATGATGTTTACCCGATAAGGAACGTCCGCGGCAAAAGGGTTGCGATAGTCGGCACCGGCGATGCCGGCCTGGATTATGCTTTGAATTTGGGGCGGAGGAATCATATTATCCTGATCGGCCGCTCCAAAAAGGCTAAGGGTTTACCCTTACTGCTCAACCGGGTGAGAGCGTTGATAAAGAAGCGGCGTGTCACCTACCTGGCCGACGCGCATCCGGTCGCGGTCAAAGACCGGGGATCATCGATTGATATCAGACTGCGTGAGAAACCGCAAGAGGAGATATCCTGCGATCTTGTTCTGTTCGCGATCGGCCGCGAGCCGACGCTTGATTTTTTGCCGCGGTCCATGTTCGGGCATTTTCCACAGGGTACCGGCACCTTGCATTTTATCGGTGATGTCATAAACGGCGCTCAGCGGCAAGCATCGATCGCGGTCGGCGACGGGATGAAAGCGGCGATGCAGATTGCCGGGGAAATAGAAAAGACCAAAAAAACCTTTTCCCCGAAAAAAAGGAGAGAGCGTGACTGAGAACCATCGGATAATAAAGAGAGTTGGCAAAGAAGATCTTGCCTATGTTTATCTGGCCGAATTCGGCAAAGATAAAAACAAATATGTCGAGTTCGTCGAATCATTACAGCCGCCCATTCCCCGGGAGAAGAAGTGGGTTTTGATCATATCTTCGTCTTTCGGTTGTCCGATCAAGTGCAAAATATGCGACGCGGGCGGAGAGTTCAGGGGCAATCTGAGCGCCGATCAGATGCTCGGTCAGATCGACCACATGGTTTTGAGCCGCTATCCGGACCGGAATATACCCTGCGCAAAATTCAAGGTGCAGTTCGCGCGCATGGGCGAGCCGTCAATGAATCCGGCGGTTCTCGAGACTTTGAAGTTCTTGCCCGGCCGATACGACGCGCCCGGCTTAATGCCCTGCGTGTCCACGGTCGCGCCGCGCAAGGCGTTTGAGTTCTTCGAATCGCTGCTGAATATCAAGAACGATCTTTATCCGGGAGGACGGTTTCAGCTTCAGTTTTCGATACACTCGACTGACGAGAAAATGCGCGACGAGCTGATGCCGATACCCAAGCTGACGCTGAATCAAATCGCCGACTATGGTCTGCGTTTTGTTGAGGATACGGACCGCAAGATAACTTTGAACTTCGCCCTGGGAACGGATTTTAGCGTTGACTCCCGCAGGCTTTCGGATATTTTTTCCGTCGATCACTTCATGATCAAGATAACCCCCCTGAATCCGACTTATCGCGTCATCGAGAACCGACTAAAAAGCCGTGTTTCCGCGGTAGAGATCGACAAACACTATGATATCGTAGACGATCTGGAAAGGCGCGGGTTTGAAACTTTGATCAGCATCGGCGAGAACGAGGAGAACCTGATCGGCAGCAATTGCGGACAATACGTTGCGCAGCATCTCAAGGCGAAAACCAGAAGCGAAATAAGTTATACTTATGTGCGATAAACATTATTAACACAAAATCCTAAATCCGCAATCATGTGTTTGTGGCTATTAAGGAGACCATTAAGCAGTTTAATCAAATGCCGTCGAATGTGTGCCGTCATTCGCAAAAAAACTCTTGTCAAATAAAAAATTATATGTATAATTCTATTCATGACGATGAGCACCGTGGATTTACTTGTTGCCAACAACGTGTACTCACTTTCCTGTCAGGCGGCGCTGAAAATATTCGAGATCGCCAGCCGCTTTCCTCAGCGTGATCATAAAATTCTGCATGACGGGATAATATCGACATCGAGTATGGTCTGCGATAATTTGCTTAATGCCTGGCAGAACCGCGCTGACGGCGGTATATTCTCGGGCATGCTTGAATCGGCGAAGATAAACGTCGGACAAACCCGGCAATACATAGATCACGCGGTCATCGCCGGTTTGCTCCGGCCCGACGACGCGAAACTCATCCGGGCGATATACGATCGGGTAGGCGAAAAGATCGACGGACTCATAGATAAATCCGGCCAATAAATGTTTCTGATTACTGAACCGGTTGAATGTTCGGAGATTTTGGAAAAACACAATAATGTCTACGGCACGATGATCAAGGCGGTCGTTGACGTTGAAAAGGAGATCATGGCGATCGACGCCGAATTGCATTCTGATCTGGAATCATATTTGATCGGTCAGGGCAGCCGGCAAAACGATCTATGGGGTATTAATTTGTTTCTCGACAAACTGAAACCCGATTGGATTGAATATACCGCTTTGATCAACATAAGACCTTCAATGGACAATCGCTCGATGGTTGTGCAGGATACGGACATGCGGAAGAAGATCGCGACGATCGTCTACCGGCTCGTGGAGCAGTAACTGTACAAGCTGAAATATCATCCCAGTCTGACCATTGAGCGCTGGAGCACCTTCCCCCATCATCATCAGATAATGATGATCGCCAGTGAACTACAGCGCGGCATCAGCATGATCGACCGAAGCGACCGCGCGCAGTTTCGCGGTGCGATGGAACGCGCCTTTGAACTGCTTGATCTCACGGTCGCGGTATCGACCTGCCGGAATGAGATCCGCGAACTACTGAGACTTAGAGAAATTATGGCGCAGTCATTCATCGATGACGACACCGAACGAACGCAAGTTGAGTTGATGATGAACGCACTGCTCTCGATGGACCGGACCGCTTTTCGCCAGCTGGCCGCGAATGACCAGTAGAATCCTGAAAGCCGCGGTCATCGGCGTCGGCAACATGGGAAGGCATCATGCCCGGGTCTACGCCGGGTTGGACGGCGTGCAATTGGCCGCGGTTGTTGATCCGGATCGACATCTGGCTCAGCGCCACGCGGATAAGTATCGATGCAGCTATTACTCCGACTACGCCCGGATGATCCGGGAGGAAAAGCCTGATTTGGTTTCGGTCGCGGTACCGACCTCACTGCATGAGACCATCGCGCTCGACCTGATCGCGAAGCGCATACCGGTCCTTATTGAAAAACCGGTCACGAATTCGCTGCGGTCAGCGCGCGAGATCATCGCCAGAGCCAGGACCAGAAGGTCGATCGTCGCGATCGGTCATGTCGAGAGATATAATCCGCCCGTGCAAAGACTTAAGGAATTCCTCAAACAAGGACGTTTTGGCAGGGTCATTGCGATCAGTTCAAAAAGGGTTGGTGTATATCCGCCGCAGATTACCGATGTCGATGTCCTGATCGATCTCGCCGTGCACGATATTGATGTCTGCAATTTTCTTTTGGACCGCATGCCGCAGAGCGTCTATGCCCGGGCCGGCAAAGCCCTGAACAGCCAGCGCTATGATTATGCCGATATATTCCTTAAATATAAGGATACCGATGTGACTCTTCAGGTGAACTGGATCACGCCGGTCAAAGTGCGCGAGTTAGCACTGACCGGGATCAACGCGTATGCTGAATTGAACTATATGAACCAGACTTTGAAAATATACAATAAAGGTCACGGGGAAGAGGACGAAGTTATCAATGTCGATGAGATTAGTTTACCCAGGGAAGAGCCGTTAAAGATTGAACTGCAGAATTTTGCCGACCGGGTCAAGGGGCGCAACGCAGAAATTGTCAGCGCCGAGGAAGGCCTGCGGGCTTTGCATATCGCCCTTGCCGCGGTGCGCTCGCACGAGAGCGGGAAGATCGTAAAAATACGCTGAAGGCATAGGGCAAAGGGCATAGCGTATAGCGAGCCGGGACGACTCTCCCACATCAAGCGCGGAATGACGGCGCACATTCGACGGCTCTCCCGCCCTTTTGTTAAGACAAAATTTTCAGGAATGAGCTGAAGCTTTTGATGCAAAAATAGATGAAATTCGAATGAAAGTCAAAATCGATTCTCGGCACGAGCAGATCGACCCAGAATCGGTGTTTTTTCACGAAAGTGAACAGTTTTTCCATTTCCTGGTCGCCGACTTTCGCAGCGATCGCGCGGACCCGGAACCCGATATCATGTTCCGAGGCAAGCGCGCTGCGCCAGGTAACGTCATAATCCCTTAAGTCGGCGTTGCCGTCAACGCTTTTCTCGATCCTCTCGACCGCGATCTCCGAGCTCAATAATCCATAGTGAATGCCGCCGCCGGTCGTGGTCTTAACCTGGCCCGCGGCTTCGCCGAGCGCGATGATACGATCGCCGGCGCTGCGCGCTATGGGCCCGTAAACAATCGGCTTCATTTGCATCGCGTTTTCAATGCCCGGCGCCGGGTATTTAAGACGGGCAAGCATTTTTTTCAGCCAGATTTGTCCTTTGCGCGATACTATTACGCCGATGCGCAGCGCGTCGCCCGCCGGTATCACCCAGCCGAAGGATCCGGGCGCGAACGCGCGGCCCATGTATATTTCGATTGTATTGCGCGGACGCACGCCGGGCAGCTCGATCTGGGAGCCGTAGAGAAAGCGCGCGGCACGGGGGAGACCGGCTTGCCGATGCAGGTCTGAATTCACTCCGGTGCAAAGAACAACGTATTTTGCCCGGTATCGGTTCTGGCCGGAACAAAGTTCCCAGAACCGTTCATGCCTGGACAATTTGTCGATCTTCCGGCCGAGACGAACTTCAACGCCGGTTTTCATCGCCTGCTGAAGCAATCCACGGTCGAATTGCGACCGGTCCACGACATAGGCGAATGATTCGCCCGGGGCGTATTCAAGCCGCTGATTGAACGGTGAGATCAAATGCGCAACGCTGATACGGTTCAGTATCGACTCGGCGGGCAGGTCAAATTTTTGAAAAGCCTTCTTGCCGATGACGCCGGAACAGACCACGTCTTTACCGATTTGTTTTTTCGAGTCGAACAGGGCGACTGAGAATCCTTTATCCGCCAACTGATACGCGGCGTAAGAGCCGACCGGTCCGGCGCCGATAATTGCGATGTCGTATATTCGTCGCACGGTGGATTATATTATCGGATGTAGAAAAGTCAACGGTATAAAGACGCTATGCGCTACTCGCTGATCGCATTTAGGTATTTTCCGCCTCTGCCAGAGGCAGACAAGAAAGGCGGATCAG
>JBBIHN010000084.1:0-8676 GCA_037446995.1 Caldifarciminota bacterium | reverse complement strand
AAGGCGGATCAGCTTCATCAGGATACTTAATAATGAGGAGGCTGAAGGCATTTTGTCTTTTAGGCATTATCCTTATAACATTGACTTGGCGCAATTATTCGTTACAATTCATTCTGGAGGTTCGATGAAAACAGTTCATTATATATTGATCGCAATCGTTGTCGTGGCCGTGATAATCGGTTTCGCGGTTGGAATCGGTTTGAAAGGAACGCCGCGCCGGGGCAGCATCGGCGTAATCGAGATTGTCGATTTCATAGGTTTTTCGAAAACCACGGTCAAGGACCTTAAGGCTTTCACCGACGATTCTTCGATCGATGCGATCGTGGTCCGGGTCGAATCGCCCGGCGGCGTCGTCGCCGCGGCCCAGGAAATATACGAGCAGTTGAAGAGCAGCCAGGAGAAGAAGAAAATAGTGGTATCGATGGGCACGGTTGCCGCTTCCGGCGGTTATTATATTTCGCTGCCCGCGGACATGATCGTTGCCAATCCTGGGACAATAACCGGTTCGATCGGCGTGATCATGGAATACCCGGTTTTCCACAAACTGATGGACAAGATCGGCATCGGATTCGAAACGATAAAGAGCCGTGATCACAAAGATATCGGTTCGCCTTTCAGATCGTTGACGCCGGGCGAAAGGGCTTTGCTTCAGTCGGTCGTGCTCGACGTCTATGATCAATTCGTAAGCGCCGTCGCCGCGCATCGCGGGCTTCCCAGAGATAGCGTGCTGATGATCGCTGACGGCCGAATATTGACCGGAAGGCAGGCGAAAGAATTCGGTCTTGTCGACACGCTCGGTTCGTTCGAACAGGCGGTCAAAATCGCGGCTGACATGATCGGCATCGAAAAACCATATCTTGTTTATCCGCCTTCGCGGATGAGTTTTATTGACATGTTCATAAAACCGGTTGAGCGGCTTTTCGCGCCCAAACTGATGTTTTTGCAGAGATAGAGCAGAGTGATAAGGATTTTGGCGTTGTGTATTCTTGCCGGGCATGTTCTATTGTTTAATGGTTGCGCTCGCTACGACTATCATCGGTTCATCGAATACCTGAAGGCTGAAAGGCGTTTGCGGGCGGAAGCCAATAATTACCCGGATATAGACGAAAAGATTTCTGACCTGCAGAACGAATATCGGATCGACCCGGAGAATGAAATCGCAAAACTGAATGCTCGCGAAACACGCTGGGTGAAATTCCTGATGGATTTGAACCGTGCGCGCTAAATACTTCGGCGTTATCGAGGGCTTTTACGGCAAACCATATAGTTTCAAAGAGCGCGTCGATCTGATAAAATTCCTCAGTCAGACCGGTCAGAACACCTATGTATACGGCCCAAAAGACGACCCCTGGCACCGTCGGCAATGGCGCAAGCCATACCCGAAGTCGAAATTGAGGCAGTTCAAATATTTGAACCGGCTAAGCCATTCACTGGGCGTAAAATTCAACTATGCCCTTTCGCCGATGAACTGCCCGGACCACCGGGCAATCATATCCAAGATAAAACCAATGATTGACATGGACATATGTTGCTTCAGTCTGTTCTATGATGACATAGATATTGAACTGAATGACTTAATTGCCAAAAGACAGGCAGAAAGCGCGAATCGGTTATACCTATACTTGAAGATGGTCTGTTCAAAACCGATACTGTTTTTCTGCCCCACGCAATACCGCGGCTTTTCACGATCGCCGTACATATCCGTAATCGCCGAGGAACTTTTAAAGCCGATCGAGATATTCTGGACCGGCAACCGGGTCATTGCCCGCCGAATCACGGCCAACGACATAAGAAAAATATCCGCAATATTGCGGCGACCGCCTCTGATCTGGGATAATATTTTTGCCAATGATTATGTACCGGGAAAAATCTGGGAAAAACCCTATCAGAACCGATCGCCGATCTTAATCAATGACTCGCGAGGTATCTTAATAAACCCGATGAATGAATATTGGCCGTCAAAGCCGCTGATTCATACTGCCGCCCGTTTTTTCTCCGGCCGGCCGAATTATTGGCCGGCAAAGGCTTGGCGGGAAGCCATGAAATACTTTAACAAGGAGGCGGTCGAATGATATTACTATTCATGTTTACCAGCACCTCATTCTTTGCCAGTCAGTTCAGCAGTTTGCCGATGAGGGTAAACAGCGTGTTCTCCAACCCGGCCGGCCTTGGTTTGCAGTCGGCCTATGAAGCAGTGGTCGACTATCATCCGGACCGGATCACAACCGGGCTGGCAACACGGTATTTCAGCGCGGCGATGAGGCGAGCCGACAGTCTCTACTACTGGGAAGCGGCCGTCGGCTACAAACTACCGGGTGTTTTTTCGATCGGCTATGCCTTTCGTTTTGGCGAGATCAATGAACATGTGCTCGGAGTTATCGGGCTCGTCAGCGATGAACTGTCGGTCGGCTACAAAACAAGGATCGGCGATGATTGGCATATGCTCGGCGGAGCCGCGATCAAGCCGCTGGCCGATTATCTGGTTTTCTGCGGCGATGTTGAACACGAAACGATATACCGGACGACGAACTATCACGCCGGCGTCATGGTTCAGCCGCTGTCCGGACTGAACATCTATTTCCGAACCGATCATGATTTTCGCTGGAGCGCGGGCTTGCAGATGTCTTTCGGCAAGTTCATTCTTGCCGCCGCGTATGCCGAATCTAACAGCAAGATCAGCGTGGGCGGTTTGATCAGCAGTGAGACTTATCCGACTTTTCTAATCAGAGAAGAACGGATCCCGGATCTTTTCGAATAGCGGTTAACGCAGCCAGTACCAGTCAGTGCCGCGAGGCGTGTCTTTCATTCCAATGCCTTTCTCGGCGAGAAGATCGCGGATGCGATCGGCTTCATGGAATTCCTTTCGGTCTCTCGCCTTTTCGCGCTCGAGGATCAAAAGACGGCAATCGTCGGGCAGATCACGACGCGCGAAGCCGGCGATGTTCAAACCGAGAATACGGTCAAAATCCTCGATCAGATTTATCCGATCGCGCGGCGACAGAGTATTGTCCTTCAGCGTTTTCCAGGCAAGTGCCAGGGTGGCTGGCATGTTCAAATCATCGGCTATCGCGTCGCGGAATTTCGCCTGAATGCCGGCCTTGAGTTCCTGATCCGAATCAGCCGGTTCTTTCATCTCCTTCAACTCGATGATTCTGGCGTTAAGATTCTCATAGGCGTTCTTGGCCGCGTCCAGCGATTCGTAACTGAATTCCAACGGCTGGCGGTAATGAGCGGTAAGATATAAATATCTTAAGTGCATTGGTCCGTATCCATTTTCGGCGATCGCCCGTAAATCGAGAAATCCGCCCTTGGATTTCGACATTTTCTCCCGGGCGACGACCAGCCATTCGCCGTGCAACCAGTAACTACACCATTTGTGGCCAAGATAAGCCTCGGCTTGAGCGATTTCATTGGTATGATGCACGGCAATATGATCGACGCCGCCGCAGTGAATATCGATGCGCGCGCCCAGATATTTGATCGCCATTACCGTACATTCAATATGCCAACCCGGGAAACCCCTCCCCCATGGCGAATCCCATTGCATTATCTGGTTGGGGAACTTCGATTTTGAAAGCCATAGCGCAAAATCGCCCGGGTGGCGTTTATTTGGATCGATTTCGATGCGTGCCCCGGCAAGCCGATCCTCGACCGGCATTCCCGACAGCCGGCCGTATTCGGGAAAACGTTCAACCGAGAAGTACACATTGCCCTCGACTTCATAGGCGAATTGTTTTTCGATCAGCGCCTTTACAAATTCGATCATATCATCGATATGTTCGCTGGCGCGGCATATGACATGAGGTTTCAGGATGTTCATGGCGGCAAGGTCTTCAAAGAAAATCTTCTCGTAGAACCGCGCGATCTCGGCCGGTGTCTTGCCCTCGCGCCGCGCGCCGAGCACAAGTTTATCCTCGCCCGAATCGGCATCCGATTCCAGATGACCGACATCGGTGACATTCATCACATGCCGCACGCGGTAGTTGAAGTATTCGAGCGTTCTCCTCAAAATATCTTCGAAAAAATAGGTTCTGAGATTCCCGATATGCGCGTAGTTGTACACGGTCAATCCGCATGTGTACAACCTGACATAATCGTCACCAACCGGTTTGAAATCTTCTTTCCTTCGGGTGAGGGTATTGTATAGATTCACGGTACTGCCACCTCCTAATGTCGATCTTGCCGCTGGGTCATTGAATCACCTGCCGATGACGACGACTTTTCCGGTATGGCCGGGCCGGTCACCGAACCGGAAAAAATATATTCCAGCGGCAAGCCGCAGGCGCTGTTCCGGATCGATCACCCGTTCAACGACCTGGCCGGCGATACCGTAAATGTTAAACGGGTAGAAACGCGATTCGGGAACAAGGCGGGAATAAGCAATGCCGTTAGTTACCGGACCGGCAATGTTGATGATCCCGGTTTCATGGTCTTTTTTTTCCTTGACTGTCACCGACGGGTTCGGTTGACCCGGCGTTAACCTCGTATCATCGTGAAAATCGATCGAATTATTATCCCGGTCGTTACCGTCCGGATATCGCGCCAGGCAGTGGTTTTCGGGAACGTCAGGCGCCGGTTTCCACTCTCCGGTGAAATACCAGCCGTTCAAGACGCCGTAACCGAGGGCGTCAATGGTGATATTGTGATAGCGGATTTCGACGTTATCCGGTCCGTTCTGCATATTGGCAAGCGCGGTCACCAGATCGTAATTCGGCACCGTCGAATCCTGTGCGACAACAAAAAATCCGTCGCCGGGCATTGAATGGCCGCAGAGGTCGATAGTCGCGTATACCGAACCATTATTGCCGTTTACCCCGACCAGGGCGTAGCCGTCGAGACTGAGATAAGACGGCCCGTAGATTTCGACGTAACACCCGTTATCCGCTCCGGGGGCGTCGTAGAAAATCTCGTTGATCACGAGATTTTGTTTCCCGACATACAGCGAATGAGTGTCGGTTATTTTTACCAGTCCTTCATTATCAACAAAGCGCAGGTAGTAGAATATCGTATCGCCCGACGTCTGACCCGGAACAGTGAATCGGAACGTATCATTGCTGACGCCCGAGTGAGTTATTCTTACCGGAGTGTTCAAGTGGTTGATCCCGTAGAACAGCGTGTCGGCAACGATCGATCCGTCGTCGTTGACCTTGGCATACACGGTGGTTCCGACCCCGGCGCCGGGATTCACCGGTATATGCCAGACCCGGTTGACGACCGGCGGTTGATTCGTCACTCGCTGAAAAGAAGCGTCATCGAGATAGAAAACCGCGCCGCCGTCCCATGCCGCCGCGTTGTCATAGGCGCGGATCAGCACGGTTGCCGATTCGACATGAGCCGGCGAAAGAACGGTAAAGGTCAATTGCTGCCACTGATTGCTGTTGACGCTGTAATTGCCCGACCAATAGGAACCGCCCGGGAACCAGATCACGCCCGGTCTCACCCGTCCGGCAATATCATTGTCATATACCCAGATCGAGAAAACATAGCCGGTATTTGGCTGAACCGCAAAACACCCCTGAAAGAAATCGGCGCGCAATTGATTCTGAGTGATCAGACTTTCGCGCACGCTGAAATTTCCGCTATGAACGACAGCGCTCTCACGGTATATAAGAATGCTGTCGCCATGGAGCCATGAAACAGGTTTATTACCCGACCAGGACTCAAAGCCGGGATTCAAAAGCAGATTCTGCGCGATCACGACCGCAGTGATAGCGCAAACCAGAACACAACCTGAGATTTTTTTCATGTTTCCCCCCTGAAACATTGATCATTATCGATACTGGTTCCGAATCAAGAACCGCTATTTGCTTTTTGTCCGCGCCTTATTTCTGATTGCCGACGGACTCGCCCTGGGCACGGCTTTTTCCAGGGAAACAACCGGGATTACCGTATCGTCCCGCATTATCATTCCGGTCAATGAACGATGGGATTTCACCATGTCCGGGACCGGCTTCAACACATCATGTTCGATGATCCCTAAGACCTTATCAACCCGAAATCCGATCCGACGACCGGCGATTTCGGCGATCATCACTTCGTACTGCTCTTGCCCTTTCATCTTGAGAACCAACGCCAGGTCAACCACCGATATGTTTTCGCGCCTTAGAGTGAACGAACCGATAATATTCTTCTTCCGGCCCGCGCGAGGTCGTATCGGCCCGGGCCGGGCGACTTCAACAACTTCTTCGATCGGCACCGCGAATTTCCTGCGGTCGATGGCAAACTCCAGAAAATATCTCATCGCTTCAGTTTCGTAACCAATGTCTGAAGGTGCATCGCAAACTGCGACAATATCTGGGCGGTTGACGTAAACTCCTGCATTGACGCCGTCTGTTCTTGAACCGACGCCGATACTTCCTGGGTTGCCGCCGCCGTGTCGGCGGCGACCTGAGCGATCTGCTCGACCTGCTTGACCAGATCACGGGTGTTATTCGACTGATTGGTTGCCGCCTGACTGATCCGGCTGATCATATCGGTAACCAGGTCAACCGCTTTTACGATGCCGATAAACTGCTCCTGGGATTGAGCGGCCAGGGCATTGGCGTCGTTAACCTTTTCGCGCTCCGACGACAGAAGATCGCTCAGTTCCTGAACCGTTTTGTTGATTTCGGCGATCAGTCCTTCGATAACCGCCGAGGATTGCTGCGATTCGGTGGCGAGATTGCGGATCTCATCCGCGATTACGGCGAAGCCTCGTCCTTTTTCGCCCACCCGGGCGGCCTCGATCGCCGCATTCAGCGCCAGCAGATCGGTTTGATCGGTAATGACAGCGGTGATGTCAAGGATCTTCTTGATTTCTCCGGATTGATTCAGCAACTCCTTCATCTTTTCGCTTATGAACTTGGTTTGTTCAAAAAGATCCCGGGCGATCCGCGCCTCCTGTTTGGATAATTCCATACCCCGTTTCGCGGTATCGGTCGTGCGCCGCGACGAAACCGACGCCATCTTGACCTGCGATGATATCGAAGTTGTCAGGCTATTCAAACCTTCGATCGATTGCGCGATCGAAGTTATCGATGACGACTGTTCCTGGGCGCCGTGAGAGATCTGCTGAATCGTCGACGAAACTTCCTGAAGCGACGCGTTCATCTGTTCTGACGCGGTCGAAAGATCTTCGGACGAGCCCTTGATGTCGTCGCTCATCCTGCTCAGTTCCTTGAATGATTCCCTGACCTGAGTGAGCAGGTCGTTGATCACGTTGACAAACCGGCCGGTTATCGCGGATTTTATTGCCGGCAGATGATCGACCGTGCGCCATTCATGAACGGCGTCCGCGATCGAACTCAATGCCACTTTGAACGGCTGGGTGAGGACAAAACCGATGGCGATCGATATCGCCAGAATCACGATCGCAATCAACACTGCGTAGCTAATGGTAAACGGGACCAGGATCATCAAAGGATACGACGCGCCGGCAAAAAAGGTGCTCGATACTTCGAGAAAATAGCTGAAGCCTCGGTCCTGAAGTCCACCCGGGATAGCGATATGAATAAAATGATAGATCAAAACCGCAACCGCGAGACCGGTGCACACGCCGGCGATTAGCAGCCAGCCGTAAGCCAGCAATCCGAATTGCGCGATAACGCCGGCCGCAAGACTCGAGATCACGGTGCCGAAAAAATAGATCGCGCTGTACTGCCGCAGATCGACGCTCTTTCGGTATACGATCAAGAAAACCATTATTGCCAGCGGTATCGCGGCATAACTCAAGCCGATCGCGCGCCAGTATCCCAGACGCTGAGCAAAGAACATGAATAACACAATCTGCAAGATATAACCGACGATGGCTATTGCAATTCTGTATTTTTTCACCTCATACCTCTTTGGTTTTGCTCTTCGCGTAAATTGCCGCGGTGTTCAGGATGCCGTAGAAATCATCCCCGCGAACCAGTATGCCATTCAAAATTGCGGTTTCTTCCAACGAATAGCAGTCAGGAAGCTGATGTACCTGGTTCGGCTGCGCCCTGATGATCTCGACATCCGAATCGACCATTATCCCGAAAACTCCCTCCGGTCCTTTGATCAACAAACAAGTTTCGATACGGTCGTCATAACGGGCGTGACTCAGCACTTTGCCGGTATCGACCACCGGCAGGGTAATCCCCCGGTATCGAATCGTTCCGCAATAGTAACCGGATAGGTGGTCGACTTTTTCGATCTCAACATCGTGCAGCACTTCGGTTATTTCATCGAGGATGACCGCGAACAACTCATTGCCGACTTTGAAAAGCGAATAGTCGATAGAACCGCGGTCTGGCTGGGCACTCACCGTTGCCTCGGTTTCACGCCCGGATCTATCCGAGCGATCTCTCTGGACGGTTCTTTTCATGGTATCTGTTAAGATAATTATCAGTATTTTTCGACATTTGTCAAGACTGTCTGGGCCGGTGAGAACGAATACGGGTTGGTGCAGAGGTGAACCTGAATACATAAATGCCTAAATGCCTAAAGAAAGAACAAATACAAAATCCGAAGCACTAAACAAATTCTAATTACCAAAATTCCAATTGCAAAGAAAACTAGTGTGGTGATTCATAAATCTTTTGACATTTAAATGACTTTTATAAGTACTCATGGAACACCGTCATTGCGAACACCCCCCTCACTCTTGTCATTGCGAACCAAGGCTCATCTGAGCCACGGATATTACCTGAGCCACCCGGCTCGTTGAACAAC
>JBBIHN010000083.1:0-8710 GCA_037446995.1 Caldifarciminota bacterium | reverse complement strand
CAAATAACAAAAAAATGATTCAGGATTCATGATACATGATACCGGATTCAGGATACAGGAAATCGGATTCATGATTTGCGGGTCTTATGACCATCCATTACAGCCCTTATGAATTTTGATATTTTAGCACCAAGTTCTTCGTAACCTAATAGTGATTTCTTGAGTAGATCCTTATCCTTGAAAGAATCAGTATCACATAAAAATTGCAGATGTTCTTTTGTTTCATCACACGAAGCATGGCTCTAGGTCAAATACTGTATGAATTCCTGCTTGTATCGTCGACGTCCAAATCCTTCCACGATATTAGATGATATTGATTTAGAAGACCTTCTTACCTGTGATCCTTCTTCAAACATCTCATATTTAGGCAGTTTCATAGTCATTCGATGCACTTCAACAGCCAACTTATGACTCAATTTGTAAATGTCCAAATCTTTGTATGTTGTCATTTATATTTTATCAGGAATCAGGAATCCTGAATCGGGTGTCAATATATAATAAGACATGGCGAATTGAGGACAAACATATTAGTCATTAAGTAATTTGGTCATAGGTCACTTAAAACGAATGTCCATAGACGATTTGCGAAGTTACGGCTATTTCAGCCATCCTGATTTGGATATCCCTGCCTGTCGAAGAATTCGCGCCAATAAATCGATACTAATCTCTTTCCGATGAGGATTAGGCAGTGTCAATCGTATATCGCCTTTTACCATGAACTGATGTTTTCCGCCCTGGTATGGGCCGATATATCCAAATTTGCGCAGTCGTTTTATTAGATCAAAACGCGATATCGGTGTAAGGTTTGACAATTTCGCTTTTGGCCGATTATGCCTTTACGATTTGCAGAGGTTTCACAACAAGCTTGCCAATTCTCGGCAAGGGAATTTTCTTCTGCACACTCAACAATATCCATCCTTCCAAGACCTCTTTCAGGTTTTTCCTGCATTCCTCAAGAGTTTTCCCGGTTGCCCAAATACCCTTGAATCCAGGTATTTCACCATAGAATGGTTCTTCATCATTAATCATCTCGTAGTGGGCTTTTTTCAATGCTGCTTCAATATATTCAATCAACATAATTCTATTTTAGCAGGATGCAATGCGTTGTCAAGAGCGAATAGTGACGCGCAGAGGGGACAAATCTTCACATACTGGATAACTTAACAAATTGATACATGATTCCAGATTCATGATACATAAAAGATTGATTCACGATGCAAGATACCTGATACATGATACAGGATAACATAAAAGACTGATTCATATTCCAGTGCGTAGCACTCCATTCCAGGGCGCAGCCCTCACTTCCATGTGAAACATCGCTATCTATCTTCTTTTTGATAATACTTCGGATAGTACTTTTGGTAGTAGTAATGATGATAGTAGTAATAGCCGTCCCGGGTTCTGGGGACGCCGTTCATCACAATGCCGATTATGTTCGACTTTGACTGCTGCAGCATGTCGCGCGAGTATTCCAGCTCTTTTAAAGCGGTGCGGTCATAGCGCGCGGTCAGAACAACGCCGTCGGCGAAATTCGCCAGATACGAAGCGTCGGCGAAAATGATCAGCGGCACGCCGTCGATAATTACATAGTCGTATTCAGCCTTGAGATCGGTGATCATCCGTTTCATAACGTCGGAATCCAAAAACGTGAAGGGATTGGGCGGTATTTTGCCGACGGGAAGGATAGAAACGGAGTTTGGGAGCGACGGAGTATCGGAGTCCTTTTTACCTTGAGAAGATGAGTTAAAAGGAACTGAATACCGGACGATCGCGCCGTCGAGTTTGATCTCGCCGCGAAGCACGTCGAACAGGCCGGGTTTTTTGCGCATACCGACGACGTCGGTAATGCCGCCGCGTTTCTTGCGGAAATCAGTGTCAATGACAATTGTTTTCTTATTGGAATAACTCAGCACGTGGGCGAGATTAAGCGAGATAAAAGTCTTGCCCGCGTCCGGACCCGAAGAAGTGACATAAATGACCCGGTATTCTTTTTCCGGATGGGCGAATTCCAGACTAATCGCCAGTTTCCGGAACGCCTCGAACTCGGCCGAGTATTTCAGCGGATCGAGCAACTTTATCTCAACGGATACGTGGTTTTGTGGTTTTGCGCCGGTGAGGAGGGAATACAGGAAGGAACTGGATTGTCCGATCAAGTCGGAAAATGACTGAGATTGTTTCGCCGCGCTTCCGCCCAGGCGGACAGGCGCAATGACCCCATTAGAAATTTCATTTCTAACTGGGCAAGCATTCGCGTCGCCGCTCTTTTTCCGCACCGCGCGTTTCGCGTCAGGCGTTACGCGCTTATCCGTGGAATCCTCCGCTGATAAGCTGGGAATCGAGGCGAACACGGGTATGCCGAGCTTTTCCGAAATCAAACTCGGATCTTTTACCTTGTTATCGAAGTACTCGACGACGAACACGGCGAATACGCCGGCGAGCATGCCGATGATCACCGCGATTATGCCGGCGCGCAGGCGGCCGCGCGAATTGACCGGCTTGTCATGCACGGCCGGCGAGTTGATGATCCTGAGGTCCGAGGTCACGCCCGCCTCCTGCACCCGCGTCTCTTCGAGTTTTTCCGCGAAGAAAGTGTAAAGCTTCTCCGCGGTCGCCTTGTCCCTTTCCAGCCGGGCGAGCTGGATCTCGTCATCAGGCACATTGGTTAATTTCGACTGCAAAACGAGTATTTGATTGCTCACGCTGCGGATCTCGGCGCTGATGCTCGTCCCCCGCTTGTTTATCTCCTCTTTCATCTGGTCTTTGAGGCCGTCGAGCTTTGCCTTGACTTCGAGCACCTTGGGATGATTGTCCGAGTATTCCTTTTGCCGGGTGCGCAGTTGAGCCTCGGCATTGAGCAGCTGCGAATATAAGTTCTGCAAAGCCGGGTCCGAAACCATTGCCGAAGCAAAATTGGGCACGCTGGCGTCGGCGTCGCGCCCGGTAAGATACTGGTCGAGATCGGTGATTATCTTGTTCTCAATCTCCAGCTGACTGCGCCGCGATTCGAGCAGGGAAATTTGGGAAATCAATGCCTGGGTCGACGCCTTGAGATCGGCGATCTTCTTGATTTCCTTGAACACCCGAACCTCTTCCTCAAGCCGGGTCAATTTATCCTGATACTGCACCAGCTGCGAATCAATAAAAATCCTGGACTGGACATATTGCCGGGATTTCTGCATTTTGTCCTCTTCGCTTATCGCCCGCGAAAACTCATCGGCAATGCGCTTGGCGTCGGCCGGCGCACCCCAGAGCACGCTGATGCGCAAAATGCCGATATTGGTATCATAGACGCGCGGGTTAGCCGTGACAATGCGCTTGGACGCGCCCTCACCGGAAAACGGAACGTCTGATTTGTTGTCGGTCTCGATCTTGTCGGCCTCGAGCACGTTCACCGAAATCGAATTGCGCAGCGCCAGGGCGATCTTGCTCTTCGGATAAATGGTCAATTGATAATTATCGCGTCTTTCCAGGAGATTCGGCAATATTACTTTGATATTGAAAGCGCCGGCATCGACGAATTCGTTCAAAGGTCCCTGGACCAGGTCGTCGCCGTCTTTGGCGACGTAGAAACGGTCGTCGCGTATCGAAAGCCTCAAAGGCCCGATCGCCTTTTCGATGTCCATGCCCGGCTTGTAATCGACAAGCACTTTCACGGCGCCGTTGCCGTTCTTGACATGCGCGTACATCGCCAGGCTGTCGGCGACCTTTGCCGCAAGATCCACGCTCATCAGATTGGAGATCACCCGCTGGGTGACGGGTCCGATCTGCTTGGCGGGAAAATCGGGTATGCCGGTGAAAATACCCTCGACCGGTCGGTCCTGGGTCACGCCGAGGTCGAACGACGCGCGGTAAATCGGCGAATAGGGCCGGGCGAACTGATAGATCACGATGCCGAGGAATATCGGGATCGCGACCGTGAAGAACAAGCGCCTCCGGCGCAGGAATTTGAACCAGAGATCATGGAGATCGATCGGACGTTCTTCGTCTGATTCACGGTAACCGTTGGGAATTCTATTCACTTCATTCACGGTTCACGGTTCCTGTATTCACGGCACTTCGTGCCTGGAGACACGACGCTTCGCGTCTGTAATCACGCCATAGGCTGAAATCACACATCGTTGAAGATAAATTCATGGCACTTCGTACTCAGAAACACGCTTCGCTGAAGATTTGATATGCTTACGAAGTGAAATATTTTTAGAAAAATCTGAAGCTAATTGCCATACGATTAGATCTTTAAAGCTTCTAAACTTTGTCCCATTTCCATTATGCTTCATCTTCTTTATTCAGCCGCACAGCGGCGTGTCTCCAGCGTAGTATGTATCCAGCGACGCAGTCGCATATCTGCAACGTAGTGTGTCTCCAGCTGCATAGCAGCGTGTATCCAGCGACGTAGTCGCATATTTTCGGCGCAGCATGTATTCATAAAAGTGCTACCTGTTTTGCAGCGCCAGGTACAGATTCACCGCGGTAAGGGTCAACGTGGCGAGCTGAAGCACGTGAATCCAGTTCACGGTCCAGCGCTTGTAAACGTATATCCAGTCCCCGGATTTGAGCTCATAGTTCTGCGCTAAATCGCCGGATTTCAATATCTTATTGACGTTCAGCACGCCGGCAACCGCCTTGCCTGCCTGGAATCTGACGACCTTTACCCGGCTTAAAGACGCGCGATTGGTCGGGCCGCCGGCAAGGGCGATATAGTCGGTTACCCTCAGGCCGCGCTGATACTCGACCGCGCCCTGGCGCATCACCTCGCCGAACACCGACACGTAAGGCTGGGTCGGGCTTTTCAGCACGACCGAAACCATGGGATAGGTGTAGTACTCTTTCAGTTTTTCCGCGATCACGGCCTCGGCCTGCTTGGTTGTAAGACCGGCAACCGCCACCTCGCCGATAAGCGGAAACGAGATCGTGCCGTTGTGCATGACAACAACGGCGCGGGACAGTTCTTCCTCGCCGAGGATGTTGATCTCGAGCATATCGCCGCTCTCGATCGTATATATCGTATATTGTGAAAGAGTATCGGAGTATAGGAGTAACGGCGTAACAGAATCATTGCTCATCGTTATTTGGTTATTAGGTGATTGGGTGATTAAAACATCAAAATCCTGGCTGACGGATAAACCGGCAAATATATGAATTGTCAGGATAAAGGAAATTGTCATACGCATAGATGCCATTGTATTCATTGAGGCTTAATAGTCAAGGTCATTCTTCCGCCGAAGGCGGATCCGTGAAGACAAGATAAGCTAAACAGACCAAAATCCATCATGAATCAGGAATCCTGTGTCTTCTTTATTTTCTGAAGGATTTCGAGATCCGCTTTATCCTGCTTTCGGCTGCTTGCTTTCTTGTTCTTAACAAGATCATTCAGGCTGATAAAATTCACTTTATGCCTGCCATATTTACCGGTCTTGCGGTTAGTCCATACCTGCCTGAAAGAACACCCGGATATTGATGTAATTATATCGATACGAACAGGTTCATAGCCAAGTTGAATGATTCTATTCTTCTCGCAAAAGTCCTTTGCCGTCAAACCAAGACCGGCAAATCCAAAATCATGGAGAGCTTTAACAATCCTTTTCGAATTGGCTAACTCCGGATCAACAAACAGATCCATATCTTTTGTATATCGCGGTTTGGCATAATAAGCCATGGCAAAAGCGCCGATTATGCAATACCGCACTTTATGTTTGTTGAATAATTTTAAAAGATCTTCGTAGTCTTTTTCTATCCGCATATTTGTTTGTTTTTGGGAATTTATAATCTATGTCTCTCAAAAATTGCATAATTTCAAGACGCTCAGAGGGATTCATGGACAAATAGTAATCTTCATCGAATGTTTCAGCATCTTTAAATGACTTAGCGATGTTTATCCAGATTCTTTTCGTTATTACTTTTTTCATAGCATCTTAACCACATAGGTTCTTAGCATCGTTTCTTAATAAGCTGTTTTTTTATCATGAATCATGGATCTTGAATCGTGTATCAGGTATCGGCTACTCTTTTTCGTTAATAACAAAGTCCACTCTCCGGTTCCGTGCCCGGCCTTCGTCAGTGCCGTTGTCCGCGACCGGCCGGGATTCGCCGTAGCCGATCGGAATCAAACGCACCGGCTCGATCATGTGCACGTCGATCAAATACTGCCGCACCGACTCGGCGCGCTTCTGGGACAATTTAAGATTGTAGTCTTCGCTGCCGATATCGTCGGTATGCCCCTGGATCTCGACCTCGACGCCCGGGTGATTGGTCAGCTTCGCGGCGACGCCATCAAGCAAGGAATATGATTCGGGCTTGATCGTCGCCTTGCCGAATTCGAATTCGATCCCGCAAAGCGAGATCGTCGTGCTGGTTTTAAGCATGCGCATGACCAGTTCGACGGCTTTGTCCGGCTCAACCAGCGCGTCAAGATAACCGGTGATATAGTCGCGGGCATGGAATTTCAGCAGGTACTTGCGCGGGACAAGATCTTCGAAATGAAATCTGCCCAATGAATCCGAGACCGCGGTCAGGTCCAACTCGTCGATCGTGACCTGAACGACCATCGGATTGTTCGACCCGTAATCGAGCACCAGCCCGTTGATCCATCCCTGACCACGCACCGCCTTGAGCAGAACGACGTTCAAGTTCCCGGTCTTACCGGCGGCGACTCTGACCGGCACGCTTTTCGCCGAATATCCGGGTTTGGTTATCACCAGCGTATAATTACCCGGCGCCAGATCGGTGAGCATGTAGTAGCCGGCATTATTGGTCAAACAAAAGGCCTCGGGATGACCGGCGATCATGACTTCGGCGCCGGCCAGCGGCTCATAGGTCTCATTGGTGACAAAACCATAGAACGAAGCGACCTCGACCAGCCCGCGCGAAGCGCAGGACATGGCGAAGAGCGTTGCGAAAGTTACTATTAACACAATCAAGATACGGTATGACATAGAACCTCCAATTCTATATTAAATTAAAAAGGCAAATGACGAAATGACCTGAAAGCTACCGCCTTGTCAGTTACGACGTACTGACCTGTCTCCAGCTTTGTTTATGTTCACTATTTCCCTCTTAACTTATATACCCGAACCAGAATTCAAGGCAATATCTCGTGAATTATATGATAAATCGATAGTTTGTCAAGACAATAGCAATATAGCTTATATAGATAGCAATACTGGTTCAAATATAGGTACTTGTACTCAATGCGAAAAACAATCGAGCCGGGATGGCTCAGCCAATATCCGTGGCTCAGATGAGCCTTGCTTTGCCCAAAATTTATCTTCTCATTGAATTTACAAAAGTCGTGAGTTTAATTTTAATTCTCGGTAGCATGCTGCAGAGTTTCCATGTCATTCCCTGGCTTGACCAGGGAATCCAGGAAAACAAAGAGACACAATAGACTGGATTCCGCATCAAGCGCGGAATGACGGCGCACATTCGACGGCTCTCCCACGGAAACGCATAGCGCATAGCGTCTAGCGATTAGCGTCCGTATTCGGTATGTGTATTGCTTTTTTCTCAATGTTCTCGACCGCTTCGACCAATGTTTCGGTCAGGGTCGGATGCGGGTGTATGCTTCGGACGAAATTCTCGATCTTGATATTGTTGTCTATTGCCAGCACCGCTTCGCCGATCAAGCTCGGCGATTCGGCGCCAAGAATATGAATGCCCAAAATATTGTCCCGGTCATCGGCAATAACCTTAACCATGCCCTCGCTCTCGCCCATGGTGAGCGCCTTGCCCGATGCCCGGTATGGAAATCTGCCGATGCGCAGTCGGCATCCCATGCTGAAAGCTTCCTTTTCGGTAAGACCGGCTGACGCCAGGGGCGGTATTGTAAAAACACAGGACGGGATCGTTCTGATCCTCGGTTTTCTCACCGGAACCGCGATATAATCCGCCACCTGAACTCCCTGAGCCGTCGCCTTGTGCGCTAACAGCGGCGGTCCGATAACGTCGCCGATCGCGAAAATGTTGAATTTCTTCGTTTCCAGAAAATCGTTCACGACAATATAGCCCCGGTCATCAAACTCAATGCCCACACCCTCGCAAACTGCGGTGTTGGGCTTGCGGCCGACCGTAACCAGTACCCGGTCAAAGCACTGAATTTCTTCCCTTCCCTGAATACTCAATGTCACGCTCATCCCGTTTTCGGTTCTTTCGTACTTCACTGCCTGGGACGCCGTGTGAATACTCATTCCTTTACGCGTCAATATCTTATGCAGCGATTCGCATAATTCACTTTCCATGCCCGGAAGGATCTGGTTCAAGATCTCGACCACCGTGACCTTGCAATCGAAATTGGCGTAAATATTAGCCATTTCCAGTCCGGAAGCGCCGGCGCCGATCACCAGCATGCTTTTCGGAATACTGGTAAGCGCCAGAGCGTCGGTGGTATCGATTATGTATTCGTGATCGTATTCGAAACCAGGCAGAGGAAAAACGTCCGATCCGGTGGCAATCACGATGTAATCCGCCGAGACAATTTCTGACACCGATTCGGATTCGATCCGGACCTCGTGCTCGGACACGATCATGGCTTTGCCCATGCGGCATTCGACATTATTGGATTTGAAAAGTATCTCGATGCCGCTTCTCAGCCGCTTGACGATGCCGTCTTTCCAGTTCTGCAGAACATTGAGGTCAACACCCCGGCTCTCGATTTGAAAACCCATGCGCCGGGCGTTTTTTAAATTGTCCGGCATTTCCGCGGCAAAGGCGA
>JBBIHN010000082.1:0-8795 GCA_037446995.1 Caldifarciminota bacterium | reverse complement strand
GAGCCTTGCTTCGCCCAAAATTTATCTTCTCATTGAATTTACAAAAGTCGTGTAGTTAAAAACTTTGAATCTTGATATTGGCATTTGTTTCGGATTTAGATATTAGGATTTAGAATTTGCCATAAATCCTATTTGCCACTTGTGCAGTTATTAAGTTTCAATTCCGCTTAGCCCATAGCTATTAGCGTTTCATCACTGTAATCTTTCTTTAATCGCCGTAATCGATGCGCAACTCCGTTGCGTATGCCGAGGGCCGGACTCGAACCGGCACTCCCTTGTTAAGAGAAGCGGATTTTAAGTCCGCTATGTCTACCAATTCCATCACCCCGGCTTAACAGATAGAAGCTGGTCATTGGTTATGGATGCTGGAATATTATAAATAGAATAAAATTGATGTCAACGAATCAACGCTTTCCGCCCGTCAACGCTGATTCGCTAGATTGCCCTGTGCCATTCTTGTGCCATTTTGGTCATTTTCTGACCAAAACAGCGGGTAACAGGCAGAATTACCCACAACAGCAAGAATAGCGCAGATGCAGTCCAGTTCTGCGTTTATGCGATTACTAACGGTTTTTCTGGTGTTCTCAAAAAGGGTATTTCAGGTTTTTAAGTCCGCTATGTCTACCTGCATCCGCCACTATGTTTGGAGGAAATTCCATCACCCCGGCGTTGTCCGCTGCAGGCGGACAGTACTTGCTAGGAACAAAGAACTTGGAAGTACTTTCCTCTTTCCGGGTCCGATCATGAATCAGGTCCCTTTAGTTGAAAAAGTTAAAAAACCAAAAAACCCGAGTTTTAGCCCCACATTCTCAAGCTTTCGTTTTCGAAATCCGGCTTATTTCATTTTGATCTGGCGGTGTAGAAACTCACCGGCGGTTTACCATCCCCCCTTATGATATTTTTCCGTCCGAAGGGTAAAATCATGTTACAAGACTCTTGACAAACGGGTGGTTGCTTAGTATTATTTATTGTTATTTATTGTAAAAAGGGTTCGTTACCGACCTGCCTGTGCGTCGCACGCAGACAGGATTTCAACAGTGAACGGGACAACCCCATAAGAAGTGAACAAAGGAGGAAATATGAAGACAATCTGTGCCGTAATGATGATGGCGGCTTGCCTGGTAGCCGCGAACAAGTCCGATCAGCCACCAACCCGTACCTTTCAGATCAAAATACACAATATTAATCAGGTAAAACTCTGCATATCCAATTTCGGCAAATTCGGACAAACCGCAAACCAAGGACCAGGCTTATGGTGGCCAAAGGGATCGGGCCATACTTATATGTTCGGCGCCGGCTCCTGGTTCGGCACGGTCGATTCGGCAAGCGGCGATACGCTCGTATCAATCGGTTATGGTCCGCACGGCTCAATAAGCGAATTCGCGCCGGGCCTATCGGGCATGGACGCGGCTGATACCAATGCCATTATATTCATGGACCAAGGCATTTGGCCGCCGCCGGCCGGCGTTTTTCCGATGGCGCCGCAGACCACGGTCTCGCATCAGGATTCGTGGTGCTGTTTCAATGACTCAAATCCGGCCAATCATGTACCTGGTGATACGAGGCCGATCGGCATTGAAGTATATCAAACCGTTTATGTCTGGAATCTTACACCGATCCAGGACATCGCCTTTTTGACCTATCAAATCAAGAATGTATCGGATCACAATCTCAAGGAATGCTATTATGGCATTTGTGCGGATAATGATATCGGCAATGAAGCCGGCTCCAGCGCCAATGACCGGGTCACCGTGATCCGACAGAGAGCATACTATATCGACGGTAAATGGTACATTGTTGATAATATCGGCTATCAATGGCAGGAAACGCCTGAATCGGGCTGGTCTGAATTTCCGGGCGTGATCGGTTTTGACCTATTGCAGACCGGATTTGACCTTCAGCCAGGTATGGACAAGGATAACGACGGCATATCCGATCAATACGAAAGAGACAGCGCGTATTACCGGCATTATGTACCGATATCTCAATGGGATGTGGACAATGATAATATACCGGATTGGCGCGACGCCTCGGAGAATCCTCAACTGGGCATGACCGCGTTCAAGATCTTCAGCCTTGTTCTTGGACCCAATAGGGATAATGAAAGATACCTGACGCTTGCCGGCTACAATTTTAAAACCGGCCAATACGAACCTTTTGACACGGTGATCCCGGCGCCGGACGATCAGCGCTTTTTAATGGCAAGCGGACCGTTCGAACTGGCGCCGGATTCCGCATTGACCATTGTCTTCGCGATAATGCTAACCTATTGGCATGATCAATATCAAACGCCGGACACGGCCCTGGTTCTCGTCGATCATTGGGCGCAGCATGTGTATGATATGGGCTGGCGTATGTTCGGCATCAAAGAGGACCGGACCGGTCACCAGGGTTCGATTCCCCTGGTCATTACGCCCAACCCGGCGCGCGCGCATTGTCTTGCTTCATTCACTCTGCCCAAGGCCGGCGTAGTAAGCATGAAAATGTACAACTCGACCGGCCGGCTGGTCAGAAATATATGCCACGCAAATAAGCCCGCGGGCATGCACCTGATTCGCATTGACACGGAAGAACTTGCCGCCGGGACCTATTTCATTACACTGGAAACGGATAATCAGAGAAGCGCCGGCTCCCTTGTAATATTGAAATAGAGGCAAATACAAATATTCAAATACAAATACAAACATTGGGGGCAGTTCTCCACTTTCCACATTAGATGAAAAGGAAGATACCTTGCTCGATCGCTCGAGAAACCAGACAGCAAGGTAATCGACTGACCCCGTTAGAGAAGAGACAAATTTTGTCGTGGAAAAAGCATTATAAAAAGATCTTGAAACAGTTATCCTTGACAACAAGACCAATATGCATATCATTGTCACTGATGAAACATCTGACCGCTGCCGGACCAATGGTTAACAATAACAGGCTTGTGGGCTTTTCACCACCTTAAGCTTTCTTGAGGTGAAAGAAGCCCACCATTTTTTGGTGGGTTTTTTTTTTATAGAATAAGGAGAAAAACATGAAATACGATAAAGACGTAGATGAACTCAGGATCCGTTTAGGCTCTGAAAGGACCCGACTAATCGCCCGCATAAGCAGCGAGATAAGGATCAGCGCCGGATTGTTTTTGAGAAAGAAAGGGTTTATTGAGTTAAACCCGGTGATCATTTCGCCCTTGACCGACCCCCTGCGCCATAAGACTCTGAATGGATCAATAGACTATCTTGATTCCCGTTTCTACCTGATGCGCAGTATGATATTTCACAAACAGATATCGCTTCTCGGATTAGAGAAGATCTTCATATTTTCACCCAATGTACGATTGGAACCGGCTGATCATGCTGAAACCGGCAGACATCTTCTTGAATTTACACAGATTGACATCGAGATGAAAGATGTTGGCCGGGAAGAGGTCATGGCGCTGGCCGAGGAGATGTTGATCTATATACTTGAGCATGTCATTCGACAGTGCGCCGGGGAGTTATCAACACTGAAAAGAACCCTTATTATACCGCGAAAACCTTTCACAAGAATCAGGTATCTTGAGGCATACGAGGAATATGGCCCCGCGTTTGAGATCTTAATCTCTCAAAGGGCGCGCGCGCCGTTCTGGATAATCGACATCCCGATTGAGGCGCGGGAATTCTATGACCGGGAATATACGGAACAACCGGGGATTCTGTGTGATATGGATATGATCTACCCGGAAGGTTACGGCGAGGCATTATCCGGTGGTGAGCGGGAGTACGAATATGAGAAGATATTAGAGCGCGTTAGAAACTATGAAACCAATCCACAAGACTTAGTGTGGTATCTCGAACTGGCAAAAATGGGTCTGCCAAGATGCGCGGGTTTTGGAATCGGCGTGGAACGGCTCACGCGGTATATCTGCGGTCTTGCCCATATCGCTGAAGCTACGGTTTTTCCCAAAATACCCGGAGCAATAGGTATTTGAGGAACCACACGGGGCACATACTCTGAGGCCACCCAACCCATGCTCCCGAAGCCGGAGGTATAAGGTTACTGCGTGGAAGATGCATTGTCATTGATGAAATCCGACAAAAGCTGCACACTGGTTTTAATCACCCGCGCATGCTCCGGATCGATCAAGAACGGGTCGAGTTTCTTGGCGATCTTATTAAAATCAGCCTGTTCGAATTTGTTTTTGATTCTGCTCAATACATCAGCATAATGAACGAATCCAGATTTTGATACAATTCTATTGAGTAACTCAATATTGATCGGCACTTTGTTCAGGACAAGAAAAAGGACATCATAGTAATCACGCTCGCGCGCCCGTTCGAAAAATGCAGCGACCTTCTCTGCGGCGAGATACTCCAGTTTAAGAACATTGACCAGAATCGTCTGCCCGTCAAAATTCCTGACCAATTTAACCTCGGGACGGAGACGTGCCCTGTCCACATTCAACGCTTCGACCTTCACCATCAGATATTCCTGCGCAGTAGCGATCCCGTACAGTCGGAAAGCATTAAGCACTTTGATTTCCGCAGTCAGAATATTTTGCCTCTGTTTCAGTTTACCAGAAGTCACTTCCGCACCAAATCGGCCAAGAGTTTGTTGGGTACGCTCAATAATATCGGCAAATTCGTCTTGCGCAAGCCCGCTCGCATCAAAGTCAAGATCGAATGATAGCCGACCAAAATTATGGACTATTCTCAAAGCAGTGCCACCGGTAAAAACAAGCCGATCGCCACAGGTGTTAATACTGTAGAGCATCAAATAATGGAAATACTCCCTGACAACACCCCGCGCTTTTGTCGCCGGCAGGCCACGCGCCGCCGCCTGTTTGAATAACTCTTCTTTTGTCAGCATAGTCGCCTCATAAGCGGCAACAATCTTTCCTCTTTGAGCAATGACGCGTACTGGTACATTTTCTTGTAATCCAGCCCCTTAAGGTCCAATCGTTCCAATGGAACTGTTCTATCGATGATCGTGAAATACAGATAATCGATTGCCGCCTTTTCCCTTTCTGCAATCCTGACGTCAAACCCCATTTCCTTCTCAACAACATAACCAGTAAGAAACCCCGGCTGTACGCTGCGGAACACATAAGATGTTCGCAGGACTACATATTTCCTGGTCGGTTTGGAACACACCGAGATTGCAGCAAAGGTTTGTTCCGGAATGAGATCGTAATAACTGAGTGCTGATTCGAGTGATATATATGACGGTAAGTAAAACCGATTCGCAATATAAAATACTGGAATTTCACCACGGTCCAACGGTCCCTTTAATACGTACAAGCCGTTCTTCAAACGAACAAGACGCTGCATTTTCACCCAGCGCGCGATCTGCATTCTCCCGGTATCGTATTTCAGCCCCGACACCTTAAGCGCTTCGCGCAGGGTGAAAACGGGCAGGTTCATCCGCAATAGCTTTTCGCTAAAATCAATCCATTTCATTTTGTTATCCTTAATGCTTACAATATGAAATATACTTGAAATTGCGAATTTGTCAAGGGTCAGTTAGGGCGCGAAGAAACAAACAGGTATGCTTCATTTGATTCACGTCCTTGACTTATCATGAAACATAAGTACAATTACCGCGTGAAGGGGATCTCCTTTTTTAATGCTTAACCATTTTACCGAACCCGTGGCGTATTTGATCCCGGGGATCAAAAGTCGTTTGATCAAACGCTGGTATCAATATCTGGCAAATCGCTACCGGCAGCCTGAATGGACATTCATGAACTACGGTTACGCTCATCTAAACGGCGAAGAGGACCTTCCTTTGCTTTCCCGTGACGAAGCTGACCGGTACAGCATACAGCTCTATCATCATGTTGCCTCGCCGGCAAATGTCGCGAACAAAGATGTGTTGGAAATCGGTTCGGGGCGAGGCGGCGGTTGTTCATACATCGCTCGTTATCTCAGACCAAAATCCATCGTCGGCATGGATTTTTCAAGGAACGCGGTGATCCGGTGCCGCCGGCTGCACTCACAACCTAATCTTTCGTTCCGGATCGGCGACGCCATGAAAATACCGTTTCCCGACCAGTCATTCGACGCCGTCATCAATGTGGAATCATCACACTGTTATTATTCATTTAGCGGGTTCATTAACGAAGTAATCAGGGTTTTACGACCCGGCGGATTTCTATCCTGGACCGACATCTTGTGGCGGCATCACGAAGACAAGATAAACTGGCATTTTCGCAACTCCGGCCTGTATAAGATCCGCGATCTGGATATCACGCCGTCCGTTCTCCGTGCCCTTGATATGGATCACGATCATAAATTGCGGATGATAAGAAGTCTGGCGCCCCGTTTCCTGTGGAAATTCCTGAAGGAATTCACGGCCGTAAAAGGAACAAAAGTATATGAATCGCTGGAAAAGGGAAAAAGAATATATCTAAGCAAAATTTTTCAGAAAACGTAAACCGCCGAGACATTGATGAGATCTTAACAAATCAAGCCGCACCATTCTTTCTATCCGTCCACTGACAATCTCATAAACGGCCCGACTCATGTCAAGAATACTATCGACAATCGAATGTATTCCGATATAATAGAAAATGCTCGTGTTCATCAAGGAATGGCTTACGAACATACAACGCAATCATGGTGTTAATCCATTGATATTCGGAGGCCTCTATCTTGTCTGCGCCCTACCATTTTGGGTCTCGATATACAAAATCATCGCCGCGATAAAGAACAGAAACTCGCGCCAGGCGATATCATACGGCATTATTCTCTCGATCGCGGTTGTCACTCCTTATTTGTATGTGGCGATATTTGGGCGCAATTTGCCGCTTTGGTTCTGGTTTCTAATCGTGACAATCGTATCATATAGCGCCTGGTCAGTACTGAAAAAAATCAGAAGGAGCCAAAAGGTATAGATTTTTGGGAAAAAGACAAGTAAATATGTTGACTTTTCACAACTGAACATTTTTATAATACGTAGATAAGAAGTGAACAAAGGAGGAAATATGAAGACAATCTGTGCCGTAATGATGATGGCGGCTTGCCTGGTAGCCGCGAACAAGTCCGATCAGCCACCAACCCGTACCTTTCAGATCAAAATACACAATATTAATCAGGTAAAACTCTGCATATCCAATTTCGGCAAATTCGGACAAACCGCAAACCAAGGACCAGGCTTATGGTGGCCAAAGGGATCGGGCCATACTTATATGTTCGGCGCCGGCTCCTGGTTCGGCACGGTCGATTCGGCAAGCGGCGATACGCTCGTATCAATCGGTTATGGTCCGCACGGCTCAATAAGCGAATTCGCGCCGGGCCTATCGGGCATGGACGCGGCTGATACCAATGCCATTATATTCATGGACCAAGGCATTTGGCCGCCGCCGGCCGGCGTTTTTCCGATGGCGCCGCAGACCACGGTCTCGCATCAGGATTCGTGGTGCTGTTTCAATGACTCAAATCCGGCCAATCATGTACCTGGTGATACGAGGCCGATCGGCATTGAAGTATATCAAACCGTTTATGTCTGGAATCTTACACCGATCCAGGACATCGCCTTTTTGACCTATCAAATCAAGAATGTATCGGATCACAATCTCAAGGAATGCTATTATGGCATTTGTGCGGATAATGATATCGGCAATGAAGCCGGCTCCAGCGCCAATGACCGGGTCACCGTGATCCGACAGAGAGCATACTATATCGACGGTAAATGGTACATTGTTGATAATATCGGCTATCAATGGCAGGAAACGCCTGAATCGGGCTGGTCTGAATTTCCGGGCGTGATCGGTTTTGACCTATTGCAGACCGGATTTGACCTTCAGCCAGGTATGGACAAGGATAACGACGGCATATCCGATCAATACGAAAGAGACAGCGCGTATTACCGGCATTATGTACCGATATCTCAATGGGATGTGGACAATGATAATATACCGGATTGGCGCGACGCCTCGGAGAATCCTCAACTGGGCATGACCGCGTTCAAGATCTTCAGCCTTGTTCTTGGACCCAATAGGGATAATGAAAGATACCTGACGCTTGCCGGCTACAATTTTAAAACCGGCCAATACGAACCTTTTGACACGGTGATCCCGGCGCCGGACGATCAGCGCTTTTTAATGGCAAGCGGACCGTTCGAACTGGCGCCGGATTCCGCATTGACCATTGTCTTCGCGATAATGCTAACCTATTGGCATGATCAATATCAAACGCCGGACACGGCCCTGGTTCTCGTCGATCATTGGGCGCAGCATGTGTATGATATGGGCTGGCGTATGTTCGGCATCAAAGAGGACCGGACCGGTCACCAGGGTTCGATTCCCCTGGTCATTACGCCCAACCCGGCGCGCGCGCATTGTCTTGCTTCATTCACTCTGCCCAAGGCCGGCGTAGTAAGCATGAAAATGTACAACTCGACCGGCCGGCTGGTCAGAAATATATGCCACGCAAATAAGCCCGCGGGCATGCACCTGATTCGCATTGACACGGAAGAACTTGCCGCCGGGACCTATTTCATTACACTGGAAACGGATAATCAGAGAAGCGCCGGCTCGCTTGTAATATTGAAATAGCGCCTCTGCCCGCGCTCGACATTATCATGCTACCTAAGAAACTGCCGAGCAGTTTGCTGAATCAATTTCTGTTCAAAGATCAACCTCAATATCAAGACGCTCAAAGACCTCTTTCACATCCATCGCGTGCCAATGAACGGTTGCAGTTCTCTGGCTCATGTCGCCTAACACGATTTTTTCATTTATCCCCCTTTTGCCAAAAGGGGAATGGAAGCAACTTGAGATTGCTTCAGGACTCCGTCCTTCGCAATGACGAAGAAAGAAAAATTGTTCC
>JBBIHN010000081.1:0-8858 GCA_037446995.1 Caldifarciminota bacterium | reverse complement strand
CGGGTGGCTCAGGTAATATCCGTGGCTCAGATGAGCCTTGCTTCGCCCAAAATCTATCTTCTCATTGAATTTACAAAAGTCGTGTAATGACATATTTCAAGCCAAGCTTGACATAATTCCTATTGTGGATAGAATTGGGTTAATCGATTACCGAGAGATAAGATTGGTTACGCAGATTGTTAACGTTTGCGTATCGCTGTAATCGAAACCGAATGAAGTGAGGTTAACTTTGAGGAGGTTCATTTGCAGGAACGTTTTACCGAAAGAGTTAGAAAAATAATGCACTTGGCGCGCGAAGAAGCGCTGAGGTTCAAGCAAACATATATCGGCACCGAGCATTTGCTCATGGCGTTGATCAAGGAAGGCGAGGGCGTCGGCGCCATGGTCCTGATCAATCTCGGCATCGAACTCAATGAGTTGCGAAAGACCATCGAAAGTTCGGTGAATTATGGCAGCGGCGGCAAGCACGATGTGCCGTTTTCCAATGACTCGCGGCTCGCTTTAAATTACGCGATGGAAGAAGCAAAGAATTTCGGACATTCCTATGTCGGAACCGAACATCTGCTGCTGGGCATAATTCAGACCCAGGAAAGCCTGGGCGCCAAGATTCTTGAATCAATGGGTATGGACTATGAAACGGTCAAAAGCGAGATCATCCAACTGCTCAAACCCGAAGGCGTTACGACCGGGAAGAGCGCGAAGGGAAAGGCGCGCAGTTCGTCGCTCGATCTTTTTTCGAGGGATTTGACTCAGTTGGCCGAAGACAATAAGCTCGATCCGATCATCGGCCGGGAAACCGAAATCGAACGCGTGATTCAGGTCCTCTCCCGGCGCAAGAAGAACAATCCGGTACTGGTTGGTGAAGCCGGGGTCGGCAAGACCGCGATTGTCGAAGGCCTTGCCCAGGATATCGTCGCCGGCAACGTGCCCGACTCGCTGTGCAACAAGCGCGTGGTCGCGCTCGATATGGCTTCGATCGTCGCCGGCACGAAATACCGCGGTCAGTTCGAGGAAAGGCTCAAAGCGGTGATCAATGAAGTGACCAAGAACAAGAACATAATCATTTTCATCGACGAACTTCATACGATAGTCGGTGCCGGCGCCGCCGAAGGAGCGATCGACGCCTCCAACATGCTTAAACCGGCGCTGGCGCGCGGCGAACTGCAGTGTGTCGGGGCAACCACGCTCGAGGATTATCGGCGCTACATTGAGAAGAACGGAGCTCTGGAAAGGCGCTTCCAGCCGATAGTCGTTAATCCGCCGACCGTGCAGGAGACAATAAACATACTGCAGGGTTTGAGGAAAAAGTATGAAGATCATCATCTGATCAAATATACTGAAGAGTCGCTGGCCGCGGCCGCGCATCTATCCGACCGTTATATTACCGACCGTTTCCTGCCGGATAAGGCAATCGATGTCATCGATGAAGCCGGCGCCAAAGTCAAACTATCGAAAATCGTTAAAAGCCAGGCGCGCATCGATCTTGAATCGAGGCTGAACGAAATCCGTCTCAAAAAAGAAAAGATGGTCGCCGAACAGCATTTTGAGGAGGCGGCGGCATTGCGCGATCAGCAGCGGCAGATCGTCACCGAGATGAACTTGACCGCCACCGACGCTGCGCAGGAAAGGCCGACGGTCATCGAAGAGGATGTCGCCTTTGTCGTATCGCGCTGGACCGGCATACCGGTTTCCAAAATCGAGGAGAAAGAGTCGAACCGTTTGCTGCGAATGGAAGAGGAGTTGAAAATGAAGATCGTTGGTCAGGACGAAGCGATCAACGCGATCGCCAAGGCGGTGAGACGCAGCCGCGCCGGCGTCAAGGACCCTAAGCGACCGATCGGATCATTCATCTTCCTTGGTCCGACCGGCGTCGGCAAGACCGAGCTCGCGCGCCGTCTGGCTGAATTCATGTTCGGCGATACCAATGCGTTGATATCCCTTGACATGTCGGAATACATGGAGAAATTCAATGTCTCGCGCCTGATCGGGGCGCCGCCCGGCTATGTCGGTTACGAGGAAGGCGGCCAGCTGACCGAGAAGGTCAAACGCAAACCTTATTCGGTGATTCTCTTCGATGAAATCGAGAAATCCCACCCGGATGTCTTCAACATCCTTATCCAGATTCTCGAAGAAGGGAAATTGACCGATTCATACGGCCGCCGGGTCGATTTTAAGAATACCGTGATCATCATGACGTCGAATATCGGCACCGCGGGGATCAAACGGAGCGAAGGTCTTGGTTTCGCGAAGCTAACGCCGGACATGAATTATGACACGATGAGGTTGAAATTGCTCGAGGAAGTACGCAAGTTATTCTCGCCCGAATTTCTTAATCGGATCGACGAAATCGTTGTCTTCCGGCAGCTGAACAAAGACCACATGAGATTGATCGTTGATATTCTGATCAAGGAAGTCGAAGAACGGCTCAGCGACAAAAAGGTAGCGCTTGAACTCGATGTTTCGGGAAAAGATTTGCTGGTCGAGCAGGGGTTTGATCAGGAATACGGAGCCCGACCCCTGAAGAGGACGATACGTCGTCTGATCGAGGATCCTCTTTCCGAAGAGATTTTGAAAGGCAATATCAAAGAAAACAAAAGAATACAACTGGTCCGCGCCGACGACCGGATCGAATTTAGGCAAAATTGATAATACTATTTTTTCTTCTCAATTACACAATCGCCGGCATCGATATCGATGCCCGGTGGACCGATAAGAAGCTGATTGCCGACGTCTCGGGCCTTCAGATCGCCCGGGACTTACAGAAGAACGATATTGCCGACGCGATCACGAATCTAAACCGGCTCAAACTGTTTGATTTTGTCAGTATCGATACGTCGGTCGTCGGCGACGGGGTGTTCGTCACGATCCGCGTTATCGAAGCCCCCTTTTTGAAGCATGATCCCGATTTCATCGGCAACAAGAAGTTCAGCCGGAAAACGCTGCTCAACGCGATCGACTTGAAAGAAGGGAAAGTCGCCAGTGAACTGGCGCTCACCAGCGCTCGGTTAAAGATCCTGAACATGTATGAAGAAAAACTCTACTACCGGACCGCAGTGCGCGAGAGTCTGACGGTCGATTCCCTGAATAAAGCCAGATTGCTGTTCGTGATCGAGGAAGGCACAATACCCCGGGTAGGCAGGATCAGGATTGTCGGCAATCGCTCGATACCGGAAAAGAAAATCAGGGGCAAGATGAAGACGAAGGAGAGAAGCTTTCTGCGCAGCGGCAAGCTCGACCTGGAAAAACTGGACGAGGACCTTACCCGGATCGCCGACTTTTACAAAGAAAAGGGTTTTCTTGAGGTTGTGGTCGCGGAACCGGTTATCGAGGTAACCAACGATCGGTTTGTGATCACGATCGAGATTACCGAGAACAGCATATACTACGTGGGCGTTATCACTTTCAGCGGAAACGAAGTGTTCAGCGAAGAACAACTTCGCCGACTGTGCCGGATCAGCCGCGATGAAGCTTACAATCTCACCAAGGCCAACGCGACGTTGCAGGATTTCATGGTCGCTTATGCCGACGAAGGGTACATATACTGTTCGATCGTGCCCAACGAGAATGTGCAGGACAGCGTAATCGATATCGAATACGTGATCAAGGAATCCTCGCCGGCGGATATAAGCCGGGTTATCATAACCGGTAACCGCAATACCCGGGAAAAAGTCATCCGGCGCGAAATTGTGAACATCCCCGGTCAGCGCTTCCGCCGGTCCCAGGTCTTGCGCAGCATGCGCGAAATCGCGAACCTTGGTTTTTTCGAGAACATCGAGCCGACGACCGGCGCGCCCGACGACAAAGGTAATATCGACCTCGTCTACCACGTCACCGAAAAGCAGGGTGTTGCCACGGTCGGCGCCGGGGTTTCGTATTCGGCCCAGGACCGGCTTACCGGTTACTTTGAGCTCTCGCATCCGAACATGTTCGGTCGCGCCCAGCGCCTGCACACCAAGTTTGAAGTCGGGGGGCGGCTGACAAACTATCAGATCGGCATCACCGAGCCCTGGTTGTTTGACACGCGGACGTCCGCCGGTCTTGATCTGTACTACACCAACCGATTCTGGGATTATTACACGAAGCGCGATATCGGCTTTGCCGGCCGCGTTACCTTCCCGTTCTTTCTTGACTATACGCGATTCAACTACAGTTTGCGCACCGAACGCACACAGATCCGTGATGTTTCAAGCTCGTACAGCCCGCCTTCGAGCGGCTACAGCCTGTATGACGACACGATACCGAAATGGACGGTGGCCAACTCCTTCGGAATTACCCGCGACTCCCGCGACTTCATCTTCAATCCCTCGAGCGGCACGTACCTGTCACTGCAGACCGAATTCGCCAAAAAGTTCTTGTTCGCCAACGTCGACTACAACCGGTTCACGTTCGAGGCCCGCGCTTACTATCCGGTTTTCTGGAAGTTCGTCCTGATGGGCAGAATAAAGGCCGGAATTGTCGCCAGTGTCGATGAGGTGCCGTTCTATAAAAGATTCTACGCCGGCGGAACCGGCGAGGACGGGGTTCGCGGCTATTCCGACCGATCGCTTGCCCCGGTCATTGACGGCCGAGCCGTCGGCGGCAACGCCATTGTTATCAATAATCTCGAGTTAAAACTTAAATTATCATCGAGTCTCGCGTTTCTGCTGTTCTACGATGCCGGCAACAGCTTTCCGTCGTACAAGGACGTCAATATGCATGATCTTTATCGCGGCATCGGCGCCGGTGTGAGGCTCGAAATACCGATGGTCGGCGTGCTGGGATTTGATCTGGGATACGGCCTTGACCGTGAGCGCAAGGGTCTGGAACCTCATTTCCAGATCAACCCTTTTGGCATGTTCTGATGGCCGAACTTCGGGCAACAACTTACGTGGAGGTCAAAATGCTTCGCTATGTTTCCGCTCTGGTAATTCTTGCGGGCCTGCTTACCGCGGCCAAAGATGTCAAAATCGGCTTCGTTGATTCCGAAAGGATTTTCCGCGAGTATCATGCCACCGCGGCGGTAACCTATCAGTTCAACGATTTTGTCGGCGCTTACCGCGATTCGGCGGCGACGCTCAAGCGCGCCATCGAAGACTTGCAGCGCGATTTCGATTCGCAGAAACTCGTGCTTTCGGAGGACGCCCGCCTGCGGAAACTCGACGAGATTGAGAAGCATAAAGCCGCCTATAGCGAATTCCTTGATCAGATCTTCGGCGGCCGCGGCAAGATCGAGCAGAAGAACGATGAGCTGATGTCTCCGCTGGTGAAGAAGATCAATGACGCGGTGAGGAAGATCGCAGAACGGGAGGGGTTTAAGATGGTCGTTGATTTAACCGCCGATATTTTTTTCGCGTCAGATGAACTTGATCTGACAACGTTGGTTATCCACGAACTCAATCTCGAATACGGCCCCCAAACCATACCCGGCGTTGAGAAGAAGAAAGTGATCGCGATCATGCCCTTACGGGACGACAACCGGGAGGCAAGCGAAGCCAATCTGGGCGAGCGGTGCCAGGTCGAACTCTATCGAGCGATCGACGCGTTCAAGCAGAGGTACGAGGTCGTTACCCGCAATGACGTGACGATCGAAATAGTACGCAACAAATTCGGCCGGGATATGGATGAGAACCAGGCGTTGCAGGTTGGACGGCGGCTTATCTGCGATTATATAGTCATCGGGAAAACCTCAAAGTACGCGAACCGGATCGAGTACACGATCTCGCTGCGCGAGGTAAGCAGCGGGCAGGAAATGATCGCCAGGACCGCCACGGTCACCGAGGAGATAAAACTTGCGGAGAATTTGAACAACGATTTGCGAATATTGATCGACAAAATACAGCAATAGAATTCGAATTAGTCACTGCTTTTTTGTGTTTTTATCCGTTTTATCATCTCCCGGATCTCGCGGTTGAACTCGTCCTGAAAGATCAAAAATCGGGCGCGTTGAGTTACCGTCAACAGCGTCCACATTTCTTCGGTCTTATCGATCTGAGCGTCAAATTTGCGCCGGTTAGCCTGTTCATATCGCTGCAGGACTTCATTTATTCTTACGTCATCTGATTCCTGCTTCACCAGGTTCTTGAGTTCATTCAATAGCGCCGTTTTCTCGGCGTTGAACTCTCTTTCAATTCTGATCAATTCATTTAGTTTCGGAAAAAACACCGCCGCCTGTTCGGCCGTCAAAGTCAATTCTTTGGTCAATCTGCTGACTCGTAATTCCTCGATGAGCGCGGCCGGATCGTCGACCGCCCGGATCGAACCGACAAAAATAAGCGAAAATGCAGCAATAAACATAGATGTCTTCACGACACCCCCTTGATCATTACGTTTGATTCAGGGATGAACAGCCGGTCAAGCCGATGCCGCCTTGACCCGCTCATTCATCTTCTTCGGTAAAAGGTTCGAACTCTTCCATCTGGGCACCGCAAGCCGGACAAACCCATTCTTCGGGCAGTTCTTCGAACGATGTGCCCGATAGTATGCCGTTGTCCGGGTCGCCGAAACCGGGATCATATAGATAGCCACAAACCGTGCATTGCCACTTTCCGATCATAGGCCTCCTTATTGTTTAGCATTCTATTTAATATCATATTATCTGTCAAGAGGTCGATGGCAAAGCCAGCACGTCGTCGTATAACTGTTTGTAACGACCGGCCGCCCGCTCCCAGGAAAAGTCAAACGCCATAATGCGGCTGGCGATTCTGACGCAATCATCTTTCCGGCAATACAGGCGATACGCTCTTTTCAGAGCGGCAAGCAGCGCGTGACGGTCATATTCGGAGAAAGAAATGCCGCCGCCGTTTTCACGGTCCTGATCCAGGTCGATAACCGTATCGGCCAATCCGCCGGTCGCTCGGACGATCGGTATCGATCCGTATTTAAAGGCGATCAACTGACCGAGCCCGCAAGGTTCGTAACGCGATGGCATTGCAAAAAAGTCGCTCCCGGCATAAATGCGGTGAGCCAGCCGGTTGTCGAATTTTAGATGCACCGAAACCCGGGTCGGATACGCGCTCGAATAGTCCAACAGTTTTTGCTGTATTGACTGATCGCCGGTGCCGAGAATAACGATGTTGAAACCAATGCCGATCAGATCATCGAAGATTTTCATCAACAGGTCGAATCCTTTTTGATCAGCGATTCTCGATACCATGCCGATCAACGGCGCCGCGGTATCGAGTCCCAGTTCCCGGTTCAAAGCCTCTTTGTTGCGGTGCTTGCCGTCAATATCCCGATACGGATAGTAGATTTCCCGGTCAGTGGCAGGATTCCATATTTCGTAATCCAGACCGTTGATGATGCCGAACAGCTGACCGCGGCGTTTCTTCAGTACGCCTTCCATGCCCAATCCGTATTCCGTGGTTTGTATTTCCCGGGCGTAATTCTCGGATACCGTCGTCACGATATCGCTGAAAACGATGCCGGCCTTCAAGAAACTAATATCACCGTAGAATTCAACGCCTTCGATCGAAAAGTATTCAGGTTTCAGACCGAGTAAAGAGTATTTGTTTCCGGGAAAACGTCCCTGATACCCCAGATTATGAATCGTGAAAATGCTGCGAGCGGTCGATGCGCCTTCACGAAGATAAACCGGAATCAATCCGGATTGCCAGTCATGGCAATGGACGATATCATATCCGCGCGACCCGACGAATTCTTTGACCGCCCGGCAAAATACCGCAAAGCGCTCGCAATTATCCGGATAGTCGCCCCGTGAATCCCCATAAAGACCTTCGCGGTCGAAAAACCCCGGGGCATCAATAAAAAAATAGTTATCGCGCCGGGATATTTTTACGTCGTGTTGCGCCCCGGCCGTGACCGTTATCGTTTCGATAACCGGCGCTTCGATGTCTTTGTATGCGGGCATGAACACGTCGGCTTTGACGCCGACCTTGCCGAGATTACCGGGTAAGGCGCCGGCGACGTCGGCAAGACCGCCGGTCTTGGCATAGGGAACCGCCTCGGAAACGGCGAACGCAACTTTCATCAAAGAATATTCTTCAGATACGCGGTCGACTCTTCGGGCGGGGTAGGATTAATATAGAAACCTGTCCCCCACTCGAAACCGGCAATATGGGTTAACACCGGTATTATCTCCAAATGGTAATGGTAGAATTCTATTCCGCGCAGCGTGATCGGCGTCGTGTGTATGATATAGTTATAGGGTGGATTGTTCAACGCTTTCTTCAATCTCTGCAGACCGTCTCTCAAAATCATCGCCAGGTCGCCGAGCTCCTGATCGCTGGCGTCTTCGAAGTTACTCTTGTGGTTACGCGGCAAAATCCAGATTTCGAAAGGAAAACGGGGCGCGAATGGACAGACCATGATAAACGAGTTGTTTTCGCTGATCAGGCGCTTGCGATCTCTTGTTTCCTGGGTAACCATGTCGCAGAAAATACAGCGGTCCCGGTACTCGAAATACCGTTTTGCGCCGTCCATCTCTTCGATAACCCGCTTCGGTATCACCGGCGTCGCGACCAATTGCGAATGGTTATGTTCCAATGACGCGCCGGCGGCAGCGCCGAAATTCTTGAAAATCATCACATATCTCAGTCGATTATCGTTTTTCAGATCATTGAGCCGCTGCCGGTAGGCGAGGACCACGGCTCTAAACTGATCCGGTTCAAGATCGGCAAGATCGAGCGCATGGTCATTGGTTTCGATTATCACCTCGTGCGCGCCGATGCCGTTCATCCGGTCGTATATTCCTTCGCCCCGGCGGTTGATTTCACCCTCGATCAGGAGCGCGGGAAATTTGTTGGGAATAACCCTTAAGGTCCAGCCGGCGGTGTTCGCCCTCGTGTCCGGATCGCGATAGGCCATGATCTCGGGCGGCGTTGACGATTCATTACCCGGGCAGAACGGGCAGGATTCCGGAG
>JBBIHN010000080.1:0-8880 GCA_037446995.1 Caldifarciminota bacterium | reverse complement strand
CGCCATAAATGTTGATTTATTGGTACTTATCACGATGAGCTCCTTTTTTCTCCTTATAAGAGCATTTCGGGCGAATATGAGCCAATGAGCCCAAATCTTATCTCCTTTGAAAAACGCAAAAGTCGTGTATAAAGTTGAAAGTCCAAATGTGGAAATACTGAAGACAGGTTGGGGTTGGGAATCTGGATTCCTTCGCGTTACGCCCTCCATAGGCGGGCAGGCACTACGATTTTTTCGTTGGTGATCAGTGATTAGCGTGTAACGATTAGCACTGTTCATACTGTTTTCAGCGCCTTCGCCGGTTCCATTCTCGCGATCCGGCTTATCGGCAGGATCGCGACAATCAGGGTGGCGATCAGACCGAATATGAAAGAGCTGAGGATTGCGATCGGTGTAGGATCGAAATAGATTATCGGGCCAAAGGGAATGCCCTGGGAACCGGTTTCCGAGGTAACCGAAATATCTATGCCCTGGAATTTCAGCCAGAAGCTAAGGGCTGAGCCCAGGATCACTCCGACCAGGCTACCAAGAATTCCGATAAGCGCTGCCTCGGTGATGAAAAGTATGATCACTTTTCGCGTGACCATGCCCAGAGCCTTGAGCGTGCCGATCTCGCGCGTGCGCTCAAAGATCACCATAAGCATGGTATTGGCAATGGTTGAACAGGCGACCAGCAGGATTACCAGGTACAAAACTCCGTAGATGAAATGTATTAGATTTATGTATCGCAACAGCGAATTTTGCTGATGCGGTATCGCGAGCAGGCCGGTATGGCCGGAGATCTCCCTGGCGACCGCAATCGCGCGTTCCGGGTTCTTGACCATAATCGCGATTTCGGTCGCCATGCCTTCAAGGTCAAGCAGCCGCTGGCCTGCGTCCAGCGGAATATAGAAAAAACTACGGTCGACGCCGCCGATTCCGGTCTCAAAGATTCCCTTGATTAGCAGGTTAACGCCTGCCGGAGATTCATAGGCCGTGCGGGTTATGATCGTGAGCGTATCACCGATCTTGACATTCAGGCGTTCGGCCAGGCCCCTGCCCATGATCATTGCTTGTTCGCCGGTGCTGATGTATTGGCCCTGGACCAGGCGTGCATCTAAACCCGAGATGTCTTTCTCAATTTCCGGGGTCATCGCATAACCGACGGCCGGCACGCTCAACTCCTCTTTACCAAGCAGAACGCCGAATTTGATCCGGGGAGATACATGAGTTATTTCGTTGTTATCAACACCCCGGTAGAACTGATCATCGAGCCGCACCGTCTCGTCGAGGAGCAGCAGCCGCTCGCGCCTCTTATACTCGGGTTGCGTGACCATGACGTGACCGGAGACCAGTTTGATCAAGTTGCCGCTGATATTCTTGATAACGCCGTTAATGTAACTGCGGGCAAATATAATAACGGTTATCGCCAGGGCGATGCTCACCGCCGAAATCAGGCTGCGTCTTGTGTTCCGGAAGAAATTTCTCACCGCCAATCCGACCATAGATGTCATATATGCCTCAAGGCATCAAACGGTTGCAGCCTGGTCGCGTAGCGTAGCGGCCAGAGCGTTACCAGAACAGATACGAGTATTCCAAACAGGAATACCGCGAGCAGCATGACCGGGTCGAGATCGCCCCTGATCAGGAACTTAACCGGATAATTCAGATCCGCGCTGTCGAATACCGAGGAGAAATCGATCCCGACGACGATCATATATATCGAAAAGACAAGGCCGAAGAGCACCCCGATCAGGCTCCCGAATAAACCGATTATCCCGCCTTCGTAGAGAAATATTCGGGTAATGACATTGTTCCGAAAACCCATCGCCTTGAGCGTGCCGATCTCGGGAATGCGCTCCATGATCGCCATAAGCATCGTATTGACGATTCCGACCGCGGAGATTACGATCACGACCAGCGCGACCATGAGTTGTATCATTCGCTTGAATCCGGAGACTTCGAATATACTGGCGTACAACTCCTTATAGGTATATGTTTCATAGTCCGCGCCGGTGGCCATGTTTATTTCCTTTCTCATCTCCTCGATCCGTAATTCATCGCCTATTCGTACGCTGATCTCGGTGGCGCCTTTACCCAGGGCAGTCAGTTCTCTCGCCATCTCGATGTCCATGATCACGGCATTCGCGTCGAGCAGTGGATGTTCAGTCATGATCAGTCCGGAAACAATGAAATCATAGGCATTGAAAGTACCGTTCCTGTCCCTCGTGATCAGCGTCATCATGCTGCCCGGTTCAAGATTCATGGTCTTTGCCAGTTCTGTCCCGATCAGGATATCATCGATACTCTTAAGATACTCCCCGATGATAACCGCCGTCTTTGTTCTGAAGACTTCCGGATCAGTTCTGATATTTATCCCTATTCCGATTATCGGGTATTCATCGATTCCGTTGCTGACGCGAGCCGGGAACTTGACCCGCGGTGTAACGCCCCGGACGCCGGGGATTTTTCTTACCGCATTCTCCAGAGGTCGCGGATCCTCAATTATTGTATCAAGCGGGAACATGCCTTCTTCGCGGTAATACCCTCTGGCAAAGATTTCAAGGTGACCTGTTTCATAATCGATGATGTTGGCCGAAGTCATCTTATCCATGCCGTTCATCAGCGTGTTACTTGTTATCATCGCCGTCAGACCCACCGATACCGCGGCCGCGGTGATCAAAGAGCGCCGCTTGTGGCGGAGAACATTGCGCCAGGCAAGTTTGAGTAGTTTCATCGGGTGCTTCCTTTTCGGTTTGGTTTATTTTCGTCGCTGATCACCTTCCCGTCGCGCAGCATGATTATCCGATCGGCAAAATCCATGACCAGTTGATCATGAGTTGAGAAGACAAACGTTGTTCCGTGTCTTTGGTTCAAATCCTTCATGAGTTCGAGAATGCCGCGTCCGGTCGATGAATCGAGATTGGCGGTTGGTTCATCGGCCAATACCATTGCCGGATTTTTGACCAGGGCGCGGGCGATCGCAACGCGTTGCTGCTGTCCGCCGCTCATTTCATTGGGCCGGCGATGCACGTATTCGGCCAGTCCAACCTCGTTCAGCATGTCGGTAATACGGAGTTCTTTCTCGGTCTCGGATATTTTCAGGATGAGCAGCGGCATTTCGACGTTCTCGTAAGCAGTAAGCACCGGAATAAGATTGAAAGTTTGAAAGATGAAACCGATTTTGTTCCCGCGTAGTTTGGCTTTTTCTGAGCCGCTCAGTTTTTTGATACTAACTCCATCTATCAAAACATCTCCCTTGGTCATCGTATCGAGGCAGCCGATAATATTCAGCAGAGTGGTTTTGCCCGATCCTGACGGTCCGGCGATCGCGGCGAACTCGCCACCCTTGATCGTCACATCGATGCCGCGCAATGCCGGATAGAGCACCTGGCCAACCTGATAATCTTTGTATACTCCTCTGGTTTCGATCAAAGCGATCCTCCTAGAAGTACGCCTTTAGCCACAAATAGACAACGGCATCATAGGGATTTATGTTCTTAAATTCGCTGGCAGCGTCGCCGAACGCGATGTTCGCGCCGACATTGAGATCGACATTATCGTAAAGCGCGTAGAATATGTTCGGGATCAGGGTTGTTCCCCGGTCATTAAGGTTAATGATCGCGCTGATTCCGGGACGGAACAACACATTCGGCGTGATGCCGGCGTTGATATACAGATAATCACGCGCCAGGGTAGAGCGCAAGTCGTCGTAGATCAGTGTGAAATCATATTGGAGCGGGTCTGATTGGCCGCTGGCATCATGAAAATATTCGGCCATTAAGTAGACTGAAAGCGGCAGAGTATAATCAATGCCGATAGTTGATTTGAAATGCTCGGCGCTGTCGTTCTGCCAGGACACCGCTTCTGCCCAGTAACCGAAAATTAACTCGCCGCCTAGATCCAGTCCTGCCGCCTTGAGTACGGGATTGTTTTGATAGAAAGTGTTGATGCCGATGTCGTTCTTGAGAAGATTCGTCGCCAGCCGGCCGGCATAAAAAGATTCATCAAATGTGTTCAATGGTTTGCATAACAGTCGGATGCTGCCGCGATGAGAAAAAGTCCATGACGCCTGGATCGCATTGATGCCGGATCTTTCATAGCCCGGCTCAAGATAATTGACCGCGTTGAAAAAATCCAGACACTTGAATACGCGGCTTGTGCTCCAGTTGACCAATTGCCGTCCCAGGGTTGCCCGCAGGTTATAATTGCCGACCCACGCGGCCAGGCGGGGTATTTCTATCGTATTTCGTGCCTGGACTATGGATGTGTCAAACGGGATCATGAGATCAATCGCGGCGTAAGCGCCGTAAATCTCCTGATCAGTTTTCATGTCTACCAAGCCTCTTGTGAATCCGCTGAATATGATCGAATCGGAAAAACCAAGGAAGGGGCGATTGTCAATATAACCGCCAATATCAAGGTTGACAAGAAAGAGCAGGAGAAGAGGCATTGTAAATATTAACGTTTATTTTGACAAAGTCAATAAGAAATCTGTTGATAATTTTTTTATCATCGCTATAATATATTATGTTATCAAATCAACCGGGTACAGAGATAAATCGGATTGTTGTTCGGTTCAAAAACGGCAATATTCTCAAGGGCGTTACCCGCGATTTCATACCGGAAAAACCGAAATTTCATATTATCCATCCAGATGAGCGGATCCAAGAAATCGATACGGAAACCATGAAGGCGATCTTCTTTGTCAAGTCTTACGAGGGCAACAAAGATCATCAAGACGCAAAAGGGTTCGCGAATATCGATCCGGTCACTTTCCGCGGAATGAAAATAAAGGTCACCTTTTTCGACAATGAAACGGTGTACGGTTCGACAATGGGTTACAACAAAAACCGCAAGGGTTTTTTCATCTTGCCGGCAGATCCGAACAGCAATAACATCCGTATTTACGTGGTTGCGAGTGCGGTTAAGGAAGTGAAGCTCGGCAGTCAGGCCGAAGCCTGATACCGATCAAGCGGTATCTTGTTTATGCCCGTAACGGCACTCGAATGCGCAGCATCCCGCGTTCGTAGCTTGCCCGTGCCTTGGCTGGAACAACCGGATGCACAAAAGGAATGTATTTTGAATAAACAGCATCCGTTCCTTCGGCAAGCACGAGCAGACAGTGAGAGCTCATTTTGAGAGTGATATCATCTTTGGATATGCCGGGCAGGGCGACTTCAACCATAAATATGTTTTCATTCTCATCAACATAGGCGCAAACATCAGGTTCCTGCTCTTTTCTGAAGGAGATCATATGTTACCTCCTGTTTGTACTACCGCAAATATCATTATTTATTCTGGTTTCTATCGTTTTCGGCTCTCGTTCGGTCATAATCATATGATACGCAATAAATGTGCCCGGTGAGCCGGGAAAAACACTTGGTATTACGTGGGCTTTTGCGGCAAAACAGATGATACTGGGTAAAATAAGTGCAATGGCTGAACATATTTGCGGCAGGCCTGTTATCCATCTTTTGATACGCGATACCTCTCTTTTCCGCCTTGACAACCGGTCTCGGCGGATTAGTATTGATGTGAGATGAAATCGTCAACCATGAAAACAACAGGGGTTCTATGAAATGCCGCAAAATATCCGGTGTTGTTTGCATACTTGCCTGGCATGCGGGCATGATGATCGCGGCGATACCGAACTGGTCAACTCTCAAGGCGCAAAACTTCATCGATGAACCGGTTGTTGATGCCGGGAGTTTGTCGGCGCAGGATTATACGCCGCCGGATACGGCGCGGGCTGCGGCTGGGGATGCGGAAACCGATACGAACAAGACCGGTATCACAAACACCGATAGTGTATCCGCGGACAGCATCAATGCCGCCGCGAGGACGGAGTTGCTATTGGTGCAGAAACGGCTGGCGAAGAAGGGTTTTGTCGGGACCGGTACTGATGTCGGCGTTGCTTTCGCAAGTCTTGTCGGCTGGCTTGCGGTAATGTGGTTCGCCGCCAATCAGCACTGATGAACGTGAGTATCGCATAGCCTGAAAGATGTTCATTTTTACGGTACTTTTCATGGCGCTTGCGATCGCAGTGCAGGCGAGATCGATTATCGGCATTGGGCGAGCCGTCGCCAGGCTGAAAGGTGCGATCCGCGATGAACGCGATCTGCAGCTGGTTAGAAGAACCATCAATATGAACATACAGCTGGCTATTATGTACATTGTTATCGGAATCCTGTATGCGTTTGCGTTGCTGATATTGATCTTTAACGGCGTCTCGCTCGGTTCGGCTGCGATAAACCTGCTGATATTCATCGCGGTCACGCTGCCGGTCGGGTTGTACGGCAGAGGCTATGAAAAGCGAATAAAGCAGTTGAAGATGGAGAACAACGATTCAAAGATCGCGGCGCGGTTCCTCGATTACCTTACCCAGTGGCTGGAACCGCGCTGGCGAATCTCGGACCGCGATGTTAACTGAATCATGATAAAGAAGAGGAAGCGGCTTCTGGTTATTGCCGTGTGTTTTGCGGCGCTTTGCACGCTTGTTCTTTCGAACTGCGACGGCGGCTGACCCTATTCATGCGCAATGGATTTGCGCGTTCTTGACGCGATCGAACCGCCGGTCGCCGCGGTTTTTCATCATCAATCACAGGCCGTGAAATTGACCATTGACAGCCGAGAAGTATTTGGTATCATATATGTATGATTACCAATTTCTTGTTGCTAATTTTTATCCCGCAGATCGTTATTGCCTCGCCCGACGGCAGTTTTCTCGCCGAGATCGAATACTTTCCAGGGACTGAGCTGATCGCGAGAACCCTGACCCTGAGACACGACAACGTTGTGCGCTATGTGAAAGAATCGCCGCTTGGCGCGACATTCTTTCTGAACGATCGGGGAAATGCCTTCGGCATTAGCGCCGAGGCGCTATATTTTTACGACCAAGACGGCAATGAAACCCGTCTGCAATCGCTTAACGCCCCCAATGGATTCAAAATGACACCGGACCGAACGATTTTTCTCGCATCGGATCTTGATGGGTTGTTCGCTTATGATCAGGCAGGATTGCTGAAACACGAATTCCCGGCCTGCCGCTTATTCGCGAGTAATAATACGGCGAGTCTGGTTGCCGCGGTAACCGCCGAATCCCTGTTCGTTTATGAACGCGGCGAGAGAATCCATTCGGCCGGACTGGTTGAGCCTTATGTCTGGTCGATCAGTCTGGACGAGGACAAACGGTTAATCAAAATTCAGTTCTCGAGCTCGGTTGAGGAACATAGATTCACGGGCGCGGCAGGTGGCCGATGATCACGATTCTCATGCTCGCTTACGGATGGCCGCTTGCGCCTCAAAATTCGACCCACCCCTTGGGCAATAATTACGCCGAATACCAGCGGTACGGCAGCGGCAGTCCTTATTTGCATCTGGGTATTGATGTCATGGGTATTACGGTCGGCAAACCGGTGTATGCGGTTCAATCGGGTTTTGTCAAAGCCTGGCTGACAACCCAGGGACAATGGCATTGGCGCATTGCCACTTCCGACTATAACACCGCTGATTCATGCGAGGGCTGGCTGTATGCCCATATTGATCCTAATCGCTATCATAAAAATGTCGGACAGACCGTTACCGAAGGAGAATTGATCGGTTATCTGGTCGAGTGGCCGGTGGTCGGTTTTGATCATTGCCATTTCTCGCGGATCAAGGATGCCGGCAGTGTCTGGTCCAATCCGGATTGGGCTTTCATAAAGAACCCGCTGGTGGTAATCACTCCCTACGATGATACGGTCGCTCCGGTCTTTGAGAATGCATACGGATCCAATCTCTTTGCTTTATGCAACAATAATACCAGTCAATATCTGTCGCCCAGCAACGTCACCGGCAGTATTGATATAATCGCGAGAATCCATGACCGCACCGGCTATCCGCTGGCCGATACGGTGTGGGAGCGGATGATCCCATACAAGATCGAATATGAGATCCACGGCCCGCAGAATAAACCGCCGCAATTATCGTTTATATTCCACGGCCGGTTCGTCGCGACGAGCAATGTCGGGGTTGTCTATAAACAGGATGCAGTATGCACTACGAGGGGCGATTATGTGAATCGCGATTACTATTTCATCGTCACCAACACTGACGGCGACAGCATACTCGAATCCACCGACGCAAACTATTCGTGGGTGACCACCGGTTATCCGGACGGGAATTACTGGATAATCGTAACCGCCTATGATGCGGCGGGCAACTATAAGAAAGACAGCATGATGGTGACGATTAAAAATATCGGCGTTGCCGAGACTGATCAGGCGCCGGCTTATGAGGGATTACCGCGCATCCCCAGTCCTAATCACGGTTATTTCGTGATCGGCGAAGCCGATGCCGTGCTCGTAAACGCCTGCGGTCAGATCGTCGCGCAGGGCAGAACGACCTTTCATGGGCTGAAACCAGGAGTTTATTTTTTGATCTCACGACCGGACGAACCGCTGATCGGACAGAAGATCGTCGTCATCGGCCGTTGATTATTAAGAATAACAAGAAGCCCCCGAATAATTCGGGGGCTTCTGCATTTATCAGGACTTTGGTTACGGCAGCACGATCATATTTACGTTCGCGGTAAATGTTTCGCCGGCGGCGACACTGAACGGGCTCAAAGTCGGCTGGGGCCATTGAGTGGTGCCGTAAGCCCCGAACAGATCATTGGTATTCCATGTGCCGCTGTTATCGATGTTTTTCCAATCGTCGGATAATAAGTGCCGGGCGTCACTTGAGTTATCGAGAAGGTCGCAGTATTACCGCTGCCGCTGGCAGCGACGAACTTCAAAACACGGTCCGCCGCCCAGTCATCATAGCTCGCGTATATCGCAACTCTGGTATTACACGACTTTTGTTAATTCAATGAGAAGATAAATTTTGGGCGAAGCAAGGCTCATCTGAGCCACGGAT
>JBBIHN010000079.1:0-8889 GCA_037446995.1 Caldifarciminota bacterium | reverse complement strand
AATATGGATATCGGCCGGTCAGGACTATTTCTTCGACCGTGAAATTCAGCGCAAAATGAGTTTCCTGGGGGACGAAAGCGATCATCCGGGCGCGTTCCCGGGAGCCGATGAGGTGCAAATCAGCGGCGTCCAGATTGATTGTGCCCCGGGCCGGTTTCAGGATTCCTCCGCACAGGCGGAGCAGGGTTGATTTACCGGCGCCGTTCGGACCGATTATGCCCAGGAATTGGCCGCGGTTGAGATCAAACGTGACATCGGTCAGGATTGAAGCCACGCGGTAGCTGAAAAAGAGGGATTTGACCTGCAGCCGGTCAAACATTGGTTTTTCTCCGATACAGATATATGAAAAAAGGCGCGCCCAGTATCGAAGTTACGACTCCGACCGGTAGTTCATAAACCGTCAGGGTGCGGGCCAGACAATCGGCGAGCAACAGGAAAGCGCCGCCCAGCAAGAACATTGCCGGCAGATTATTGCGGTGACGCGATCCGAACAGCATGCGGCTGATATGCGGAATTATCAAACCGATGAAACCGATCGCGCCGACTACCGAGACCGTGAGCCCGATCAGCAAAGAGGTGGTAACAAAGACGATCCGGGAGAGGCGCTGCGTATCGACGCCAAGACCGGTCGCGGTATCGGTCCCCTGGGAGACAATATCGAGTTCGCGGTGATACCGGTAAAGTATGAGCGTTATAACAATGGCGATGACGATTATTCCGGCAATGATCGCCCGGTTTTCCGAATTGATTACAACGCCGAGATAGCCCATTAACAGGTAAAGCACTTCGTAAAGCTCTCTCCGGCCGATGATCAGTATTATCATGACCAGCGAGGAACACAGAAAACTCAGGATCACTCCGGCAAGGATCAGGCGGTCACGCAACAATCCGCCCTCGATCCGGGCGACCATGAAGACCACCATGCCCATGGCCAGAGCGCCGCCGAACGCGAAAAGCGGTTTGAAGGCGCCGAGTAAAAGTATACCGATAGCCGCGCCGAGCGCGGCGCCTGAGGCCGAACCCATAGTGTATGGTTCGACCAAAGGATTACCGAACAATCCCTGGAGAACGCCCCCGCAGAACGCGAGGATGCCGCCGGCAAAAATACCGAGTATGACCCGTGATAATCTCAAATGAAAAACATCCGGCGTCAGCCGGGCAGGCCCGATCATGATACTGATGAATATCGCGATACCCAGTAAGATAACCAGGATGATGAATTTAGTCATTGAGAATGCGGCACAGTTTTTCAAAGCCGGCGACCAGGCGGGGGCCGGGACGGAGCAGGAGTTCGGGGGCAATATCATAATACAGACGCCGGTTTTTGACCGCGTCGACATGCTGCCAGCCGGTCCGGTCAGCGACCGTACCAGGGTGAAGGACAATTATGATCTGCGGATCCTTTTTTATTACCGCTTCCTGGTTGACGATCGGATACGCATCGTCGATATCGGCGAAAACATTCGTTGCGCCGGCCCGGGTGAGCAATTCATTCAAGAATGATGCCTTGCCGATCGTTACCAGGGGCCGTGATGATATTTCAACATAAACACGCCTGCCGCCGCCTGGAAGAGCCACCAGGCTGGTCTGCATGTAATTGACCAATGAATCGGCCTCGCCTTTCTTCCCGACAATATCACCCAGAGATTTGATGTCCTGATAAAGGCTGTCAAGCGACGACGGCGCGGAAACGAAGAGATTGATTTCCAATTTGCGCAGTTCATTCATGGTCCGATTTTGCTCCGGGGGATTGACAATCACCAGCGTCGGCTTTAACGCCACGATACGCTCCAGCGACGGGTTTGAGAAATCGCCGACCCTGGTTTTCGCGCGCGCCGCTTCCGGATAATCGCAGAAGGTAGTTGTGCCGACCAGCAGGTCCTCGGCGTCAAGCGCGAAGATTATCTCGGTCATTGCCGGCGACAGCGATACAACACGATGCCCGGATGGCGGGGCGGTTCTATGGCATGCGGTGATCGTCAAGCATGCAATGAGTATCGGCGCGAAGTAAAGTTTGTCCACCCGTATCAACAGCTGGTTCTACGCTATTTGAAAAGATCTTTTAGTTTTTTCTTCCCGTCATCGATGAGATCGTCTTTTTTGTCCTTCAGATCGTCGATTCTGTCCTCGATCCGGGCGCGTAGTGAATCCAGGACCGCGCCGCGGTTGATGAAATCCTTGAATCGTTCGGTGAATTCGGCAATCTCGAGATCGCTGAGTTGATCAAGCAGGGGTTCGAGTTCGCCTTTCTTGATCACTGATTTTACGTTTTCGTTTACCAGTATTTCCTTGGCGCCCTCAAGCAGGCTTCTTACCGCGATGGTCCCTTCGAAGACGCTGAATGTGCTGCCAGCAAGGGAATCGATATCGGTTTTGAATGTCGTGCCGCGGATAAATGCCTGGGCGGATTCGGTGCGCATCTCATATTCGTCATTTTTGTTGAGTTTCGTTACTTTGGTTACGATCGTTCCCAGCGAGGCAAATATCCGGTGGAAAACGCCCTTGTCGGTCTGTTCTTTTCTTTCGATCCGGATGCTGCTGTTCGGGCCGAGATGAACGAGCGAGTAGTCGGCGAACTTGATCTCGCATTCTGACTCGGTTTTAGTAGTAACGATGTCGCCGACGATGAGTTGAGCATCGAGTACTGCTTTGTATAGTTTTTCATTCCGGGTTACGATTGCGTCACCGACCAGAAACGATATATGCGCCGGGACTTCGACGTTGACCAACAGTATCATAAGACAACTGATCAGCTGCATTTCATACCTGCCTTTCTTTAATCGACACTGACTTCATTGCGGCCCACCGCATCGCGCGCCGCGTTCTCCGCCTGATTCATCTGAGCGATCTCGGTTCGATATTGGCCGTAGATCAGCGGCAGCCCGATGATCAGGCTGGCGATCATGATCAATGATCCGTAGCCGATCGCCATGGCGATCACAAAAAACGCGACATTGGCGTAGAATCTTCTGATCAAATCGCCATCGATCCGGGACTGGCGATTGATAATCAGGCGGTTCCTGATCGCATAGACCAGCATGCAAATTCCTACGATCTCGAAGTACGGATAGAGTCCCACCCGGTTGGCTGGCCACCAAACCGGCGCGCCATTGCCGACGACAAACATGGCGTAGAAATAGAGCCCGAACAGGCTGCGGAATAGAATCGCTATTCGGTTGAACTTAAAAAAACCGGATTGAAAGAAGAAATGCTTCTGATAATATTCGACGCTCAGCCATAAAACGAGGACCATGGTCATGACATAGGTCGTCGGCCATCGGGGAAAGGGGGAAAGGAAGTTGTAGAAAAAGATGAGACAATACACACCGAGCAAAACCAGCCAGATCAGCCTGAACCAGCGTATTTTCTTAACCATCTGCTCAGCGCGGCGCGACGATATCGAAGAGGTAACGACCGTTAACATCCGGGTAAACTACCTGATTATTGTTCTTTCTTACCTTGCCGGAAAAGCTGTAACCGTTGGCCGAGACGATCGAATCCACCTGCTTGCCAGTAAGTCCGGCCGCGTTTTTGAAGCGCATACCGCAGTCAACTTTCTGGATGAACTCAACAATGCTGAGCGAATCACGCCGGTCGTCTTTTGAAAAAAGCCTTTCCGGAAAAAGAATCACGTCGGCGGATTCGGCGGATGACATTCTTTCGATGACGTAGTTCTTGATAGATTCACCGCCGATACTGAATTTATAATTCAACAGCTGGGACAATTTCTGCCGGAAAGCGCGGATTTTGACCAGTAATGCGGAGTCGGGTTCAACCGCAAGCGCTGACCAGCTTGTATCGGCAAGGCTGCGGTTTTCTATGAAGAATTTCACCCGGCGCGGACCAGACGCGGCAAAGGATTCGTCGATCAACCAGAGAATATCGCTGCGCTCGCGCGCGACGGCGATCTCGACATGGTCCGAGATCGACAGTTCTTTCTTGCCGGGGTAGAAAAGGGCAAAACGAACTCCCTCGAGGTTGCTGATTCCAAAACCCATACGCTCAGGAATTATGAAATAGTTAGTGTTATCGAAATGAATGGCGCTCATGTCGCCGATCACATAATCGATGCCGCATGCGTTAAGCAGGTCGGCAAGGCCGATTCTGCCCATGAGAACTTGCAGAAACGGGGGTTCAACGCGGCAGGAGCCGATACTGATGCCGGTTAGTTTGCCAAGGCCGGCGAGCAGCGGTTCTTCACTCATAATGTCGTTGTAGATAGAACCGATATAATTGACATCGATCCTGGCCAGTTCGGGCCGGTATTGCTTTGGGCAGTTCACATGGATAATCAACAGCAACAACAAGAAAGCGGCATTTCTCTTCATGGTCAGAGTATAATCACGGCGAAGTTCGTGTCAAGGATCACCGAGTTCTATTTCGTCCTTGAGTATTAGAGGAATGCTTCTTTGATACAATCGGCCGTAACTCCGGTCATCAGTACCCGATCAAAGACAAAGCGGCTGCCAACCCATTGATAGACGATGATCTCCTGAACATTGTTCCGTGTACTCATCACCAACAAATCGGCAAGGCCGTCGTTGTGAATATCCCGGATCATCATATCGTCGAATTCTATTTCCTTGTCCGAACTGAACCATAACGGCCGCAAACACGCGCCGTCGCGGGTAAAGACCTGGATGCGATTGGTACGCCGCTTGGTGAATCTGCCCATTTTGCTCACCGCCTGGAACAATTCCGGCTTTGAATCGCCATCGATATCCCCTTTTTCGATTTTCCACGGCCGGTCAACAGTATGTTTCACGCTCAGTTCGCGGATCCGGCCGTCGGTGAGTTGATATTGAACTCTCCGCTCGGCATAACCAGCATTATGCCTGCCGATCAGCGCAAAGATTGTCGGGAGCGGTTCGGTGATGATCTCGGCATCGATGATCACGCCGTCCTCGATCAGATTGGTGGCGGAGCGCATACCGTCGTTGTCAACGAATATGATCCGGTCATGATAGACAAGAATGGCGCCGGCAACAAATCTCGCCCTCAATATGGGGGTTAGAAAAGCAGAACGGCGATCGGCGCTCAGGCATAGAATTCGATCGTCGATAATATCATGGTTGAGTCCGGGTGAGATTTGATCGATCAGGCTGGCTATACTCTCAAAGACCGTATCGACCGCCAGTCCGGGCTGAAAGTCATCGATCATCACCGGGTGTAAGGCGATTGAATCGATGATTCCCTTAGTAAAAACAGCGCTCAGGACTACGCTCTGACGCTGGTAGGTCTTGCGCTGATCGAACACAAAATTGCCCAGGCTGTAGGCGATCAACCGGTCATTGTAGATCTCAAAACTCTGCAGGACATGGGGGTGATGTCCGATGAGAAGGTCGGCACCGGCATCGATGATGGCATGCGCCCATTCTTTCTGCCATTTATCCGGTAAATGCACGTATTCAGTACCCCAGTGCATGGATACGATTACGAAATCGACCGAATCGCGTACTGATCGAATGCGGTCGACTATGGTGTCCAGCGATGCCTGGGCCGGTCCGGGTTTGAGCAACGGCCAGATCACTTCCTTGAGCGGCGGCCCGACCGAAGCAATAAGGGCGAATTTCAGGCGGTTGCGGACGATAATAGCCGGCTTGATCGCGACCGACTGATTCTCGCCGGCGCCGACCGCGTAAAGACCGGCTTTCTCAATGATATCGCGCGTGTCCAGACACGCCGCCGCGCCCCAATCGATTATGTGATTGTTGGCAAGACAGAAGATATTGAAGCCGGCATTGGTTGGTCCGCTCAAAAAACTCGTATCGGCGCGAAAGCAATATATTTTGCCGGTTGAATAACCGAGCGCGGATACCGGGCATTCCAGATTGCCGAACGCGAGGTCATAACCGCGGATAAACTCCTTGATTTTTTCGAACGGGTAATCAATACTATTGTTTTCGATGACCCGGCGTATGCCGCGATCGAGCATGATGTCACCGACCGCGCAAAAACGAACCGAAACTTGACCGGCGAGACAAATCGCGAACAGCAGGATCACTTATTCGGGGGTGGGATTTGGATCATCAGCCGCCGCGTTCTGCAGGAATTCGTCAATGCTGCTTTTTGCCTCTTCAAGATCTTCTTCGTTGACCAGCACCTCGCCCCAGCCGCCTTTCATCATCTTAGGCAGGCCGTCGAGCCAGGAGGTTTCGAATCTCCGGATCATCGCGTTGATGTTGACGCTGATCAGCATTTCCCGGATTGTGATCGCGGTGAATTCATCGGGCGCGATAAGGGCTCTTACCAGCATGGGCAATTATAGAGTATCTGGCCGGCCCTGTCAAGGCGGGGCGGATTTTACTCCTGAGGCGGACAAGCGGCTGAGGGGACGCACAAGTGCCTGGACCGAACGGCACATATTTCTGCCTATTGAGAAATCATAAACAGAACACGGCCCTGATGATAAACCTGATTCGTTGAGACTTGCCGAGAATCCTGGTTTCTATTTGACCTGCAACAGCGGGATGAAGCTCTTGTCATAGGGCGAGATCACGATCGTATTGTTCGGCGAAGTGTAGAGATTCTGCAGATTCTCGAGGTATTTCCATGACAGGTACGCCCGGCCGCGATCGCCGATCAATGTTTGAGCGATTATGTGCTGGGCTTCGGCAATGCCGCTAGCCTCGATTTTCTTGCGTTCGGCCTCCTTCTTCTCTTTGAGCAGAACGAATTCCATTTTCTGGGCATCCTGTTCGGCTTCGAGCTTGGCTTCGATCGCGTTCTTGACCTTTGCCGGCAATTTGATGTTGCGCAGCAAGACTTTTTCCAGGGTTATGCCCCGTGCAGTAAAATCCTTTTCCAACGACTTGTTAATTTCGTTCTGCACTTCCTCGCGCATGTTCGAATATATCTCGACCGCATTGTATTTGACCGTAGTATTGCGGATCGAAGTCCGTGCCGCCGGTCTTACGATCTTGGCAACGTAATCGCTGCCGATCTTTTGATATACAACGGCCGCGACTTCCGGATCAAGATGAAACCACACGGTCAAATCCATTTCGACTTCCAACCCGTCCCGGGTAAGCGACGTTATCGCATCATCGCCGTAGCGCGCGCCTTCTTCGGTCGCGATCGACATGGTATATGCCTGAGTCCTGGTGCTCATGATCTCGAGCGTGACAAACGGATTGACCAGATTCAAACCCTCACTGAGTGTCGATCCGGTCAGGACCTTGCCGAACAGGATTTGAACGCCGACATTGCCCGGCGGTACGACGCGCAGAAGCGATCCGACAACCATAAAACCGCCGACCACGGCCATGCCGATACTGGCAAAGGTCCGGATTCTCAGTTTGTCATCGATGCGCCGGTCCTCGGGTTTGATTTTGTAGTATATGCGAAAAAGCACCAAGGCAATGATCAGAAGAATTCCCAATATGAACATATAACCTCCTGGTTGTTGCTATTATAGTGCCCATGATCGTTTTGTCAATTTCATGACACATGTTACCGTAATGAAACCGAAAGATATCACAGATGCTAAGTTATGAAATATTACTGGAATCTTTCTCGCACAAATTCAATAGAATAGTTGCACGGATGAAAAAAGGGGCTGTTATTGCACCTGTCCGCCGCTTTGCTTGGCGGAAGCCCCGATCCTGCCGAGGGACGCGGTAATCTCGTTATTTCGCGAATAATTCTGAGATTGGTTCGTCGCCGTACTCCTCGTTTATAATGAGAAAAAGTCATTAACATTCAGGGGGTGGTGAATATCCTTCTGCCGTTTGGCTAAATCTATCAGAGGGGTGGCTGTGTCATTGTTGGGATGGTATAGTATCTTGCTATGCTAAGCCCGTTGCTCGTTTAGCAGCCACCCCCTGAATAAATAAAATGGGACCTGTCGAAGGACAGTGAACTCGAATAGGCGCATGGCAATAGATTTATGCCTGTGATTGAACTATGAAGTTTTTAGATTTAGCCAGCAAGAAAAAATTATAAACGAGGAGGAATTATGGCTTACATTGGCGTGGATATCCATAGTGATAGATTTACCGCGCACTTTAAGGAGGGAAATGGAAAAGGTGGAGCTGCTTCTTACTATATTAGCAGCGATGATCTGAGAAGGTTCATTGAATTGAGGCTTAAGAAAGATGATTATGTTTTTCTTGAAGCCTCGACCAATACCTTTGCTTTCAGCGATTTGATAAGGGATAAAGTGAAAGAGGTGGTAGTCGTTGATCCTTTTCAATTTAAGGCCAAAATGGCTCAAGGTAAGAAAACGGATAAGATTGATGCCCGAACATTATCCGAGACCGGGAAATATCATATTGAAACGGGTGGTGATTTTCTGCCGACGGTTTATATTGTTGATAAGCCGATCAGGGAGTTACGTTCGTTATTTACGACTTATAATCTTATGACCAAAGAAATTACCATGGTGCGGAATCGGATTCATTCTTTATTTCGCCAGAATTTAAAGTCTTGTGTTGATCCTGCAGATAAGGGGTTATTGGAGATGGATTTAGTGGCGGTGGCTTTGGATGAGGCGTATGAGGTGCAGGTGCGGGCCTTGGCGGAGGTCTTGAAGAACTTACTTGAGGTAAAGGCGAAAATAAAGCGGGAGATTCTTTTACTGGGCGAGTCCTTTAAGGAGGATATCGATATTTTGGTGAGTATTAGTGGGGTGAGCGTTTTTGGGGCGTTAGGGATGATTTCGGATTATGCAACGATTGAGCGTTTTCCGAAAGCCAAGCAATTTAGTAGGTATTTAAGGAGTACGCCGCGGTCTGAAGTAAGCAACGAGACAAAGAGGGACGGTAAGACCCAAAAGAGTGGTCGGAAATTATCAGTAAAATTACTCTTACAGGGGTTAAGTCATTTTCGGGACGAAAGTCCTTATTTAAGTAAAGTTTACGGGCGTCTAAGAAAAGGCAAAGGTGCATG
>JBBIHN010000078.1:4513-8963 GCA_037446995.1 Caldifarciminota bacterium | reverse complement strand
GTAAAGCGTATTGTTGGCCATTGTTTATCCGCCGGATTGGCTTTCGCGTTGAAGCGCCGAGTCAGCGGTTAGAGAGGAGCCTCGTCGTCGTGGTTTCCTGAACAAATAGACAAACGGGACAAGGAGTATCGAAAGTGTCGGTACGATGTCGCCCAGATAGCGGTACGGGGCAGGACTGCCGGCGATCCGAAGGTTGCCGGACAAATGGGCTTCCTCAAAAACCCGGCTTTCGGCGAGGATTCGGCCCTTGTTGTCGACCAGCATTGATATTCCGGTATTGGCGCTGCGCGCCAGGTAGGAGTTGTTTTCGACGGCACGCAGTATTGCCATGTCATTGTGCTGCTGCGAACCAGATATCTTGCCGAACCAGCCGTCATTGGTTATATTGACGAGGAAATCCGCGCCTTTTTTTGCGTAGCGCCGGGAGATCTCGGGGAAAATCGATTCGAAGCATATCAGGCAGGCAAACTTGATTCCGTTCAGCCGAAAAATCGTATAATCGGTGCCGGGAGAATAGTGGCCGCCGCTCACGTCGATACGGCTCAAGAACGGTAACTGCTCTTCATAAGGAATGTGTTCGCCGAAGGGGACTAGATGCAATTTACGATATTCCTGCACCAGTCCCCGGCCCGGGATTATCAGCACGGCGCCGTTATATATTTTACTTCCGTTCGTGTCGGCGATCGGCGATCCACTTAACACCGGCACCTGTATCCGTTCGACCAATTCGATCACCCGGTCTTGATATTGACCGGGCGTCTTCAGATTCACCGGTATTGCTGTTTCCGGCCAGATTACAAGATCAAGCCGGCGGTTATGATGCCGATCGTATTGATCGGCGCACCGCACGGACAACTCGATCAAACGACGGAAGGTTTCTTCCCGCATGCCGCGGGTGAACTTGAGATTCGGGTCGATGTTCGGTTGGATTACGCCGACGCCGATACTGCCGGACCGCGTTTTTTCCCTGAGTTTTAGCGCGCCGAACCCGACCGGCAGTAGGATCACCAAGGCAAGAATGATCAGTTCTCGCGCTCGCCGGTGCTTCAGTACATAGAAGAGCAGAACATTCACGAAAAATAACCAACATGATAATCCGTATATGCCGTATATCGATGCCTGCTGGATAATGACGGGATATCGGGCTTGAGAATAGCCGAAGGAAAGCCACGGAAACCCGATTTCGCCGATGCCGCGGATGAACTCCATTCCGGAGAGCATCAACGGAAACAAGAACCACCCAGTACATCGGGCGAAAAGAGCGGCCACGCCGTAATAGAGCCCGAAATACAGAAACATGATCAGAAGGCCGAAAACCATCAGGATCTTTATTCCGAGCGGCGTTTCAACGAAAACGATCCAGAATACCGAGAACATGGCGAAGAAAAAACCGAATAGCACGCCGCTTCTGAACACCGCTGCCGGTTTGAGTTTCTCGACCGCGAACATGAATGGAACGATGCTGAACCAGGCGAGGAAATGCATTCTGATCGGATGGAACGATAAGGAACTCAGTATCGCCGCCAGCAGGATCAACATAACACGCTGTTTATTGACGGTTATTGCCATGCTCAGTCCGGTCCGGAAAATTATAGAACGGGCAAGGTAATCATCCGGCGGCTCTTTGCCGATTCATAGAAAGAGTCGGTAATTGAGGCGATGAGTAATCCCTCTTCGACGGTTATCGGCGGCGTTTTCCCCTTTTGGACATAATCGATGAACGCCTGTGCCTGCTGTTCATAAGACGCCTTGTACAGGTTAGGGTAGGTGATCGACGGCGTGACATTGAATAGCTCGTTGTGAAGCTCTTTCTGGATTTTGAGCGGATTCAGCAGCGCCGCGCCGCGTTTTCCGAAAACATTGCAGTAGAGGAAATCTTTTTCGAAGATTAGCGACCATCCGACTTCAAGCGTCAGCAGGGTTTCGTCGCTGAAGTTGACTATGCACATCGCGGTGTCTTCGACGTTCGCCTCCGATTCTTTTCTATGCATCGAACCGAATATCGTCGTCGGCGTTTTATTCTTCAGAAAGAGGAAGGCGATATCAAGGATCGTCGTTGCCAGGCACAGAAAGGCGCCGCCACCGCTTTTCAGCCAATCCATACGCCACGGGCTCAGCACCCAATCATGGCTGCCGATCAGCCAGCCGGCTTTAACGTAGTATATGTCGCCGAGTTCGCCGGCGCGGATGAACTCGTTAAGGGTCTGGACATCGGACCGTAATCGATTGTTCGGCGCCAGACATAGTTTTCGTCCGGTCTTGCGAGCGCACTGCGCCACCTCGATCGCATCTTTCAGGTTAGTTGCGATCGGCAACTCGCAGAGAACGTCTTTCCCGTAGTTCATGGCGCTGATCGCCATCGGCGCGTGGAGATAGTTGGGTGAGCAGATGACCAGACTGTTGATCGATTCATCTTTGAGAACGGCCTCAAAATCCTGATACTTCTTGGGTATTGAATACTTGCTGCCCAATCGATCTATTTTTCGGATATCAGGATCACACAGGGCGACCAATTCACAATCTTTATTATTTTTGAATATCGGTATGTGGGCGATCTGCGCATGGACGCCGCAACCGACGACGGCAATCCTTAGCCGGGGTGATTGGTTCATACGCCGAAGTACAGCATGAATTCATAAGGATGCGGCCGGCGGTGGACTGCCTCGAACTCTTTGGTCTTCACTTCGATCCATCCTTCAATGAGATCCATGCTGAAAACGTCGTCTCGCAGAAGAAATTTGTAATCGCCTTTGAGCGCATGCATTGCTTCGAATACATTGTTTGGCAATTTCTCCTTACGATCAACTTTCAATTTGTTCTTTATGCCGTCAAGACCAGCCAGGACGATTGCCGCGCAGGTAAGATAGGGATTAGCGGTCGCGTCCGGGATACGGTATTCGATGTCCATCATCTGCTGGTTCTTAAGATACGCCGGGAGGCGTATCGCCGTCGAACGACTGCCAACCGCAAAATCAGTGTAGGTTGGCGCTTCAAACCCGGGGATCAACCGCTCGTAGGAATTTGTGCTCGGATTGGTAAAGGCGCACAATGCCCGCGAATGGTGCAGGATGCCGGCGATATAGTGCAGGCAGATTTTGCTCAAATTACTTTCCTGCCGCGGGTCGAAGAACAATGAGTGTTTACTCGATCCCAGGTACTGATGAAGATGCAGTCCGCTGCCGGGCTGTTCATACAGCGGTTTGGGCATGAAAGTGACGTATTTCCCGAGTTGCCGCGCAGCGCTCTTGATCAGGTATTTACTCAGGAAAATGTGGTCTGCGCATTTGACCAGAGGCTCGAACAGCAATTCAATTTCCATTTGTCCGTTTGCGCCGACTTCATGATGATGGTATTTTGTTCCAATCCCGCAGTCAGCCAGGATTGAAACCAGAGCGTTTCTGAAATTGAAATAGCGATCATGGGGCGGAGCCAGGTGATAGCCGCCCCTGTGCCGCACTGGATAAAACGGCTGGGTTTGGTTCTGCGATCGGTCGTTGAGTTCATAATAGCTGAAGTTGCTGCCTTCCGCGAAATCGCAGGATTCAAAGGCATAAAATTCAAGTTCGGGCAGTAGAAAGAGATCGGCTTTGATCTCGCGTCGGCAAAAAGACGCCGCTTTCTGGGCAATATGCCTGGAGTCCCGGTGAAAAGGAGCCATGGTGTCCGGGGAAAAAACACTGCATATGAACGAAGCGGTTTTTTCTTCGAAAAAAGGGTCGATGAACATCGTCGACAGATCCGGGAACAGCAGCATATCTCCTTTTTCAACGGTTTTGAAGCCGGGAAGACTTGAACCGTCGGCGCCGATACCGTTGAGCAAGATCTCTTCGAAACGGTTTACCGGCGCGGTAATGTGGTGTACGGTTCCGGTCAGTGAGCAGTATTTAAGGTCAATGAACTTCACCTGTTTCTTCTTCAGGAAAGCGGCGATTCGTTCAGTTTGTGATTTAGCCATTATAGGATAGAAGTATAAGGAAAAAGCGGTTATTGTCAACGACTATGATTAGCGTCCAGCGGTCTCACACCTTGACGCTCATCGTGTTTCTGATTATATTGGAGTAAGGAGGACTGCATGGCAATGGCAAAAACAAAATGGGTCTGGATGGATGGCAAGTACGTGGATTGGGAAAATGCGACAATTCATGTTCTCTCTCATGTGATCCATTACGGTACCGGAGTTTTCGAAGGACTCCGCTGCTACGAGACACCCAAAGGTGCATATATTTTCCGGCTGCAGGATCATACAAACCGTCTGTTCAACTCAGCCAGGATCTATCGCATGGATATTCCTTACTCGCGCGAGGATATCAATAAGGTGTGCGTCGAGTTGATAAAAAAGAACGAACTCAGATCGGCTTATTTAAGACCTATTGCCTTTCGTGGTTACGGAGAATTGGGAGTCAATCCTTTTCCGTGTCCGGTCGTAGTCGCGGTGGCGACTCTTCAATGG
>JBBIHN010000078.1:0-4503 GCA_037446995.1 Caldifarciminota bacterium | reverse complement strand
CTTGGCCAGGAAGCGCTGGACAACGGGGTGGATGTAATGGTTTCATCCTGGAATCGAATGGCTCCGAATACGTTTCCGGCAATGGCTAAGTGCTGCGCGAATTACATGAACTCCCAGTTGATAAAGATGGAAGCGATCAGTTACGGCTTTGTCGAGGGTATTGCCCTTGATGTGTCCGGGTATGTTAGCGAAGGATCCGGGGAGAACCTGTTTGCGATCCGGGATAAAGTCATCTATACTCCGCCGTTGCATGCAGCGATACTTCCGGGAATAACCAGGGACACAGTTATGAAAATCGCCCGCGACCTGGGTTATGTAGTCGTGGAATCAATGCTGGCGCGCGAATTTCTCTATATTGCTGATGAGGTATTTTTCACCGGTTCGGCAGCCGAAGTGACCCCGATACGTTCCATTGACAAGATAATTATCGGTGAGGGCAAGGCCGGTCCGGTAACCAAGGAGATCCAGAAGACTTTTTTCGACATAATCGAAGGCCGCCGGGAGGATAAGTACGGCTGGCTGACAAAAGCCCTGTGAAGTCGGATCTCTCACGATGAGAATCGGTATCGGCGCTGATCATCGCGGTTTCGAATTGAAGAAATACTTGATGAAATTCTTGAATAACCGCGGTTTTGAAACAGTTGATTACGGCACAGGTGCCGGTGCACCGGCTGATTATCCGCTGATCGCTTTTGCTCTGGCTGAAGATATCGCCGGCCGTCGGCTGAAGCGCGGTATATTAATATGCTTTTCCGGGCAGGGTATGGCGATCGCCGCGAACAAGGTTCGGGGCATCAGAGCCGCGGTTTGCGCCGATGCCCGGACCGCCGGGCTGGCCAGAGCCCATAATGACGCCAATGTGCTGGTTTTACCGGCACGGATTGTGAATGCGGTGAAATCGAGATCTATAGTGAACAAATTCATCAGTACGGTCTTTGAAGGCGGCCGGCACCGGCGCCGCTTGAGGATAATCAGGGATTATGAAAATTTTGCCCGTGTCAAGTGATTCGCTCGGCGTCCGGAGTATGGCGACCTATGTTGAGACCAGGGATGCGAAGATATTCATCGATCCAGGAGTTTCTATTTCACCGGATCGCTATTCATTGCCGCCCCATCATCGCGAACTGGATCGTCATCGTGAGATGTGGGAGGCAATCAAACAATGGGTCAGCATTGCCGATATCGTGATCATTACTCATTATCATTATGATCATCACAACCCTGATGATGCGGCCCTCTATGATAATAAGCATATCTATCTAAAACACCCGCGCGAGAACATAAATCCAAGCCAACAGGAAAGAGCGAGCGTATTACTTGGGGCGATCGAGCAGAAAGCACGCAGTATCACCCTTGCCGACAATAATCATTATGAGATCGGCAGTACGCGTATTGTATTCTCGCCGCCGGTCGGTCACGGCATTCTGCACAAATCCGGTTATGTTATCGAAGTTCTTATCGAAGAAGATGAAAAATTTCTCTTTTCGTCGGATGTTCAAGGACCATTGAACAATGAAGCTATGCAATTCATCATTGATTCCTCGCCGGATATTCTATATATCGACGGCCCGGCGGTTTATTTGATGGGCAGTCAATACAAAAAGAGCGAGATTGACAACACGATCGCCAATCTGAGCAAGGTGATCACTTCCACTAATGTGAAAACGGTTATAATTGATCATCATCTAATGCGTGATCTCAAATGGAGTGAATACATCAATGTCCTCACCAGAATTAAACCTCAGGTGCGTATCGTGACCGCGGCAGGTTATTGCGGTAAGCCTGAGGAGCCGCTGGAAGCGCTTCGCCAGCACTTGTATGATGGGCAGATGATATGATCAAGAACTATTGTGGATAAATACGGACAGAATGTGGATAAGTGTAAGTGCACGATATTTCGAGAGTTTTTAACATGATTTAACATGGCATCTTAATGGTTATCCACAAAATCAACAGGAATTCAAGCAATGAAGAAAAACGATACTGAAGCCTTGCTGAGTCTTGGCAGTACATATCAGAAGATCAGATCCGAGATCGGCAAGCAGATTGTCGGCCAGATGGATATAATCGAGCAGGTGATGATCAGTGTTTTCTGCGGCGGGCATGCTCTGATCATTGGCGTGCCCGGCTTAGCCAAGACCATGCTCGTGAATACGATCGCCCAGATTCTTGATTTATCTTTCAATCGGGTTCAGTTCACGCCTGATTTGATGCCCACCGACATAACCGGCACCGAAGTCATCGAAGAAGACCTCACCACGGGCCGAAGGAATTTCCGATTCGTGAAAGGTCCGGTTTTCGCCAATATCGTTCTCGCCGATGAAATAAACCGCGCCCCGCCCAAAACTCAATCGGCGCTGCTTCAGGCAATGCAGGAATACAAAGTGACATACGCCGGCAGTAACTACGATCTGCCAAGACCTTTTTTTGTCCTGGCAACCCAGAATCCGATCGAGCAGGAAGGCACATATCCTTTGCCCGAAGCCCAGCTCGATCGGTTCATGTTTACGATTAACATTGATTATCCGAGCAGCGATGAAGAGCGAGAAATCGTCAAGATAACAACCTCGGCGTACAAAGCAGAGTTGAAGAGGCTAATCGCGGGCAAGGACATAATCGAGTTACAATCATTGATAAGAAGAATGCCGGTCGCCGAAGAAGTGATCGATAAGACGGTTGCTTTGGTTAGTCAAACCCGACCAAGTATCGCGATCAATGGCTCACCAGTGAAAAAATACGTTGCCTGGGGCGCCGGACCCAGAGCGAGCCAGTATTTGATCCTCGGCGCTAAAGCAAAAGCCGCGCTTGACGGCCGTTTCGCGCCGGAATTCAGCGATGTCATTGCGGTCTGCCCTCCCGTATTAAGACATCGGATTTTAACGAATTTCACCGCTGAAGCTGAAGGAATTAATTCGGATAACATCATAAAGGAGTTGTTAACCGGCAGCTGATAACAGTTGACAGAAAAAAAGGGACGGCTCAGCCGTCCCTTTTTTTGACTGATCGGCAATTAACGTACCACGGTTAGAGTTTTTGTTATCTGATCGGCCTCAAGATTCAGTTTCACGAAGTAAATTCCCGCGGCGAGTTTGTTGTTATCAAGCGTCAGGTTGTAGTTGCCCGCTGGTTTGTGCTCATCAAGTATCGTCGATACCAATTTCCCGGCAGCGTCATAGATCGAGATGTGTACTGAACCGGCATTGGCAAGAGTGAAGCTCAACCGGGCCGCGCTTGAAGAAGGGTTCGGCGCCAGCCGGACGATATTACTCGATCTTTCGCCGGTCTGCTCCTCGATGCCGGTGAAATTATACGCATCAAACCAGGCATTTGCCGATGCAAACTGACGATATACAATATATCCGCCTAAACAATCAGCGCTGTAATCGACGCGCGCTCCGTATTCGCCGGTAATGCGATAATCATTATGCACGCCGCGGGCTTCCCAGGTGGTCGGTGATGTAGATCGTGAAAAAGCGTAAACAATTGAATCGGTTGGAGGTTCAGGCACGGTCGCAACTGCTCGAAGCAAAGGGCTGTTGTATGAGACGCGGACATAGGGATATTTCATATCCCAGGTGTTGTGTGGATTGTCAATCGGCGGCCAGGCTGCGCCAGTTGACCATGATGATCCGCCATTCGTTGTGTGGCTGACACGGATGTCGGCGTTGCCGTTGGAATGATGATGACGGTAAAGCACCCATGCGACCTGCGAAGTGCCGGGCGAAGTTCGGGCGGCAGCGACGCTCGGCGTAAAATCGCCTTCGGCGTCAGGGTCGATACTACTGAAAACCCAGTTAGGAGTGATCAGATTGTTCTGGAATCTGGCTACCCGTATCCCGGTAGTGTCATCGTATTGATAAGCAATATAACCGTAACCGTCGCCGCCCGCCGCGACTGACGGCCGGCGACCGACCGAGGACAGATAGATGAAGTTTGTCCAGGAACTTGTATTGTCGTTTGACCGGCAGATGCGAATATTGCTTGTAGCTGTATGATAGCCGAGGAATATTACGTTCGGATCTTCGATATTGCGGTCAACCGTTATTCGGTTTATCGTATCACCAGACGCAACCACCTGGGTCCACAGCAGGTCGGTATTGTCGCGGCGCATTCTCAGAGCCCAGATACCGCCCATGGATCCGGCTCCATCGTACAAGACAAAGCTGTAAAACCAAGTTCCAGTCGCATCCCTTCCGATCAACACTTGATGGTCTTTTATGCCGCCGACTGTCGCAGTACCGAACTGGCGCGTGAACAAAGCCCAGTTGTTGCCGCCGTCGGTTGATCGATACGTGTATACCGTGTCATCAACGCCTGATTTAGGCACGAGCAGAGAAACGTAAATATCTCCGTTGTTCACATCTTGATCAGTAGTTATTTTACCATTTGTCGGCATGCCGTGTGCCATAACCAGAACATCATTGCCAAAGAGCGGAACCGGTCCGGGGCTAGTCTCCTGATCCAGTCCTTCATAATTGAATCCGGAAGGCGGAGCGAGGGCCG
>JBBIHN010000077.1:0-9097 GCA_037446995.1 Caldifarciminota bacterium | reverse complement strand
GGTATCATGTATCATGAATCCTGAATCATTTTTTTGTTATTTGTTATCCTGTATCATGAATCCGGTATCAGGCATCATTCTTTCAGTCATCCTGTATCCGGCATCAGTCTTTTAAGTTATCCTGAATCCTGAATCATGTATCAGGTATCATGTATCAATCTTTTATGTTATCATGAATCAATCTGTTAAGTTATCGTGAATCAGTCCTTTAGTGAAGATTCGACCCCACATGCCGTAATATTTAACTTGAAATATTAAATATGCAGGGTATAATATGGCGATGAAAATAATTGAACGGGTTCTGGCTAAAGAATTGGTGAGGGCAGCAAAAACCTTTCCAGCAATAACATTAACTGGACCCAGGCAATCGGGAAAAACAACCTTGGTAAAGATGCTCTTTCAGAAAAGTCATAATTACGTGAATCTCGAAGACCCGGATGTGCGATTGCGGGCGCGTGAGGATGCCTTGAGTTTCTTTAAGCAATATGAAGCGCCGCTTATCATCGACGAAATCCAATATGTTCCGGAACTTTTGTCTTATATAAAAACAAAGATCGATACCAACCGCAAACCAGGGCAATGGATACTGACCGGATCTCAAAATTTTGTCCTCATGGATCGCATTACGCAGACATTGGCGGGAAGAAGCGCCGTTTTATACCTGCTTCCTCTTTCAATTTCCGAAAGGGTCAATAACGCGCATAAGGCGCAGAATATGAAGAACAGGCTAAAGAGCCTGACCGCACGCCGAAAAGGCGTGTCCCCCGCATCGAAGCAGCCGCGGCTTTCGATTACCGAATGTCTCCTGCGTGGATTTTATCCTGAAATCGCATTACATAACAAGGTCGACAGAAGGCTCTGGTGTGGGTCATATATCACTACTTACATAGAAAGGGATATAAGGAACCTGGCAAGCATCGGTGATTTGAGCCAATTTGAGAGGTTCATCGTAGCTTGCGCAATAAGAACCGGACAGATCATAAATATTTCTGAAATCGCCCGGGATATCGGCATAAGCGTTCCAACCGCGAAAAGATGGCTTTCTCTGCTTGAAACCGGACACCAGATTTACCTGTTATATCCTTATTATCGGAATATCGGCAAGCGGCTCGTAAAAAGTCCTAAATTATACTTTGTTGACCCGGCAATATGCACATTTTTACTGGGAATCGACAACGTGAAAACGCTTGTTAAAAGCGTAAATTTCGGGGCACTATTTGAAACAATGGTTGTCGGCGATTTTTTGAAACGGTTTTTGCATACCGGTTCAAGAGTATCAATGTATTATCTTCGGTCGCGAGACGGCCTGGAGATTGACATGATTATTGAGCTGGATGATGGAAAACTCCATTTATTTGAAATAAAGAGCGCAATGACAATCACAAAAAAGCATGCTAATTCTCTATTAAGAATCGCCGGGGATAATCAACTTGCCAGGAAGATCGTTACAAAGGCATTGATATCGCGTACTGACGATAGTTTTAACCTTACTGATGACATCGCTAACTATTCATGGAAAGATGTCCTGATATCCTGATATGCTTTCCTGCAGAAGTGAGGGCTGCGCCCGGGAATGGAGTGCTACGCACTGGAATGTGCATCAGTCCTTTAGTGAGGATTTGATCCCACTGCCGCCTTATATTGATTTCCGATTCAGGATTCCTGATATAAGGACATAATAGATGTTACACGACTTTTGTAAATTCAATGAGAAGATAAATTTTGGGCGAAGCAAGGCTCATCTGAGCCACCCGGCTCGTTGAACAACGGCAATCCTGGGGTGGCGCCATAAATGTTGATTTATTGATACTTATCACGATGAGCTCCTTTTTTCTCCTTTAAGAGCAATTCGGGCGTATATGAGCCAATGAGCCCAAATCTTATCTCCTTTAAAAAACGCAAAAGTCGTGTTGTTAGTAAGATGTTTGATTGCCGCGTCCTTTGGCAGACTCGGGGCTTCCGCCAAGCAAAGCGGCGGACAGGCGCAATGACCGGCGAAAATATTTCTTCAGAGCTCTGTATGGTTTAACTTGACTCGGTGTTTTTTAAGACTAGAATTAACCATGAAAGTCATTTGCCGCTGTGAAGACGTGACCGAAGAAGAAATCGTCGCCAAGATCCATGAAGGCTATCACACGATCGACGAGTTGAAACGAATCCTGCGCGTGACCATGGGATTGTGCCAGGGTAAAGGCTGCCGAAAGCATCTGGCGAAAATAATATCCCGGGAACTCGGTATTCCGGTCGCCCGGGTCATTCAGCCCACGTACCGGCCGCCGGCAAAACCAATACCGATCAGCGCGACCGTAGATAAGGAATGATTTGGACGGTTCTTCGCTTTCGAACGGGGATGAGCAAGGTGGAGAATAATGCTTGATCTGTTGGTCGTCGATCTCGGGCGCAGCAATTACAAAAAGACCTGGGATTTGCAAAAGTTGTTGCACCGCTTGCGGGTAGAGAAAGATATTCATGATACGCTGTTGATCGTTGAACACGATCCGGTGATCACGATCGGTAAAAGCGGTAAGGAATCGAACATCAAAATGCCGGAAGAACGGCTTAAGGAGCAGGGCATAGACTATTACCGCATTGAACGCGGCGGCGATGTCACGTATCATGGTCCCGGTCAATTGGTCGGCTACTTGATCTTCAATATCCGTAACGGCCTGACCGGGATAAGGCCGTTTATCGGGTGTATTGAAGAGGCGATTATCGCTACCCTGGCCGAATTCGGGATAAATTCATATCGGCATCCTAAGATGATCGGCGTCTGGACCGATCGCGGAAAGATGTGTTCAATCGGCATCGCGGTGAAGCGCTGGGTGAGTTTCCACGGGTTTGCCTTGAACGTTAATACTGATCTGAAGGATTTTGAGTTGATCATACCCTGCGGCATACCAGATGTCACGATGGTTTCCATGCAGTCATTGCTGGAGCGGAAGGTTGATATCGATAAGGTCAAAAATAGTTTGATCGATAATATCGTGAAAGAATTCAAGAAGGGATCATACGCCCTGTGTCAGAACCCTATTTAAAGAAGCCATCATGGTTAAAGACCAAGATCCCTCTTGGTCACGAGTACCGCGCGATCCACGATCGGATCCGTAAGCATGGCCTGGCGACGGTCTGCGAGCAAGCCTGCTGCCCCAATATCAATGAATGCTGGAACAGTAAATGCGCCACGATAATGATACTCGGTTCGATATGCACCCGCGCCTGCCGGTTCTGCGCGGTCAAGACCGGCAATCCCGGCGGCGTCATCGATACGGACGAACCGCGGCGCGTCGCCGAATTGGTGGAGGAAATGGATTTGAAATATGTTGTCATCACCTCGGTCGACCGGGATGATCTTGAAGACGGCGGCAGCCGATTGTATGCCGAGACCATATCGAGGATCAGCGCATTAGGGAAAGACGTGAAAATTGAAGCCCTGATCCCCGATTTTCAAGGCCGAGTGTTGGATTTGGAGAGAGTGGTTGCCGCCCGTCCCTCGGTCCTGGGTCACAATGTCGAGACCGTGGAAAGGCTCACGTCTCTGATTCGGGATCGGCGCAGCAGTTATCAGCAATCGCGGGACCTGCTCGTCGGTGCAAAAGAGATGCGTCCGGAGCAAATTACCAAGAGCGGATTCATGGTCGGACTGGGCGAGGATCTCGAAGAAATAAAAGAGACAATCCGCAATTTGAGAAACAGCAAGGTTGATATCCTCACCATTGGTCAGTATCTTTCGCCGACGCGCAAGCATTATCCAGTGAAGAAGTACTATTCACCTGCGGAATTCAGTTTCTTTGCCGAATACGGTTATGGACTGGGCTTTGTCAAAGTTGTCAGCGGACCGCTGGTCCGGTCGTCATATCACGCAGCTTCAATGCGGTAGCCGGCGTTTCTTGACACACGTATTGTAATCACTATAATAGTACAAATATGATTAAATTACTGACCAGAGTATTCGGCACCAAGACCGAGCGGGAACTAAAGTCGCTCTGGCCGATTGTCGAAGAGATCAACCAATATTACGACAAATTCAAGGATATCGATTTGCCCCGGAAAACCGAGGAATTCAAAAAGCGCCTGGCTGACGGCGCGACCCTTGACGAATTGATGCCCGAGGCATTCGCCGCGGCAAAAGAAGCCTGCCGCCGCCTGGTCGACAAGAAATGGCTGGTGGTCGAAATCGAAACCGAATGGCGGATGATTCCTTTTGACGTACAGCTGATCGGCGCGATCGTCCTGCATCAGGGCAAGATCGCCGAGATGAAGACCGGCGAGGGTAAGACACTGGTCGCCACCATGCCATTGTATCTTAACGCGCTGGCCGGCAAGGGCGCTCATCTGGTGACGGTGAACGATTATCTCGCGCGCCGCGACCGCGAATGGATGGGTCCGGTGTATGAATCGCTGGGATTGACCGTGGGCGTGATCCAGGGCGGTATGGACAATGAAGCGCGCAAACAAGTATATCAATGCGATATCACCTACGGTACTAACAATGAATTCGGTTTCGATTATCTGCGCGACAATATGGTCTGGCGCTGGGAGGACAAAGTTCAGCGTGGTCATAACTATGCGATCGTCGATGAAGTTGACAGCATATTGATCGATGAGGCGCGCACCCCTTTGATCATTTCCGGGCCGGTCGAACACGAAACCAGCGCGTTCAACGAACTGAATCCAATCGTCAGCCGCTTGAATTCGGCTCAGACAGTTCTTGTTAATCGTATTGTTGCCGAGGCGAAGAGATTGTACGAGGCAGACCCGGAAAAAAACGAAAAAGAACTCGGTTTCAAATTGTTGCAGGCAAGGCGGGGTTCGCCCAAGAATCGGCAGCTGCTCAAACTTGAACAGGAAACCGGAATCAAGAAACTGATCGAAACAACCGAGCTGAAATATCTACGGGATAAGTCATTCGCCGAAATCGATAACGAGCTGTATTTTGTGATCGACGAGCAGACCAATGTCATTGATCTGACCGACAAAGGGATCAATTTTGTCGCGCCGAACAATCCGGAGATGTTCGTACTGCCGGATCTAAGCGGCAAAATCGGGGCCATCGATCGAAGCGAAGGCATAACGCCCAAAGAGAAATTCGCGGCCAAAGAAAAGGCTTATCAGGAATATGCGCTGAAAAGCGAAAAACTCGCCAACCTGAGGGCATTGTTAAAGGCTTATTCGCTATTTGAGAAGGATGTTGAATATGTGGTTCAGGATGCCCGGGTGATAATCGTCGATCAGTTTACCGGCCGTTTGATGCCGGGGCGCCGCTTCAGCGACGGCCTGCATCAGGCAATCGAAGCCAAGGAAGGTGTCCGGGTGCAGGAGGAAACCCAGACTTTCGCGACGGTCACGATACAGAACTATTTTCGCATGTATGAAAAACTCGCCGGCATGACCGGCACCGCGGCGACCGAAGCCAATGAATTCTGGGGAATATACAAGCTTGATGTTGTTGAGATCCCGACCAAGGAACCGGTGCGGCGCATTGACTATGAGGATATTGTCTACCGGTCGCGCCGCGAAAAATACAGTGCGATCGTCGATGAGGTCGCAAAATGGTATGAGGAGAAAAGGCCGATCCTGGTCGGCACCACCTCGGTCGATGTGTCCGAGGTCATATCCAAATTGCTGCAGCGTCGCGGCATACCGCATGAAGTACTTAATGCCAAGCATCATCAGCGCGAAGCCGTGATCGTGACCAGCGCCGGACAGCCCGGAGCGGTGACGATCGCTACTAATATGGCGGGCCGGGGAACCGATATCAAGCTGGGCGAGAAGGTCGTCGAATGCAGTAACTGCTGTATTCGATGCCTGGATCAGGATTGTTCGTCGTGCGATCACCAGAAAAAGAGTGAGTGCGCGCGCGACGTTCCGTGCGGTCTCTATATCATCGGAACCGAGCGGCATGAGGCGCGGCGCATTGATAATCAATTGCGGGGCCGAAGCGGCCGCCAGGGGGATCCCGGTTCGACGCGGTTTTTCCTGTCGCTTGAGGATAATCTGATGAGAATATTCGGTGGGGACCGCGTTGCCGAGATTATGGACCGTTTTGGCGGCGAAGAACAGAAACCGCTGACTCATCCGCTGGTGACCAGGGCGATCGCCAATGCCCAGAAGCGGGTCGAAGAGAATCATTATGAGGTTCGCAAACATCTGCTGGAATATGACAATGTCATGAATCGCCAGCGTGAATACATATACAAAATGCGCGACGAAATCCTGAAAGGCGAAAACCTGAAAGACCGTATGGCGAAGTTGTTCGAGGAGGCGATCGAGGACATTCTGCTCAAGCATACCGATCCGAAAACCAATCCCGAAAACTGGAATTGGGAGGCAATAAAGGCCGAATACAGCATGTTGTTTTTGACCGATTTCACTATCGATCAGGAAGAAATAATGAAAACGAGACAGGAGACATTGCTGGATCTGATGCTGGAGCGGGCACGGGAAAAACTGGCTTATCGTGAGCAGGAGCTTGGCGCTGATGTTTTTGATGATATGCTGAAATTCGTGCTCATGCATACGCTCGACAGCAAATGGCGCGATCATCTTTATGGCCTGGATATTCTGCGCGAAGGAATTAGACTGCGCGCCTATGCCCAGAAAGATCCGCTCATCGAATACAAGCAGGAAGCGTTTCGCATGTACGACGAAACATTGATCGATACGGCTAGAACAGCCTCGGGATTGGTTTTCCGCGCCCAGCCCGGGCCCCAGGTTCGCCGTCCGCAAAGAGTTCAGGAACATAAACCAGGAATAGGTCCGCCGGCCGGCGCGGTTTCAGGCCGGACTGCGGTTACGGCCGCCGGAAAGGTCGGCCGTAATGATAAGTGCCCGTGCGGCAGCGGCAAGAAATACAAGAAGTGCTGCGGGAAGAACACGTCATGAAACCATATCAGGTACATTTGTTCTCCGATAATGCAAAGATCCCTGATTATCTGCCGACCGAGCCGGTTTTCATATATGAGAACAACCGTTACCTGAATTTTCTTACCTTTGACTGTTTTCATCTGAAGAACAATGAATATCTCAGGGATACGGCGCGTAATAATATCGAGGACAAAGGAATTGTCGCCGCCGAAGGACGGGTTGACGCGGTCGAACGCCTTCAAAAAGCGATGAGCGAGCACAAGAAGACCGAGAGTATCATCGTCATGCCGGACGAGTTGACGGCGGTTTTTTCGGTGCTTTCGATATTCGGACCCAAAACGACTTTTTTTATCGACTATGAGACCAGTCCGGCAATACTTGCGCTGATGGCACAGCGTAATGTCGAGTATTATCGCCATGACGATCCAGCGCAGCTTGGCAACTTATTGCACGCGAAATCGGAAAGAGTGATAGTGATCGACGGCATATACGAATGGATCGGTAAAATCGCGCCGGTCAATGATCTGGTCAGGCTCGCCCAGGAGTACGAATGCTTTATTGTCGGCAACGAGTTGAACGCATTTGGTCTGCTGGGACGGCAGGGACGAGGATTCATCGATTTGTTCAATCTCTATGACGCGATCAATATGGAAATCGGAAGCTTCAGCCGATTTCTCGGCGGTTTTGGATGCTATGTCGGCGCTAAACGTTTCTTGATCAACAAGGTTAGAGAAAACATCAATGCAATATTAAACCCGATGCCCCAGTTCATGCTGGCGGTGAACATTAATGCCCTGGAACTCGCGAGAAACAGCAATGGTAACGGGGTATTAACTAAACTCTGGAAGAACAGCCGTTATTTCATCACCCGACTCAAGCAGATCGGCTTCACCACGATGAGCGATACGCCGATCGTCGTGCTGAACTTCAATAACAACGATGACGCGAGTTCGTTTGTTAAGCGAGCATTTTTTGAGAAGATCGTTGTCGGTCAAAGCCGGGAACGGATAAGGATGTGCCTTTCGATCGAGCATCAAAAAGAAGATCTCGACTATTGCCTTGAGGTTTTTGAAAAGATCGGCAAAGAACATGCAATATTGAAATAGCGCGGCGATACAAGCATCTATGACCGACAATGTTTCCGATCGTATCCGCGAGGAAGATCTGGTTTTGATCTATCTCGATGAAAAGAGGGATTTTCTCGTTCAGATACAGAAAGGACTGAAACTTTCCTCTGATTACGGCAGCATTGAGGTACGAGACATTATCGATAAGCCCTTTGGCTACGCCGGTAAAACTCATCTGGGACACAGTTTTTACTGCCTGAAGCCGTCGGTAAGCGATTTGATGATGAAGCTTCGGCGGAAAACCACGATCGTATACCCTAAAGATCTCGGGTATTTGTTGCTGGCGACGGCGATTCAACCCGGGTCCCGGGTAATTGAAATCGGCACCGGCAGCGGCGCCATGACCATGGTCTTGTCCCGTCTGGTCGCCCCGAGCGGAAAGGTATTCAGCTATGACCGGCGTTCCGAATTCATCGAGAATGCGCGCCTCAATCTGGAAAGATCAAAGGCGGCGGCTTGCGTCGAATTCCGGGCAATGGATATCGGCCGGGAAGGTTTTGTTGACGATAATATTGATGCGGTTTTTGTCGATGTGCCGGAGCCATGGGAAGTTGTTGTTCACGCCGCGTCGGCGCTTAAAGGCGGGCATCATTTTGTCAGCTGGAGTCCGAATGTTGAACAGATAAAGAGGACGGTTGACGCGCTGTCCCATCACTCGTTCATACGGATTAGGGTCAACGAGATTCTGGAACGCGAGCTGCTGGTACGCGAACGGGGAACCAGGCCGCGTGAACGCAGTATAACTCATACCGCGTACTTGGTGCAAGCGCAGAAGGTATTGAGTAACGCGTAACGCGTAGTGCGTAATGCGAAGGAAAAAATCGAAACTCGGCTATCGGTTACGAAAGGCGATTCGGTTTCGTAGGTCGTTGTCGATGAACGATTTACGAAAATGTATACCGTTGCGTTTTACCTAACTGAGATCCGATTGACGATGCCATCAATTCAAGCGCCATTAATAACACGACTTTTGTAAATTCAATGAGAAGATAAATTTTGGGCGAAGCAAGGCTCATCTGAGCCACCCGGCTCGTTGAACAACGGCAATCCTGGGGTGGCGCCATAAATGTTGATTTATTGATACTTATCACGATGAGCTCCTTTAT
>JBBIHN010000076.1:0-9203 GCA_037446995.1 Caldifarciminota bacterium | reverse complement strand
AAAAACAGGAACTGTATCCGCGCTCTTACATCAATTATCCGGATTCGATAAAGAGCCTGCGCCTTAAGATCGGCGTTGACGGGATTTGCGGCCATGTCGCCCAGATCAAGAAGATGTACTATGCGCCGGACCTCAGCCGCGACCCGTACTACTATGTCGGCGTAGAAGAAGCCCGAAGCGAACTTTGCCTGCCGTTGATGATTGGCGAACGATTGATCGGCGTTTTGGATGTAGAGAGCCCTAACATTAATGGCTTTGATCAAGACGATATCAATCTTCTATCCGGCTTGAGCGCCCAGATCGCGCTCGCCCTTTACAACGCCCAGTTGTACGAAAACGCCCGCTTGCTGTCAATGACCGACCCTCTGACCGGGATGCCTAATCGTCGGAGTTTTGACATGTTTCTCGAAAGCGAATTGCGAAGATCGCTGAGATACCGGCGGTTATTTTCAATAATGATGATCGATTTTGACGACTTTAAGAAATACAACGATATCTTCGGACATCCGGCCGGCGACAAGATCCTTCAAGATTTCAGCCGGATCATGAAGGAGGCGATTCGGGACGTCGACTTTCTCGGCCGTTACGGCGGGGATGAATTCGTGGCGGTATTGCCCGAGACCGACCGCACTTTCGCCCTCGAAGTTGCCGAAAGAATGCGGCAGCGCATTGATCAGCAGTCAACCGACCCGAAGATCACTTTGAGCATCGGCATCGCGTCTTTTCCGGACGACGGGAATAATAAAATCACCCTGGTTGAGCTGGCCGACCGCGCCTGCTATGAGGCGAAACAACTCGGCGGTAACTGCATAAATTTCGCCAGCTGAAGCATTCGACCCGCGCGGTTGAAATGCTCAGAGGTCGAATTGACGGCTGGCAAATTCGATTTCTTCAAGCGTATTGTAGAAGTGAGGCGAAAAACGCAGACCGCCGCTGCGCAGCGATATGATTACTTTGTTCCGGCTCATTCGCTGCAGAACCTGACCGGCATCAGGGTGCCGGACCGTAAGAATGCCGGATTGGGGATCGTCTTCCGGAGTAATGACCGAATAACCCCGGATCTGAATCTCGTGCCTTAGTCGGTTTTTGAGCCTGACCACCTCATCATGGACCTGTTTGATACCCTGCTCATTTATGAATTTGACGTTCTCGGTCAGACCGAGTATACCGATCATATTCCTGGTACCGATCTCGTACCGCCTCGCATCTTCGTGCATTGCCGGACGCTTTCCGCAATCAAAGAAATCATGCCAATCCGCGCCCAGCCATCCGGTATGAACGTTGCCAAGGTCCTTCCAGATATTCTTGTTCAAATAGACAAACCCGATCCCGCCAGGGCCCAGCAGCCACTTGGCGGCGCTGCAAGCAAGAACATCGACATTGCCCGGGCTCAAATCGCATTCGACCGCACCGATCGCCTGGATGCCGTCAACCACCAGGTAAATATCGCGTTCGTGTAGAAATGCACCAAGTTGATTGATATCGATCATGGCGCCGGTAAGATACTGCACATAATCAACTACCACGGCGCGCACCCGATCGTCAAGATGCCGGTCAACCGCGTCGATTCCGGTGAGCCCGGTAAAACTCACATAACTCTTCTCTAGATGCGGGAAATTATTGTCGACCACATAACGCACGGCAGGAAATACCTCATCCATAACGATTATCTTGTCACCCTGTTTCAACGGCAGATTGCTCAAACCGATAAAAATGCCTTCGGACGTATTATTGGTGAAGGCGATCTCGTTCGCCTGAACATTGAGCAGTGCGGCAACAGAACAGCGCGCGTCATGCAGACGCCGCCAGTAATCGTCGAGATCAAGTTCCGCCTGCTGCCGGTAGGTCTGCAGACAGTTATCGATCGCCGCCTGAGCCCGGGCCGTAAGTGGCCCGGTGCTGGCATGGTTGAGATAGACGCAATGCTCGGTTACCAAAAATTGCTTTCTTATTTCCCGCTTATCCATTCTCTCAATCTCCGTAATCGGCCGCGGCGCCGGTAACCGCGTCCCCGGGGATCTCCCGGAAGAACGGAGATACCGACGGGTAAATAGTACCGCCCTTGAACGACGGTCGCTGCCGGGCGCAGGTAATATGCAGTTTCTTGCGCGCCCTGGTTATCCCGACATAGAGCAGACGCCGCTCCTCCTCAAACTGATATCGTTCTCCCCGCGATTTATAATGCGGTATCAGACCGTCCTCAAAACCGGCGATGAAAACAGTATCGAACTCCAACCCTTTGGCATTATGCAAGGTCATAAGATTCACTTTGGCCGCGTTCCTGTCCCATTCGTCGAGATCGCTGCGCAGCGACACATCGGCCAGATAGTTTGCGAGCGAAGCCCGCGGATGTTGTTTGTTGTACTCTTTGATCGATACGATCAACTCCTCGACGTTTTTGCGCCGTACGTAATCGGCATCGGTCTCGCGGCCGCTCAGACTATCGAGATACCCAGATTGACGGACAACAAGCATCACGGTATCCGAGAGATCCATTTCCCGATTCCTCTTGCGAAGATCCTCGATCAACGCGTGAAACTCGATAAGCCGTTCGGTGGTCCTTTGGTTCAGAGCCGCTATCTGCCGCGACCGGGCAAGCCCTTGATAGATCGAATACCCATGCGCTTCACAGAATCCATGGAGTTTCTCGATAGTCGCGTCGCCGATTTTGCGGACTGGCACGTTTATGATCCGCCTCAAGCTTACCGAGTCGTGCGGATTAACGATAACCTTTAGATAGGCAAGCACATTTTTGATCTCGGCGCGATCGTAGAATTTCAGCGCGCCGATTACCGAATAGGGAATCTGAAAACGCACAAAGCATTCTTCAAAAACCCTGGACTGATAATTGACCCGGTAGAATACCGCGAAATCATTTAGGTTTTGCCCCTGAAGTCTCCCCTCGACAATGCGCCGGGCGGCGTATGCCGCTTCGGTATAGGCGTCCTCCGCCCGGTAAAAACTGATCGCCTCGCCGTCCTTGTTCTCGCACCACAGCGTCTTCGGCTTGCGATAGTCATTATTATCAACCACTGAAGACGCCGCCTTCAAAATCGTACGGGTCGACCGGTAGTTCTGCTCCAGTTTGATCACCGCGGCATCGGGGAAGTCCTTTTCAAAATCGAGGATGTTGCGCACCTCGGCGCCGCGCCATGAGTATATCGACTGATCATCGTCTCCGACAACACATAGATTACGATGCCCTTCGGCGAGCAATTTCGTAAGAACGTACTGGGCCCTATTGGTATCCTGATACTCGTCGACCAGGATATGCTGGAACCGCCTTTGATAATGTTCTAACGCCGGGCGATTCCGCTGGAACAACTTAACCGTCAGAGCGATCAGATCGTCGAAATCGACCGCATTATACTGCGCCAATTTTCGATTGTACTCCTGGTACAGGCTCCGGACAAGGCTGTTGTCGATACTTTCCTTTTTCCCCAGATCCTGCTTCACCCGGTTGATCAACGAACCGACCAGACCAGGCGACCACTCCTGCAGGTCGATATTTTGATCCTTCAAACACTCTTTGATAACCGTTTGCTGATCATGTTCATCGTAGATCGTGAAATTCGGCTTTCTTTCGATGATGTCGGCCGATAACCGATCGCGCCTAAGGCTTTCACGGAGAATCCGCGCGCAGGTTGAATGAAACGTGCGGATCCAGACATCGGTTCGACCGAGCATGGAAACTATCCGGTTTTTCATCTCGTCGGCGGCTTTGTTGGTGAAGGTAATCGCGAGAATTCCGCGGGGCGGGCTGATTCGATTACTGAGCAAATAGGCGATGCGATAGGTGATCACTCTGGTTTTCCCGCTTCCGGCGCCGGCCAAAATCAAAATCGGTCCCCGTTCGATCATAACCGCGCGGCGCTGCTCTTCGTTAAGTTTGTCAAACGAAAACCTCATCGGCTGATTATATTAGTAAACATCTCGTTGTCAAGCTACGGCGCGGCGGGGAATACCGAAATACCTGAATGCCTTCAGCCTCCTCATTATCAAGTATCCTGATGAAGCTGATCCGCCTTTCTTGTCTGCCTCTGGCAGAGGCGGAAAATGCCTAAATGCCTGAACTGTCTGATACATGATAACTAAAAGACTGATTCATATTCCAGTGCGTAGCACTCCATTCCAGGGCGAAGCCCTTACTTCCACAGGAAAGCGTATCCGAATACCAGAAGATCAGTGGGCAGGATACCAGTAGAACAGGATATCAGTTCTCTGTTCCGGATCGGCCGATATTCTGATAATCTGCCTACTGATTTTCTGATGCTCTGATATGCTGCCATCCTGATTAGCGATTAGCGTTTAGCTGCATCTTGACGTGAGGCTTAATTGTATTATAATCCCCAAGAAGGAGATTAAGATGAAACTATTGATAATATGCGGTATCGCCATATTGGCGTTTGCACAGAACAACGTGACTTTGCTTCGCTGGGCAGGGCCAGAAGGGTCCGCGCCCGACCGATATGAGGATTGGATAGCCGAGCATCCTTATACGCCTTTTCACTGGCAATTATCAGATATCCGCTACGGGGACGGGCGCGCCGGCAATGTCGCGATCATTGTCGAATCAAGCCTTGCATCGCCCCTGAGTCAGGAGTTAAACACTTATTCGGCCAATCTGCAGTCTGACGGTCATACGGTTTACATGTGTCAAATGAGCGGCGGCACCCCTGAATCATTGAGAGCCTTACTTATCGATCTCCGCGAAACGGCGACTATCGAAGGCACCGTGCTGATCGGAAATCTACCGGTAGCCTGGTATGAAATAGCGAACGACTTCAATCAATATGGTTATGTGAGTTTTCCGATCGATCTGTTCTACATGGACCTTGACGGCAACTGGCTGGATACTATGAATACCGGCAACGGACGATATGACGGGCATACCGGCCACGTCAAACCCGATATTTATGTCGGCCGGCTCTGGCCTTATGGACTGGGCAACGATACAACTCATCTCCGGAACTATTTTCGCAAAAATAATTCGTTCCGCCATGACACGCTGCTGCTTACCCAACGCGCTTTGGTATTTGTCGATGATGACTGGATACCATGGGCCGGGCAATGGGCCGGCGATGTTTCACTGCTTTATTCAGACACCATGAACTACTGGCATCCGGAAACAACCAGGGCATCAATATACCGGAATAAGTTGAATACTAGCCAGGCCTGGGTATCGGTTTTCGCCCACTCCTCGCCGAGCCTGCATCAATTTGCGTACAACAGCGGATCAAACTATGATTATTACTATGCCAGTGAGTATACAAGCCAGGACCCGCCGACCAATTTTTATAACCATTTTGCATGTTCTTTCTGCCGCTACACGACCAGCGCCAGCGGCGGCACCCGGAGCGTGTTCAACGCAACCAGCGGGGCCGGCGCGATCGGTTCGACAAAAACCGGCAGCATGCTCGACTTTAACTATTTCTACCGCCCGCTTAGACAAACCGGCAACCTCGGCAATGCGTTCAAATACTGGTTTGAATGCATTTATGATTCGGTCGGTATGAATTTTATGCGTATGTGCTGGCATTACGGGATGACCCTGCTGGCCGACCCTTACCTGATACCGAAAGGACACAACATAGGCGTCAGCGAACGCCGGACCGAGGTCGCCGAGCTGAACTTGACGGTGAAACCGAACCCGATCAGGGATCGAGCAATCGTTGATTTCAACCTGATGGCGGGCGGTCCTGTGAAACTGGAGATAATCGATATTGCCGGCCGGAAAATCGCCGCCGCGACCAGAAACCTGAATGCCGCTCGTCACCGACTCGATATATTCAAAGAATTCAACGGCATTAGACTGAATCCGGGCGTGTATTTTTTGATAGTCGAAACCGGCGATGACCGCTGGACCGCGCAGATTGTGATTCTTTAGTTGTTTTTCAACGGCCGCTCAAGAAGCCTTTTACTCGGTTCTTCTTCTTATGCTCTATTCGTCCGGCCGGGGAGGCACGGTGCGGACGCCCCGTTTTGATCCCGGCGTGTTATCGAATTCTTCAACGACATAGAACAGCAGCAGGGGGAATTGCCGCCCGAATTTGCCGTGCATGAATTCATGAGCCAAATTCACGAACTCAACAAGCTTGCGTTCCGATGGGATCGCATCGGCGTCTTCCGGGTGCACAATCCGGGCGATGGTTCGCATCTCAAAAGAAGGAATATCGATGAAAACGATCGTGGCCAGCGGATTCTCCATGATATTGAGAAAGGTATGAGTTTCAAAATCAGGCCGGGCGTATAATTCGAGAGAGGTTTGCTTTCGCCAGTCAAAAAAATCTTCTCGCGCATACAGGGTTTTCAATACTTCCATCTTTTCGTTCATGGGTTTGTCAAAATTATTCTTGAGCAAAGCGATCGCCTTGTCCAGATTGCCGTCGGCCGGGGCCAATCCGATTCCTTTGACCGCGTTATTCAACGAAAATTCTGAATCACGCCGCGGTTGACCGTAGGTGGCAACTGACCCGGTATGCGGTCCCCCCCATCCGGGCATTTTCCCGCTTTTTATCGCCTCAAGAAAATCGAGACGCTTACTCGTATTCCAGTTCACAAAATCCCTGCTTGCGCTTTTTAAAACATATTCACGCCAGGTACCGTCGATCCTCGCCCTAACCACGCCCTGCTCATATCCGGTCATGTCAACTGTATACTGGGTGAACCGGTCATGCTTCCAGAAGTTCTTGTCGGATCGTTCCCATTTTCCTGCCCACAGCAGCCGCGGCACTCGCCCGACGAATAAAGCAATCGGCGCGCACCAACCAAATAGTTTCAGAAAACCTCTTCTGGTCACTTGTCTTCGGTGCCGGCAGTCGAATGGCTGCCCGGCTAAAGCCTTGTTACGGCGTCAGCTTCGAATGGATCTCGGCCTTGAAGATCTTTGAAGGACGGAAAAAAGGCACGAATCGGTCGGGTAGAGTGTAATCCTTGCCGCTTTTTGGAGCTTTCGCGCTGCGGCCCGGACGGCGCCTTAATTCGAAAGTGCCGAAACGGCGCAATTCGATACGCTTGTTCTGTATCAAGATCTCGAGTATTGTATCAAGAAAAACATCGATTAATCTCTCGATATCCGCTTTTGTATAAGCCGGACCGAATTTCTCCGCGATCTTCTCAACCAATAATTCTCTCCTCATTATTCCTCCTTACTATTTTGAACAGCTTGCGCATGAGGTCTTTGCACAACCCGAGCATGATTGTCCGATATTGCCGGAAAAGGTGCCGCCGCTGCACAGACCGAACGTCGAGGGAAGCCTTATAACATCAAGCTGACGGCATCCGGGACATTTGACCGTCGACAGCTCTTCGGTTCTGTAGATCAGCTCCTCAAAACGATTCTTGCAGGCATTGCACTCAAATTCAATCAAAGGCATAGATGTCCACATTATAGGTAAAAAGCCGATAATGTCAATCGGTCAGAAAACGATGTCATGGCGCGATTTGGCGTTTCCGCCGTTTTGTTCCTCGGCGCTCCTTATATACGCGCTGATCCTTATCCCGCGCTTTGTCGGTCGCGATCAGGCGACGGAATTCAACTTCATTAAGATTGCGCCGGCGTTCCTTATTGCGCCTTTCTCGGTGCTTGCGTAGTTCCTTCATGCTGGCCTCCTCGATAATTGTAGTCAAGCCGACCTGCCTGTCAACACGTCTTTGCGGCTGGAAGCCGCTCCCGGGCTAGGCGGTAACATAAAGTAATCCCACAGGCCCGGTCCTCAGTATTCGTATCTTGTTCTGGATATCGCCAGACATATGCCGATCGCGGCAAAGAGGGCAAGCATTGACGAACCGCCGTAACTGATAAAGGGAAGGGTCACGCCGGTAACCGGCAGCAAACCCACGGTCATGCCAATGTTCAGAAATGATTGATACCCGAACCAGGCAAAAACACCGGCCACAACAAGACCGGCAAATCGATTTTTTGTCTCTCGAGCCAATAACAGCAGGCGATACAACAATAGCAATATCAACGCCGTGACTATGAGTATGCCGATAAGCCCGAATTCCTCGCCCAGGCAGGAGAATATGAAATCGGTATGCCGTTCCGGAAGAAATTCGAGTTTTTTCTGAGTGCCGGACAGAAATCCTTTGCCGATCAGCCCGCCGGATCCAATCGCGATCTTTGACTGGATAATCTGCCAGGACATACCCTGCGGATCGACCCAGGGCGAGAAAAAAGTTATGATCCGGCCGCGCTGATACGGTTTGAGCGCGTTCCACACGAAAGGAGTTGATAGCCCGACAAGAAAATTGGCGGAGATTCCGTAGATCAGATCAACAATCTGCCGCTGCCAGTACAGCAGAAAAATCAATCCGGCAAAATATGCGACCCAGACATATATGTTGAAACTCAACGCGACGGCCAGGATCGGCGAAAAAAATACGAATGTCTTGACAATCGGCATGCCCGCCCAGAAAAGCATCATGATCATAATCGGAATCAATATCTGCGAAGATCCGAAATCGGGTTCAATAAATATAAGTGCGCCGGGTACGATAAAGATTATCAATGGTAACAAGATATCCTGCAGCCGCGAGAGCTTTTTGCGCGCCGAGAGAACGGCGGCCGCAAAGATAATCACCGTAAGTTTGCTGAATTCCGACGGCTGCAGAGTAACACTGCCGATTGAAAATCGGTTCTTCGGATAGCCGGCGGTGAAGAACAAAACAATGAGCATGACGATCGTCACCAAATACAATATCCAGGCCACCGACGACCACAACCGGGGGTGAATACGGGAAAACAGAACGGCGACCGTAATCGAGACCGCCAGCCAGACAATTTGCTTGAAAAACATACCCTGGCCAGAAGTGGAGTATATCATCAACAGGCCGATCACGGAAAGAACTATGGCGAGAATGAATATTGAGCAGTCAATCTTTTTCGACATTGGCGGCTTGCCCGCGCTGATCAAAATACGCGTCGAATATGCGACCGGCAATTGGAGCGGCTTCTCGCCCGCCGTGGCCGGCATTCTCGATGAACACGCAGACTACCAGTTCCGGGTTTTCGCCCGGAGCAAAACCCACGAATACCGCGTGGTCCTCGCCGTGAGGATTCTGAATCGTGCTGGTCTTACCGTACACATCACAATGCCTTGCCCTGGCCAGCCTTCCGGTTCCTGAACGGACAACACCCATCAGACCTTCGAGTACGGTTGATATTGGCGCCGAATCAACCGGTATTTCCCTGATCTCCAAAA
>JBBIHN010000075.1:0-9429 GCA_037446995.1 Caldifarciminota bacterium | reverse complement strand
CTTGCTTCGCCCAAAATTTATCTTCTTATTGAATTTACAAAAGTCGTGTGTTTAGTTCCTGTTGACACTATGCGCATAGGGCAAAGCTGCGCGCAGGCAACAACGTAGGTCTTCGTTGTTGACTTGGTCTTCAAGCCAAATATAATCAAACATGCGCAGGGTCATGACGATAAACAACGCATATCTTGAGGAAGAGCTGGCCAGGATCGGTGTCGATCCGGCCGCCTACCCGATCTTTAAGCGCAAGGCCGAATCCTTCCTGGTCAAGATCGACGACCTGAGTTCTGCCCAGGCTAATGTCCTCAAGCAACTTGCCCTGACCTGCGGCGCCGACCTCGCGATTCCAAAAGACGCCTATTTTGGCAGCCGGCGCAAGCGTTCTGCCGGCCTGCTTTTCGCCAACCGCCGAACCCTCGATAAACTAATATCGCGCCTCAACGAGCAATCATGGCTGAGTCGGATCGGTTCCTCATTGAATGCGCTGAATCGGCCAACCGGCGCCCTTGATTGGCGGATCATCGGCAGAAAGATCCGTTTTGAGCGCACCTTGATCATGGGCATAATCAACATCAATCAAGATTCATTTTATTCCGGTAACCGATATACGAACGACAGAATAGTCGTCCGTGCCGCACGGGAAATGGAACAGGAGGGAGCGGACATAATCGATATTGGAGCCGAGTCTTCGAGACCCGGAGCCGAACCGGTTGATGAAAAGGAGGAACTGCGGCGGCTTAAGGGAATCCTGCCGGTAGTGACCAGGAGCTGCCGGATCCCGGTTTCGGTCGACACTTACAAAGCATCGATCGCCAAATTCGCGATCGAGAACGGAGCGTCGATCATCAACGATATTTCAGGCATGAGATTCGATCCGCGCATGGCTTCGCTGATCCGCCGGACCGGAGCCGGAATCGTGATCATGCATATGAAGGGTAAGCCGCGGACCATGCAGAAGCGGCCGCGATACCGGGACCTAATGGCCGAAGTATTTTCGTTCTTGAAACAACGGATTGACGACGCGGTCGAACACGGGATCGCACGCGAGAGCATAGTTGTTGACCCGGGCCTGGGATTTGGTAAATCCCTGAAAGACAATTATCAGATTATCGAGCGGCTTGGCGAATTCAGGGCGCTGGAGCGGCCGATCGCGGTCGGCCATTCCCGAAAATCTTTTGTCGGCGTTCCGTTTGGTTTGTCGCCTGAGCAACGACTGGAAGGTTCGCTCGGACTGTCGGCGCTTCTGATCAAAAACGGCGCCAGTCTGCTGCGCGTTCATGACGTCGTCGAGACAAAGAAAGTTGCCCTTCTTATCGATCGGGTATTTAGATGAAGCTTTTCGGTTACATACCTGTTCACTTCGGTGATATCGTTGACATTTTGTTGGTCGCGATTCTGTTGTATGAGTTTTTCAAATTCATACGGGGAACCAAAGCGACTCCGATCTTGGTCGGACTGGTGATGTTTTTTGTCATTTCGTCGATCGCCCGCTGGTTTGATTTCAAAACATTGTCCTGGATCATGAACTCAATCCTGACAGTATGGGTCGTCGCGTTCGTTATCCTTTTCCAGCCGGAGATCCGCAACGCACTTGCGCGCATCGGCCGGCAGCCCCAGTTCAAATTCTTCCTGAGAGTCGAGGAACCGCCGATAATCGACGAAATAGTCGACGCGGTCAAACGAATGTCGGAGGATCACGTCGGCGCTTTGATTTTGATCCAGAAGCAGATAGGATTGAAGGACATAATCGACACCGGGGTCACGATCAACGCCCTGGTGAATTCATCGTTGATCCGCACTATCTTCACTACGGATACACCGCTTCATGACGGCGCGATTGTAATCAAGGGCGACTCGATTGTTGCGGCCGGATGCGTACTGCCCTTGAGCGATAACCCCGGGCTCGGCGGAAAGTTCGGACTCAGACACCGCGCCGCGCTCGGGATTGCCGAACAAAGCGACGCATTGTGCGTTGTTGTCTCCGAAGAGACCGGACGCATATCTTTCGCCTATCGATCTCGACTCGTCACCAAAATAGAGGTAGACCTGCTAAAAAAATCCCTGGAAAAAATACTAAAGGAATAGACGGATCCGGATTTCTCGCCGGCCGCGGCCGGCAGAGTTTAGACAATGTGTTCAGCCGGATTTATGCCGTACGGCTGCGGATAAACGGCGCGGACTACGCGACGATCGGATTCGACCGAAAGGTCTATCACCGGGCCGTCAATGACGTCCTTCTGTTTCGTGGCCAGAATCTTGATTGTCGGTTGAGCCGGGTGGCCTTCGTTTTGCCTGAGCACCAGACCGATAAAACCATCGTTCATCTCCAAGCAGCTTCCGACCGGGTATATTCCCAGTAACTGGACAAAGACTTTCACGAGCACCGGATCAAAGCATTCGCCGGCGAGCCGCCATATGACCCGAATCGCGATGCTCGGAATGTAGGGCAGAGGTTGGTAAACGCGCGCCGTGGTCATCGCGTCGTATGAATCGCATATCCGGACGATCTTGGCAAACATGCTCTGCAGCAAGTTCTTGTCGTGGCGGGGATAACCGCTGTAGTTATAGTTCCAATGATGCTGATACGCAACGATCAAAGATATCATTCCGGTTTCGTCGAGGCCGCGGGTTTTGATTATCTGCTTCACGCCGTATTCGGAATGACGTTTGATGATCTCCCATTCCGGTTCGCTCAAGCGGGTCGGCTTGTAGATCAAATCCTTTGGTATCGATACCTTGCCGATATCATGGAGGATACCCGCGGTTCCGATTCTGGCCAGATCTTTTTTGCCGAATCCGATGCGCTGGCCAACAGCGAGCGCCAGGATTCCGACATTGAGTGAATGATTGTAAGTATATTCATCGAAATTCTTAATCGCGGTGAGCGCGAGCAATCCGAATTCGTCCTGGGATAATGCGTTGACCAGACCGTAAACAACGCGCTTGGAGCTCTTGACGTCGACCGCCTGGTTTTTCCATAGATTGTTCATAAGATTTTTCGTGACCTTAAGCGCTTTAAAATACGTACGCTTCACCCGTTGTCCGTCTTCCAGGAAATCGGGCGCCGATTCTTCGGTATCGGCGTATTCAACCGTCACGTAGGCTAACCGCCGGGCATTGAATTCCGACGGAAACTCGTCGCGCTTCTTGGTTAAAGCAAGACATAGCAGGATCAATTCCTCCTCATTGATCCCGGGCAGGAAGATGATAGATCTCAACCGCAATCGCTTCATCTTGTCATGAACGAACTGCAGGCTCGCGTAACCGTCGATTTCAAAGCGAAGACGCTGTTTGTTGAAGAAAACATACTCACGGTATCTTACCAGTTCGATCTGAGGATAGATGTTCAGCAGGGTGCGGAGAATATGGCCGAATTTCTTGGCGGCGCCGATCACCACGTCATTACGAATATCATAGACCTGCGCGGCCTTTGCCAGCGCGTAGAACAGAGATATCATGTTCTTGCCCGTGCTATATATGCTCATTGCTTCAGCCTCGTTTCGCAAGCCTGGCGGATATCCGCGTTTCTTTTCTTCAAACCCTGCTCCAGGACCGTCCGCGCCTCATCGCTGTTTATTTCCTCAAGCGCCCAGGCGGCCAACCGCCGGACCACGCGATAGCGCTTCCGGCCGAAAAGCATCCGGCGAAAAAGCATCTTCTCGAGTATCTTGATCAGTCCCGGTCCCCCGTTAGCTATTAGGCAGGTGAATATCGCTTTTTGTTCGGTCATGTCCAAAGCGCTGAATGCTCTGGATTTGATGCGGGCGATCAACCGGTAGTATACCGGCGGGTAGACGATGAGCGCGATGCTTTGTAGAGATTTGATCCTTACCACGGCTTCATCGTCATCAAGAAAACCGGCGATCCGCGCCGGTTGTCCAAAAGCCCGGTAAGCGTTGATCAAACTGCAGCGGACTTCGACCCGCGGATGGACGGCAAGCCCTTCCAGATGACCGATGACGCCTTCGGCACTTAGGCGGCTCAGTACCGCGACCGTGTTGATAATCAAATCGACACTGCCGCTTTGCAGGAATCCCAGCACCGGATGATAGTCATTCTGGGCGATATAGGCAACTTGATCGCGGAATCTCTCGAGCCGTTCGCTCCGTTGAATTGATGGCATCAAGCGGATAAAATAAGGCAACGACTTTTTGGTGAACAAAGCGATGAATGCCAGAAACTGATTATAGGCTTCGTCGGCGATTGTGTTGATGAAATTCTTGAAATCCAGGATTGTATTCTCCTGTTCGTACCGGTCGATCGCATTAACTTTCGCGTATCGTTCGAGGCTGGTCGCGATCAAACGGGCGTTATGGAACTCATGTTGATCGATGCACTGGGCGAGTATTTCTTTGAGGCTGTCGATGATCTCGGGCGATTTGTCGTGCTGCAGGAAATTGATCAGCGTGGAAATCGCAACCGATCGTCCGGCTTCATCGGATTCATGCGCCATTTGAGTTTTCAGAGACTGCATTTCAGCCTCGCTCAAGGCCGGGTCGATCGTCTCCGTCATGTCCAGTTTTTCCCGGGCGATAATCGCGGCGAGTTTGCCTTGAAAATCGATGTCCTTTGTCTCCTCCACCGGGAGTTCGTAGCTCAGATCCTCATCTTCTTCTTCGATGACATAGAAATCTATGTGGCTGAAGTTACATTCCCAGAGGTTCAACGCGATATCCTGCTCCCGCGCGGTCTGGCTTATCACTTCGAGAAACAGCATCATCTCGTCAAATTCCATCTCTTCGACGATTTTTATGTTGCGGACGCCGTCGCGGAACAACCGGAAAGCGATGCTGACATCTTTTTCCCTTTCCTGATAGACCACCTGACTATCGCTCGAGATCGAGTATTGGTTGATATCCAATTCGATCTGACCGTAATTCTTCAAAAACCCGGTCAATGCCTCGAAGAGAGGTTGATACACCTGTTGCGCCGACGGATGGTTAATGCCGTATAATTGTATCGATTTTATCGCTTTGGTCAGCTGGTGCATGATTTCCTGAACGTTCTTCGGCATATGATCACCTCATTATACTTAGATATCTTGAAAACGTCAAGAAAACACTTGACCCGACCGGGAAAATGGATATACTACCCATTATGAAACGAACCTATCAGCCGAGCCGGAGAAAAAGAAAGAAAACTCACGGATTTCGTAAGCGAATGAAGACAAGAAATGGACGTGCCGTCCTGAAAAGACGAAGGAAGAAGGGTCGTGTCCGACTGACTGTCTGAAGGCGTTTTGTAACTTGTGAGCTGATAAATAATAAGAGGAAAAACCGAGTTTAGCATTCTTAAGAAGGATATAATTTCTAAGTCGAGCGAAATAAGAGACCTGTTCGCTCACGGCAAGCGCTTTCGGTCAGGCAACATTACCGTTGTATACCGAAAGTCAGATCAGCATGGGGTCGGGTTTATCGCCTCCAGGAATGTCGGCAGCGCCGTTAAACGAAACCGGACGAAAAGAATTTTGAGGGAGGCATATCGGATGAACAAGAATATATTTGAAGGACTCAGGGTTGTTTTGCTGGCGCGTGGCGTGATCAGCGCCGGAACCGCGCGTAAAATGATCCTCGATTTCAGCGAGGAACAATGAGCGCGGCTCTCGTTGCCCTTATCAAAGTCTATCGCGCTACGGTTGGATCGATACTGCCGGACTCCTGTCGTTTCGAACCGACGTGTTCCGATTATGCGATTCAGTCTCTGAAGAGGCACGGCGCTATCGCCGGTTGCTGGCTCGCGTTCAAAAGGGTAATACGCTGCAATCCATGGGTTGCCGGCGGCTATGATCCGGTGCCCGAAGAGCGATCCCGACCGTGTTTCGGACATGAAAGGAGCGGACGTCATGAATGACCGGCTCAGGACGACGCTCGCTTTTCTCATCATTATCGCCATCTTGTTCATCTGGGTGATAATGAGCCGGCCCAGAAGGACCGCCGCGACGGACATTACTGCGCCGGAGACGACTTCAACCGTTACCCCGGTACCCGAACGTATCCCGATGCCTTCCGAGGGTGAGCTATTGACGATCGAAAATTCCGAGTTCACCCTGGTTCTGTCGACCGCCGGGGCATCGGTCAGGAGTTTCAAGCTGACTTCGTATGATATTGATATCGTCCCGGAAGGAGAGCATCTTTTCATAAGCAGTTTTGACGGGCACGTGCCGGTATTCAGTTACCGCCGCGAAGGCCGTAACGTCGTTTTCGTGTCCGGAACCGGTCCGGCAGAAATCGAAAAGATATACTATATCGACGACGATTACGGTTTCAAAATCGCCTGCCGCGCGATCGGAAAGAATCATGCGCTGAGCCTCGAGGCCGGCGTAGCGATAACGCAAACGAAAAACCCGGGCGATGATCTGAGACACTTCGGTGTTTTCATGGCGAACGACGGGGTCAAGAAAATCGACAAAGATATCAAGGATTCAATGTCCCACGTTAGCGGCTGGAAGTGGTTTGCTTTGCGCAACAAGTATTTCATGCTGGCGGTCAACAACGATACCGGCGTAGAAAAACTCTCGTTCAATCGTTTTGATTATCAGAAACCAAAGACCAGCGCCCGGTTCGACGATAATCCGACCGCGGTAGCAGCCTTCGGCTGTTTCTACGGCGGCGGTTCCAAACATAGATACGGCGTCGTGATCCACGCCGCCGATTCTATCGTTTTCACCGCTCGCTTGCTGCCCTTGAAAGGAAAGATCCTGGCCCAGTATAAACGCGGCTATGAGAAGACCATTGACAGCGGGATTCTCGACCCGATAGCCAAGTTCATATTGTTGCTGCTCAACGTCCTCTATTCAGTGTTCCGGAACTACGGGGTAGTGATCATAGTATTCGCCATATTGGTTAAACTCGTTTTCTTCCCGCTTTCCCGCCAGATGATCGTTGCCCAGCAGAAAATGCAGATGATCCAGCCGGAGCTCAAGAAGATACAGGAGAAGTACAAAGGTGATTCACAACGACTAAACCAGGAAATGATGCATCTCTACCGGACCTACAAAGTGAATCCGGTATCCGGCTGTCTGCCGTTGATCATCCAAATGCCGATCATAATCGCCCTCTACCAGACTTTGAATACCGCGATCGAAATCCGCAACGCGCCTTTCGCGCTATGGATAACCGACCTTTCCTTCCGCGATCCCTATTATGTGCTGCCGATAACAATGGGCGCCTTGATGCTGGTTCAATCCCTGATGACGACGGTCGATCCGCGGCAGAGATACATGGTGCTCTTGATGCCGGTGTTGATGGTGGTTTTTTTCTTGAACTTCCCTTCCGGGCTGCAGTTGTACTGGTTCACCTACAATCTTTTCACGCTGGCCGAGCATTTCGTCATTAAACGAGGAGGTAGAAAATGAGAACGGTTGAAGCAACTGGGAGGAATGTCGATGAGGCGATCGAGAATGGATTGAAGCTTCTGCGGGTTAGAAAAGAGGAGATTGATCACGAAATCATCTCGCAGACCGAAGAAGAAACCGCGGTCCGTTTAACCATAAAGGAAGCGCGCAAACACATTATTGAAATCACCAACTATATATTGACCAGTTGCGGTTTTCGAGCAACCGTCCAGGTATCAAAAGATGACAAAGGTTTCTACATCAACGTGAAGACGAAACATGCCGACGCAATTCTTATCGGAAAGAAAGGCGAGACGCTTTGGGCCTTGCAGTATTTAATTTCGAGAATGCTCAAACGTTTCCATCCGAATCTGAAAATTCTGGTCGACGTCGGCGGCTACCGGATGCGACGTAATAACTTTCTCCGCAAGAAAGCCGAGGCTATTGCCCGCATTGTGCTGCAAACCGGCCGGGAGATGGCTCTCGATCCGCTGACCAAGAAAGAACTACAGATCGTTGAAAGCAAACTGAGCGAGATCAAAGGGGTCAAATTGTATACGATCGGCAAAGGGGTCAGCAAGAATGTAATCATTGCGCCTGGCGATGACGAAACTCAATGACACGATCGTAGCTTGCGCAACACCCGCCGGATATTCAAGCATCGCGGTCATCAGGATAAGCGGCAATAATGTTTTTGAAATTATCGGCAAGGTTTTTCGGCCGGCACCGGTCGGCGGATTTGAGACCCGGCGAATATATTTCGGCAAAATATTCGACGCGGCGGATCAGGATACGATCGATCGGGTTATGATCAGCGCTTTTTCCGCGCCCAATACTTACACCGGCGAGGACCTCGTTGAAATATCCTGCCACGGAAATCCCCAGATAATCGATCGAATCATCCGTTTGATCTGCGGCCACGGCGCGCGCTGCGCCGAACGCGGCGAGTTCACCCGGCGCGCCCTGCTCAATGGCAAAATCGATCTCATCCAGGCCGAAGCGCTCGCCGACGCGGTCTACGCATCCTGTGACGAAGCCCGCCGGCTGGCAATGATGTCCTATGAAGGGAAATTCTCGTCGATGGTCCACGAATTCCGCACCGCCTTGATCGACCTGCTCGTTGTCGCGGAGGCGTCAATCGATTTCCCCGATGAACACGAGATCAGTCTCGTTGATCCGGTGCGAACCGGAAGTCTGAAATCGCTGATCGACCGGATCGATGATCTCGTTGCCAACGCAAAAATCGGGCAGCGGATCAAGAACGGTTATTCGGTAGTGATCGCCGGGAAGGCCAATGTCGGCAAATCGACCCTATTCAACCGTCTGCTGGGCTACGACCGTTCGATCGTGCACCGCGATCGCGGCACGACCCGCGACTACATCGAAGAGACCACGGAAGCCGCCGGGCTTACGCTCCGGGTTTTCGACACCGCCGGGATAATCGGCGACCGATCCGGCCCCGACGAGATCGCCGAACTGCGTTCGATCGATCTTCTGAAATGCGCCGATCTCGTTCTTCTGCTCTTTGACGGCGGCGAACCGATGAATGAAAAGGATATTGATCTCTATGATCGTACCAAGAATCTGAACACGATTCTGGTCATCAACAAGATCGATATCAATCTCGCGCTGGAAACAACCGGCATGCTCAGGGACGCGATCAAGGTCTCGGCGCTGACCGGCCGGAACATGGATCTGCTTGTTCGGACGATCCGGTCCAACCTCTTGCCGTCGAATTGCGAGCGTCGCGTATTGCTGACCAGGCCGCGGCATCTCGACATTCTGAATGCCGTGCGCCAGTATCTTGCCAATTGCATGACCGCCGCGACCCCGGAAATAGCGGCCTTTGAATTGCATTCGGCCCTCGAGCAGCTTGATGAATTATCCGGAAAGGTCATGCGCAAGGATATTCTCGACCGCATCTTTGAAGAATTCTGCGTCGGAAAATAATGACCCTACACGCTATTCGCCAGGCGCTAAGCGCTCTTCAGTAAGAAATTCAGAAGCGATTACCGAGTAGTGATTACACGACTTTTGCGTTTTCTAAGGAAGATAAGATTTGGGCTCATTGGCTCATATTCGCCCGAATTGCTCTTAAA
>JBBIHN010000074.1:5789-9486 GCA_037446995.1 Caldifarciminota bacterium | reverse complement strand
CGACCCCGACGCAAAGCACGGCATCGGCGATATCGGCAAGGATCGTCTTGATCGCCACTACCAGGGCAAGTCCGCCTGAGTCGCATGCCCCCTCCACCCGGGTCGCCGGTTTATAGAGAAAAGACCGGTCAATAGTCGGAAAGAAAGCTCCGAGATTTCCTTGATGACAGAAACGCGAGGCGATGAAATTACCGATAACCCCCTCGTCAATTGCTCCGGGATTGCTGACCTGAGCAAGAGCCCCCTTCCCGGCCTCTTTTATGTAGTGCTCGATGCCGGGGCGGGGCTTCTTCGGATGAAACTCCTTGCGCCCCGTACCCAACGCTATTGTATTATACCCGGCACAGGCGTAAACCTTTTTCCTGAAAAATGACATTGAATCCTCCTTAGATAACCAAAAGTCCAAAATACCCGGAAAAACAAATGCCTAAATTACCTAAAAATCCAAAACACCTAAATTCATCATATCCTTTGTTTACGCATTCAGGCATTTTGCCGTTCAGAAATTTATCGTTTAAGTGTTTGGGCATTTAGGTGTTTAGGTATTTGAATACTTTATGAAATGTATTCATTAATCGGTCCGTAAAGCCAGAAGAATCCGTTGGTCAACACGGCATTGACGTCGTCCTTGGACTTCGCCACGCCGCCGGAGATCAAATGCTCGCCGATCTCTTTACTGCGTCTTAGATATCTCAATGAGATTTCCGCGCCCGGCGTATTCATCTTTTTCAATCCGGCAAAATGCGCGGTCAGGAGATCTTCCTTCTTCGGATTTGTCAGTAATGCTTTCCAGGGCATAAAACCATCGGGCAAAGGCCCGAGCTTCTTATCGATCTTGGAACGCCAATCATCTTCGATCATTACGTACTGCTGTTTTTTAACATCATAGATGCCGGCTGGTCTCCCCTTCTCGTATTTCAGGAATCCGTCCTTTTGCGAACCGTCCGCGTACTGACCTCCGAGCACGCCAAGCTTGACCATTTTGTCGATCAGGCTCGAACGCAATTTCGGATCTTTCAGATGACTGCTCATGACCTTCAGAATACACTGGGTAACATCAATGCCGACATAGTCGATAAGTTGGAAAATGCCCATCGGTCGGAGCAAGTAGTCCTGGCTGACGCGATTTATGATATAAACCGCGCCCGGGAACTTATGTTTGCCCTTTAACGCCGCTACTTCGTTCAGGGCATGCAGTCCGTCACGCATGAAATGCCCGTTACCAATAAAACCGCTCACATCATTCGAAGGTACAAGTGTTTTGCGGAGGCGTTTACCGAGCTCGGCGCCAAGCTGTTTAAGCGGTTCCACGGTATTGGGGCTGTGGATCACTTCGACGAGTTTCTGCACGACCGGAGGGTTGTAAAAATGATAACCGATCAGACGACCTCCCAGGTCCGATTTCTCATCGAGGAAACCGATTGGAATACTTGAGGTATTAGTCAGAAAGAATGTCTGGTCTAGACAATTCCTCCTGAGATCTTTGTACATCTTGATCTTGATCTTCTCATTCTCCACGATCGCCTCGAAAACGAGATGGGATTTATACGCGGCGCGGATATCGCAGGCGAAATTCAAAGTCGCGTAAGCGTCGTCAACAAAAGTATTTATCACATCGGCGTTCTCGACCAGATCATCCCGCGTTTTGTAAAGATCGCGCAGCATTACTGCCGCCTTCTCGGCCGCTTTCAAAAGCTGCGCCTTCATGTACATTCTCAGACCGTCAAGGGCGGTCTCACTGATATCAATCAGGTTTAGTCGATAGATCCTTGACTTGTTCTCCGGCATCAACTTCAACTTCACCATCTCCTGAGCGATCAGGACCGCGATGCCGCTGCCCATTTTACCTGCGGCGCCGATCACTGCAACATTTTCCAGCCTTTCATTGAGCGTCATAGAATACTCCTTTCAATCAAGACAAAAATCCAAAACGCCTAAAAGTCACAAACACCTAAATAAAACAAAAGTCCAAGCTATTTCGGTATTTAGGTATTTGTCGTTTCGGCATTTAGGTATTTGTCCTTTCACCATTCCGGCTTTCTTTTCTCCAGAAACGCTTTCATGCCCTCGCTCGCTTCAGCGCTTCCAAAAAGGCCGCTGAAGTCCTCGGTTTCGAAGCCGATCGCGGTATTGAAATCGACATCGATACCGCGATTGATCACACGCTTAGCGGCTTTTACCGCGGCCGGACCGTTCTCGATTATCTTGCGCGCCAGATTCTTCGCTTCTTCGATCAGCGCGTCCGGCGGCACGACCTTATTCACGAGGCCGATACTCAGGGCGGTCTGCGCATCAATGATGTCACCGGTGAAAATCAATTCTTTGGCTTTGGCGGCACCGACAATTCGGCTCAGGCGCTGCGTACCGGCATGGCCCGGGATCAAGCCCAGTTTCACCTCGGGCTGACCGAATTTCGCCTTTTCCGACGCAAGACGAATGTCGCAGGCCATCGCCAATTCACAACCTGAACCAAGCGCGAACCCGTTGACCGCGGCGATGAATATCATCTCTGAGTTTTCGATCGTATTAAGCACCCGATGCCCGATCAAGCTGTATTCACGGGCTTTTGCCTTGTCCATATCCGCCAACCGGGCGATATCCGAACCGGAGATAAAGGATTTACCTTCGCCGGTGATGATCGCGACCTGCGCTTCTTTGTCTTCGTCTAACGCCTTGATCGCCTGTTCAATCTCCAGTATCGTTTCGACATTAACCGCGTTGAGAACATTTGGCCGGTTAATCTTGACCGTGCCGATCGCACCGTCTTTTTCAACGATAATATTGTCGTAACTCACCATACCTCCTTTTCGTCAAAACTTCCGCCGCGGCCGGGCAGACTGCGTGATCAGAACAGATCCGCGACCAGATTGCATATTCCGTTAAGCAGGCGCGTATCCTTTTTTGAAAACGGCGCGATCGTATGAGAGTCAATATCGAGTTCGCCCAATACGCGCTCACCCTTCATTATCGGCAGGACTATCTCGGACATGACCTTGACGCCGCAAGACAAATAATTTGTTTCCTTTGAAACATCCTGGACGATCAGCGGTTTTTTTATCGCCGCCGCCTGCCCGCATATACCCTGGCCGAACGATATCCGCGTATGTTCGGTCGGCGCGCCGACATAAGGACCGAGAATCAGCTCTCGATTCTCTTCGTTAGCGATATAGAAACCGACCCAATCGTAGTAGGAAACCCGCGCCTTCAATAGCTCGCATATTTTCTGCAGTTTTGCGTCTCGCGCCTGTTGGCTGCCGGTAATATCCTTGACTTCTTCGATGATCGCCGCAATATCATTACCTTTCTGAATCATGATCTGTCTCCCCTCTTGCGCGCGCGGTAATTCTCAATCGCCTTGTGCAAAGCGTCGGCGCCGAGATTCGAACAATGCAGTTTCCTTGGGGGTAAACCGCCCAGCTCATCCGCGACCATGTTATTATTCAACTTCAGGGCATCATCGACTTTCATGCCTATGGCCATCTCGCTTATCATGCTCGAAACTGCGATCGCCGCCGCGCAGCCAAAGGTCTTGAATTTCACGTCAACAATCACGTCATCGGCCACTTTTATGTAAAAAGTCATGACATCGCCGCATACTGGATTGCCGACCTCGCCGACGCCGTCGGCATCATCTATCACTCCAACATTGCGCGGATTGAGAAAATGGTTCATGACTTTTTCGCTGTATTTCTGCTTT
>JBBIHN010000074.1:4880-5735 GCA_037446995.1 Caldifarciminota bacterium | reverse complement strand
GTCCACTTGATCACCCTCCTGATGATTTATGCGCTTCACGATTCCGTCGCACGGCGCCCGCAGTTCGTTCTGCATTTTCATCGCTTCAACGATCGCCAGGATCGTATTCCTTGACACCCGATCGCCGATCTTCACCGGCAATTTGATCAGGAGACCGGGCATGGGTGAGGCAACGCTGCTGCCTTTGGCGTCAATGCCGGTTCTCCTCTTTGAGACCGCTCCGATCTCGCGTTCCAAAGAGTAGTATTCACCGTTAAGCCCGACATGGATCTGATCGCCATCGTCCGCTGCATAGACCACGACGGTCCGGCCGTCGATGTGTAGTACAATCTGGTTCGCGGCGACGGAAAAATGTTCGACCTTGAACTCCCGATCACCGATCACGGCTCGATACGAGCCTTTGTCCTTGATCAACTCAACGGCGTACTGCTTATTCAAGAAATTGAAACGGTAATTCATATATCATCAACCCCGTATTCGGCTGACCATCAGCCCAAGCCGCATATCTCCCAGCGCCCGACTTCCTGCCACGGCGTGGTACGTTCGATCGACGCGTGCTCGGTTCGAACCGACACTCGTTTCGATCCCGCCGCGTGCAGAGCCGCTGCAACCAGCGCCACATTCAACGAATCATGCCGCGGCTTCAGTGAATCGACGTTGCGGTCGATAAAATGCGTGTGAACGTCGCCTTTCATGAACTGCTTGCTGGCCATAATTCGCTTCAAGAACGGGATGTTGGTCTTTATTCCCAATATCATGTAATCGTCCAGGGCGATCATGATGCGCATTGTCGCATCATCCCGGGTCTCGGCGTGAACGATCAACTTGGCGAGTATCGGATCGTAGTGAGGCGGA
>JBBIHN010000074.1:0-4845 GCA_037446995.1 Caldifarciminota bacterium | reverse complement strand
GTCGGTTCCCGCAAGAATAGTACTCTCCCGGGCGAAGGCAAGAAGTTATTCTCGGCATCTTCAGCATAGATTCTGGCTTCGATCGCGTGTCCGCGCTGTACTACCTGTTCCTGTTTGACGGTTAACTTCTCGCCGGCCGCGATCCGAATCTGCTGTTTCACGATATCAACACCCGTAACCAATTCGGTGATCGGATGTTCAACCTGAACCCGGGCATTGACTTCAAGAAAATAGTAACTCCGGTTTGAATCCAGCAGAAACTCAACCGTACCAGCGTTGACATAGTCGGCCGCTTCAATGATCCTTTTCGCGGTTTCCCCCATTCTTTCCCGGAGTTCCGGCGTCAAAGCCGGTGACGGGGTTTCTTCGATTATTTTCTGATGACGGCGCTGAATCGAGCATTCTCTTTCGCACAGGTGAACGGTATTGCCGTGCTGATCCCGCAACACCTGGAACTCAACATGGCGCGGTTGATCGATATATTTCTCCAGATAAACCGACTCGTCACCGAAAGCACTGCGGGATTCGCTGCGGCTTGCCTCGATACTCGCGATCAGATCTTTTTCATCCCGGACAATACGCATGCCCTTGCCACCGCCGCCCATCGAAGCCTTGATAATAACCGGATAACCCACTTCTCTCGCTTTAATCTTGAATTCGTTGATGTCTTTTCCGGGGATCTCCATACCCGGTATCAACGGCGCATTTATCTTTTTCGCGGTCAAACGGGACGCCACCTTGTCGCCGACCAAGGCGAGTGCTTCTGACGAAGGCCCGATAAAGACAATACCCTGCTCTTCGCAGGCCTTGGCGAATTGGGCGTTTTCCGCCAGGAACCCGTAACCAGGATGTATCGCTTCGGCGCCGGTATTCTTGACGGCGCCGATGAGCTTCTCAATATTGAGATAGCTTTCACGGGGCGCTGATTCGCCGATCGGTACCGTCTCATCGCAATACTGCAAGTGCAGCGATCCTTGATCGGCATCAGAATAAACACCGACAACGCTGACATTCAATTCACGACACGCGCGCGCGACGCGGATCGCGATCTCGCCGCGATTGGCAATGAGAATCTTGCTAAACATGATCGTTTAAGTGCGCAGTTTGGCGTTCTGTTTGTTCATTATTCTTCATTTGATTTTTCTCCTGGGTAAATTGCCCTTTTGGGCATTATCATCTTTCGATCAATTCGTTTCTCCTTGACAAATGCCAGCATTATGATCGACAAAATCGTTAAACCTAGTGAAAAATAAAACGGCATAAATATGCCAATCTTGTCCCAGAATATCCCGGCAATTAAGGACGCCGGAAGGGCGCACAAACCAATGACCATTTGAAATCCGCCTAAAGCGCTGGCTCGGTATTCGGTTGGAGCAAGCTCGGATACAAAGGTTTTCTGGACGGGATGTAATGCCCCGGCATGTAAACCGTACAGAACAAACGTCAAAATAATCGACAAATAACTCTGGATCAAGATAAAACTCAGACATACTAATGCCCAGAGACCGTATGATAGCATCAATACCGACTTTCTACCTATTATATCTGAAAGTCTGCCAAAAGGCAAGGAAAAGAGAGCGGCAACAGCGGTAAATACCAGATACAGCACAGGCACGAATGCCACCTGAAAACCAAATTCCTTTGCGTATATCAAGAGAAAGGAATAACTGAAAGAACCAAGGGCGAACAAAGAACTTAATAGGAGGAATAATTTAAAATTCTTATCCAGATCTTTCAGCGCAAGTCCTTTGTAGATTTTAGCATCGGCAGGTTTTCTTTCTTTTATCAAAGATAAAATCAATAATGCGCCAATTGCCGATGGTATCGCTGCTAATAAGAATAACTTTCTATATCCTAATAATTTGAAAAACAAAATGCAAATGATAATACCACAAAACGCGCCAAGATTATCCATTGATCGAAGCAATCCAAAGTTTTTGCCCCTATTGTCTGTTGAGGAAATATCAGCAATAATAGCGTCTCTTGGAGCACTCCTTATTTTCCCTGCCCGGTCTAAAACTTTGGATAGAATCAAATGCTGCCAAACTGCCGATAAGGCATAACCGACTCTTGACAGCGATCCAAACAGATAACCTGCCCAGACGAAAACCTTTCTTTTTCTTATCCGGTCAGAGATGTAACCGGAAGCCGCTTGCGATATCGAAACGATTGCTTCGCCCAAACCATCGACCAAGCCAAGAACAGCCATCGGCGCGCCTAAAACAGACGTTACAAATAACGGCCAGATTGGATAAATCATATCAGAGCCCAAGTCATTTAAAAATGAGGCCAAGGCGAATGTCCTAACTGTTTTTCTTGTTTCCTTTTGGTCCATAGTGATTACCTGTTTTCAATCTTAAATACCAATATTTCGCCTAACGTTCTCAGCATAAAAGAAGTTCCGCCGAAGGCGGAATTTGGGCGGAGTACCGAAGGCACGAAGCCAGATACACTCTGTTAGGCGACGCTACCTTTATTCCCAAATATCTCTTTTCTTTTCCCATCGTGTCTTGACTTTTCTGAAATACTCTATTCTATCTTTAATTTTCCCGATTTCTCGTGGATAATATTCAAATAGAATATTGCATAACTGTAACATCCATTTCTTCCTTGAGTATCCGTGATTCATTATAATATTATTAGCATTGGCAATTTGTATTTGCCCCCATCCCAATGCACCGATCGTCAAGCAATCCCAAGATAAAAATTCAATCGGAACAAAGTAAACTTTCTCAACATGGATACGTACATCAGAAACAACATTGTAGGCTACCATTAGCATAACATAATAATTTGTATCGTCTTCATAGAACCGTGCTAATCTCTCGACAGATGTAAGATTAGGCATGTTGAATTTGGTCTCCAATCTATGAGTTTTTACATCTACTATATAATACAAATCCTTTCGGTCTATAAAAGCTAAATCAGCCATTGCCCGCCTTGCAAATTTACCCGAATACTCTTTGCAGAATGCTCCAAGAATACCCTGAAAGTTATCTTCCAAGATATGCTGGATTGCATCACCTGTAGCTCTTGTGCTTGAAACAATATCCTTGCTTAAAAAATCAGGGTAACTGTTGAGAAAACTTTCGATTTTGTTCTCGGTTCTTTTGTAAGAATTGGTGTAGAAAATCTTGCTCTTCATTTGTTGCCCCCTTTGATGTTTGAAAATAGCGGTAATTCATCTTCGCTTTTTAGTCTGCTACTACTTCTGTTCTTTACATCTTTCAGAGTATTTCTTTCCCAAAAAACGCCATCAGAATATCCTTGAATGGTAGTATCTTCTTCTGCAATCAGCAATCTTTTGATAGCATAAAGACAATATTCTCTGTCTATCTCTACCATAACAAATTTTCTTTTTAGTTTTTTCGCTACAACCCCAGTAGTTCCCACACCTGCGAAAGGATCGAAAACAATGTTTCCTTCATTCGAGCTTGCAAGGATAATCTTTGCAAGGAGTTTCTCTGGTTTTTGTGTTGGATGAGGGGTGTTTTCGGACATCGACCAAAATGGAATTGTAATATCCGTCCATATATTTGATGGACAGGTTAATCTAAATTTTCCATCTTCCTCTTCTGTCCAATCCTTAGGTATGCCATTTTCTCGATAGGGAGCAATTACCCTTCTCTTTAATTTTACTGCGTCTGCATTAAATGTAAAATTATTAGAAACAGTGCAAAACCATATATCTTCTGAATTATTTTTCCAATCTCGTTTAGCTCCTCGTCCTTTTTCTCTCTCAAATGTAATTCTGTTTTTGATGATAAAATATTTTTCGCAAAGTAGATGAATCGCTGAAGATGACCGCCAATCACCACAGATATATATTGATGCTGTAGGTTTCAGTAATCGTATAGTCTTTTGGAGCCAAGAATCCATCCAGTCCATGTACTGCTTTACTGACATCTGCTTAAAAGAACGAGTATTGAAGGTCTTTGCCAAGTTATAGGGCGGATCTATAAAAAGAAGATCTACAAATTTCGATGGCAGAAAGTCTATCACTTCAAAAATATCCTGATTTATAACTCTGTTAAGTATTTGCTCGAGAGAGATAGACCTATTTATCTTTAGTAACTTCTTGCGATAATCTTCTCTCTCTTTGTCTGATAGCGTTATTGTTCGGTTTCGTGGTGCTCTTGTCATATTCTCTCCTCATCCAAGGTAGTTTCGCCTAACGTTCTCGGTGTTTGTGAAGTTCGCCGAAGGCGAATTTAGGGAAACGAAGCATCCCACAAACACCGTGTTATCTGCCGTTGTGAGCATAGAAAATTCATCAAAAAATATTACACATTTTTGCGCCATTGTCAAATCTCTTGTTCTGCTTCAGATGAATCTTGACAAACGGTCATATGGGAATAAGGTGGAAGAAAGGAGTCAGAAATGGATGAGACACATTGTAACCTTTCGTGAAATAGTGGTAAGCGTAGAATATCGAAAAAGCCATGTTGCCAGCATCACCGTCGCATATAATAATAGTTGGGCATTTGCCTGCTGAATAGTTGTACTCTCTTGCTCTTGGCTTTAGACTATCCGGTACAACCATCGTTCTTCCCACAAGATTATTGGCAATTCCTACAGTATCCTGAGCCGGATAAAACCATCCTTTCAAATATAACCCGTCTTCTGCTTTAAAAGAAACTTCCCTGTATATAATACCAAAATCTGAAGGTATACAAGGGTAATCTCGAAGGGGTTTCATAGTATAAACAGGTTTCGCAAAAAAGACAATTCCCAATAGAAAGAGGTAATGTCAATATGTGTGTGTAAATTTGATTAAAAGATTGCATATTGGCGATCCTCCCATTTTTTATTGTATTTGGCAAATAAAGCATAGACAATACGCTG
>JBBIHN010000073.1:0-9545 GCA_037446995.1 Caldifarciminota bacterium | reverse complement strand
CTCCTCGTACCCAGCGTCATATTGACGCTGAATGTAATAGGATTATAATACTTTGTGGAACGGGCAAAGGCGAAAAAGGCGGTCGAGCGATTGCGTGATGAAATAAATCGGCATGACTATTTTTATTTTGTTCTCAATAAACCGGTCATTTCAGACCAAGAGTATGACCGGCTTTACCGGAAACTGGTCGATCTTGAAGAAGCATTTCCCGAGTTGATCAGCGACGATTCGCCGACCCGGCGCATCAGCGGAAAGCCTTTGAGCGGCTTTCGTCCGGTCAAGCATTCGACCAAAATGCTGAGTTTGGACAATACCTACTCTGAGGAGGAAGTCCGCGAGTTTGATGCCCGTGTTCAGAAGCTGCTGGGCCGCGAAGCCGCCTATGAGGTATCCCTGAAAGTCGACGGCGTGGCCGTGGCTTTACGATATCGGGAAGGGCGTCTGGTTGCCGGGGTGACCCGTGGCGACGGAACGACCGGCGACGATGTGACGCCGAATATCAAGACCATTCGCGCCGTGCCTTTGTCATTGATTACCGATGATCTTGAGTTCATGAACCTCGAAGTGAGAGCCGAGGTTTTCTTGAGGCGGAGGAATTTCGAAATCATCAACCAGCAGAAAGAAAAGGCCGGCGAGCCGGTTTTTGCCAACCCGCGAAACGCCGCGGCTGGAACCCTCAGACTGCTCGACCCGAAAGAGGTTGCGCGGCGCAATCTCGACATATTCGTGCACACGGTTCCTGCGTTCTCCGGTTCTGGATACGATTCTCACTTTCAACTGCTCAAAAGGCTCGGGCAATGCGGCTTGCGCATCATCCCTCATATTCGCTTGTGCCCGACGATCGACCAGGTGATGGATGAAATTGACCGATGGCGCGCGCGGAGGAATGAACTTGAATTTGACGTTGATGGGCTGGTAATTAAGGTCGATGATATGGGTCTGCGCCTCCGGTTGGGATCAACGATAAAGAGCCCGCGCTGGGCGATCGCTTACAAGTATCCGCCGGCTCAGGCCGTGACCAAACTTGTGGAAATACAACTTCAGGTTGGACGCACTGGCCGGATCACGCCGGTGGCCGTGCTGGCGCCGGTTCTGCTTTCCGGGTCGACCATTTCGAGGGCCACCCTGCATAATGAAGACGAGATTCGAAGAAAAGACATAAGGCCGGGAGATGATGTCGTGATTGAAAAGGGCGGAGAAGTGATACCAAAAGTCATAAGAGTACTCGATCCCGGGAGTTCGCGCCGCGGCCCGCCGTTTTGCTTTCCTAGGGTTTGTCCAGTATGCCGGGAGAAAATATATCGCCGGTCAGAAGAGGCCGACTGGAAATGCCTGAACAGCTCCTGCCCGGCGCAGATCAAGGCGTTGGTACTTCATTTTGTTTCGAGGCCGGCAATGGATATCGCCGGCATGGGATACTCGCTGGTAGAGCAGCTAGTCGATAAAGGCATGGTAAAAAGCTTTGACGAACTTTATCGGCTCAGGCCGGAAGGCCTGGCTGAACTCGACCGGATGGGGCAAAAATCAGCCGGTAAAATCATCAAATCAATTCAGGCGAGCAGGAACAGGGATTTCGCGGCCGTATTGTTCGCGCTGGGTATACCGGGTATTGGCATCAGGGCGTCTCACGTATTAGCAGAATACTTCGGCGATATTGACACAATTATTAATGCGGAAGTTGAAGAAATATCGGCAATAAAAGGAATCGGAATGGTTTTAGCCGAGAACATAAGGAATTACTTTAACACCGCTATGAACATAAGATTAATTAACAGTCTGAAGAAGGCGGGTTTGAAATTTAGTACAATTGCCGAGACTTCCCAAAAAGGCGCTTTCCCGGGTATGGTTTTTTTGTTTACCGGCGGATTAACGAATCTTGATCGAACGCAGGCTCAGGAATTGGTCAGGAAACAGGGTGGTACGGTATCAAGCTCAGTGTCAAAGGCCGTTGACATAGTGGTTGCCGGGTCAAATCCCGGCGCTAAGTATGACCGAGCAGTAGACCTGGGTTTGAAGATCATCAGTGAAGATCAGTTCATCGATATGTTAAAGAAATCTCTGAAAAAGTCATTGCGAGGCAGTGAAACGAGCGAAGCAATCTCGGAATTGTTTATAAAATAATGAGCTTGCAGCGCCCTTTGATATCTCGACCGGCTCGAGACTTGCGGTAAGTTCAGGGCTTGGGCCAAGCAGGGCGGCGGACAGGTTCAATGACCGATGAGATCACTTTTTCAGAGAACTCTTATCTTAGAGGAGGATTGACATGGTGAAGCAGTTTGAAAACTATATTGAAAAAATCGTTCGTGATAAGTTGGCCGATCTGTTCGGCGAGGATACAACCGTGTGCCAGTGCGACAATTGCGTGCAGGACATACTTACGTTGACGCTTAACCGGCTTCCGCCGATGTATGTTTCCAGCAATGTCGGCCATATCATGACGATGTTTAACTTGAGTCATGATCAGCTTACCGCCCAGGTGATGGTGGAATTGCTTAAGGCGGTGCAATTGGTCAAGAACAATCCGCGTCACGGGGATAAGGAGAAATAGCCGTTTACAGCAGTGCCCGTTGATCGATCAAACGCCTTGCGTTCTCAATGAACCGCGCAACCGGTTGATCGGCGTCCAGAAAAGGCACGGTCTGTCTTACTTTCCGCTTTATCGATTCCAGTTTGTTCGATGTCTTTATCGGTTTTAGCAAATCTATCGCTTGGCTCGCGCAGACCAACTCGATCGCCAGAACATATTTCGTGTTTTCCAGTATTTCCAGCGCTTTCAGACCGGCGTTCATTGACATGCTGACATGATCTTCTTGATTTGCCGAGGTCGGTATCGAATCAACCGAAGCCGGGTGGCTCAGTATCTTGTTTTGCGATACCAGGGACGCGGCCGTGACCTGAGTCATCATGAACCCTGAGTTTAGACCCGGATGCCTGGACAGGAACGGATTCAAACCGGATAATTTGCTGTCAAGCAGACGGAATACCCGGCGTTCTGAGATCGATGCCAGTTCGCTCAGGGCGATCGCCATCATGTCGAGGACAAAGGCGACCGGTTCGCCGTGGAAATTGCCGTTGCTGAGAATCAGATCGCGGTCCGGAAAGATCAGCGGATTGTCGGTCGCCGAATTCATCTCGGTTTCAAGCGTACGTTTTGAAAATACAAAAATGTCGCGGGCCGCGCCGTGAACCTGAGCCATACAGCGAAGCGAATACGGATCCTGCACTTTGCGGCAATTGCGGTGCGAAGCGAGTATCTGACTGCCCTTGATCGCATTCCGAATCTTCTTCGCCGATGCGATCGCTCCGGGGTAGGGACGTACATCGAAAACGCGACGGTCAAAAGGAGCAATCGAACCGCGCAGCGCATCAAGGCTCATCGCGCCGATGTGATCGGCAAGATCGCATATATAAAGAGCCTGCTCATTGAGCAATGCGGCAATCGCGGTGGAGAACTGAGTGCCGTTGATCAACGCAAGACCTTCCTTGGGGCAAAGCGACATGGGTCTCATCCGATGCTTTGTCAGGGCGCGCGCCGCAGCGATCGTCCGGCAGCCGCGCAGGACTTTGCCTTCACCGATAAGCACCAGCCCGATCGCAGCCATCGGCGCGAGATCTCCCGACGCGCCGACCGATCCTTTTTTGGGAACTGCCGGGATAATATTGTTGTTCAGCAGCGATACCAACCGATCGGTCAGATCCGGCGATACTCCGGAATTCCCTTTTGCCAGTGAATTTACGCGCAGGCTGATTGCGGCGCGGACAAACTCCGGAGCAAAAAAATCGCCGACCCCGGCATGATGGCTGCGAAGAATATTCTTCTGCAGTTGACGCAGATCGCCGGTTCCGATTCTCACATGGGACAGAGCTCCAAAACCCGTATTGAAGCCATAAATAACCTTGTTCTCCGTAGTCCGACGTTTTAGGTAGGCCCAGCACTGGCTGATGCGTTTTGCGGCGGCCGCCGAAATTCTCACTTTTTCCCGATCGACCGCGATACGCCGCAGCGCTATGAGATCCAGATCATTGCCGTTGAGTATTACCATTTTATCCGATAACTTAAGCCGATCCGATCAAGGTCGCATTCGACGTCAAAACCATGCATTTTCGCCCCGACATAGGCATCGGCAAGAGAATATCCGAACACGAAAAGGCTCCACCACAGCGTGGAGTTTCTACCGGCATAATTCTGTTCACGATGATATTTTATCGCGTAGTACCCCAACGTTATCTGAGCCGTACCGATCGCGGCACCGGAGATGTATCGTTCGGTGTAGAACTGACCGCCGCCCGGAATTAGGCACCAGGCCATGGCGACGTGCGCATTCTTCTTTCCCGCGAAAGCGGCATTGCCGAGCAGAAGAATGAAGATAAGATATTTCAGCAAAAAGCAGGTCCGGGGCATATCATTTCATGAACTTGTATTCAAAACGCTCGATACTGTCTGCCTCGATCGTGATCCTGGATTGCCGGTATTCGATTCGCTGTTCGGCGAAAAACCGGACTATTTCACGGGCTCGTTCGAGCGGATGATAGGCCGAGACATAAATCTCGATTCCTTTGTAACCGGGATCGAAACGGCGGAGCATCTCGACTTCGGCATACGGCGTTAATCGGTTGCCCTCGAAGAATCGCTCGACCGGAAAACGATTACGGTCACCGGTAAGCCCTTTTTCTCCCTTGAGCACGCTTTCCCACATCTCAATTTCGCTTTCCAGTTTGTCGATATCGCGTTTGAGCGGACGATACCGGGTTTGATACACGAACGCGAATACGGCTATCAAGACAATGCTTATTATCCAACCGAGATATTTCATAATCTCTTCATCATCCTCTCGATTTTTGCTTTCTTGTCGATGAAATCATCGAATCTTTTCTGTTCGCCTGATTTCGTGACTTCGCTCGCCTTTTCGAGATACCCGGGATTCACCAACCGGTTCCGGATTTCGTCGATCCGGCCGCTCAAAAAAGAAAGTTCGTTTAATAATCGTTGCTTTTCTTTATTTGGATCAAGTCCGGTCAGCATGACAAAGCATTCTACCTCAGACAGCACGATAGTCGCGCAGGGGCCGTCGACCGGCCGGTCAAATTCGACACTGCCGACGCCGGCAAGCTTCTTGATCACCGGTAGATTGCCGGCGATAAAAATTCTGAACCGGTCGCTGGTCTTGATGACCACGGACAGTTCTTCCTTAGGGGCGAATCTGAAGATTCCCCTGACGACTCTTATCTCTTCGATTAACTCCTTGTATTTGATAACCGATCCCGTATCGTCTTTTACCGCGATCCGGCCGGGCCAGGACTCAAGCATTATGCTTTTTTTGCCGAATGAAAACCTCTGATACAAATCTTCAGTGATAAAGGGAAGGAATGGATGAAGCATTATGATTATCTGTTTCAGCAGGAATCGCGGTACCTGGACCGTCGGCGCTAACTTCGTGAATTCAAGATACCAGTCGCAGAATTGGTGCCATACATAACCGTAAAGCTCCCGGGCAATATTGTTCAGTTCAAAACCGCGATAGTAGTCATTGACCCGCTCGATCGTCTGATCCGTCTCTTTCAGTATCCATGCGTCGTAAGGAGTCAATTTTTCCGGAATGCCGGCTTCCTGATCAGCATGATTAATGGCGATCAGGCGGGCAGCATTCCATAGTTTATTGCAGAACCGCCGGCCGACATCGACCGTTTTTTCGGAAAAAAGGACGTCCTGCTCCCGGGGAGTTATCAACTGAATGCCGAACCGCAGCGCATCCGCGCCGAATTTCTCGATCAGATCGATCGGTTCAGGAGAGTTGCCGAGGCTCTTTGACATTTTGCGGCCTTTCTCGTCCCTGATCATCGGGTGGAATACGACATCGCTGAACGGGATTTTCCCGGTGAATTCGATCCCGGCCATGATCATGCGAGCCACCCACAGATAAATAATATCCCAGCCGGTAACCAAGGTCTGGGTGGGGTAGAAGCGCGCGTAATCCTCGGTCTCATCGGGCCAGCCAAGGGTCACGAACGGCCATAGCCATGAAGAAAACCAGGTGTCAAGAACATCCTCGTCCTGCCTCATCTGCTTGTTGCCGCAGACCGGGCACGAATCAGGCCGGCGTTCGGAAACGATCATGCCCTGATCGGTTTCGGAACTTCCATCATGGCATATTGGACAATAGTATACGGGGATACGATGTCCCCACCATAATTGTCTGGAAATGCACCAATCGCGGACGTTCTCCAGCCAGTGATTGTAAAGGTTGACCCAGCGTTTCGGGTGCAGTTTGATCCGGCCCTCGGCAACCGCCTTCAGCGCCGGTTCGGCGAGCGGTTTCATGCGGACAAACCATTGCTTTGATATACGCGGTTCGATCGGGGTCGAGCAGCGTTCGCATTTTGCCAGCGGCAGCCGGTACTTCTCCGTTCTTTCAAGCAGGCCTTGTTCTTCGAGCTCTTTGAGCACTTTTTCCCTGACCTGATCACGGTTCAATCCTTGATACTGGCCGGCGTTTTCGTTCATGGTCGCGTCGTTGTTCATGATGTTTATGAGTTCCAGCCCGTGTTTGCGGGCAAGGATGAAGTCATAGGCGTCATGAGCCGGAGTGATCTTTAGCGCGCCGGTGCCGAATTCAGGATCGACATACTCGTCGAAGATGACCGGTATTTCCCGCTTCATGATCGGCAGAATTATGGTTTTTCCTTTTAAATGCGTGTATCGATTATCGCCCGGGTTCACGCATACCGCGGTGTCACCGATCATGGTTTCGGGCCGGGTGGTGGCGACCGTCACAAGATCGTTGGAATCCTTCACCGGATATCTTATGTAATACAATTTGCCCGGGATTTCTTCGGTCTCCACTTGTTCGTCGGACAGGGCAGAGCCACAGCGGGGACACCAGTTTATGATGTATTCACCGCGATAGAGCAGCCCTTTGTCGTAAAGAGCGGCAAACACCCGGATCACCTGCTGGGAATATCTTTCGTCGAGGGTGAATTGCTCCCTTGTCCAGTCCACGGCAAAACCCATCTTGCGGATTTGTTTACGAATCACTTCGGCGTATTGTTCTTTCCATTTCCAGACCTCGGCGACAAACTTCTCCCGGCCAAGATCGGCTTTGTTCGTGCCTTCGGATCGAAGCTTGTCCTCAACTACGACCTGGGTTGCGATCCCGGCATGGTCCATTCCCATCATCCACAGCGTTTCAAAACCGTTAAGTTTCTTATAGCGGATCAGGATGTCCTGGATCGAATTGTTCAACGTATGTCCCAGAGTAAGACGTCCGGTAACATTAGGGAGAGGTATCATGATCGTATAGGTTGGTTTGCCGGATCTTGGGTCCGGAGTGAACAATCCGTTGTCCTGCCAGAACTTATACCATTTTTCTTCGGTCGCGCCGGGATCGTAAGCTGGCGGAAAGTCATTCATCGATAAAATATATAGATATTTGGGGCAGTGTCAATGAGAAACCGTAAACCTAAAAGACTGATACATGATTCACGATGCCGGATAACTGAACAAACTGATGCACATTCCAGTGCGGAGCACTTCCTTCCAGAGCGTAGCTCTCCATCCCATTCGAAGAATCCCTTCCAGGGCGCAGCCCTCGTGAATGGCATTGCGAATTTCGGATTTAACGACATATTACACGACTTTTGTAAATTCAATTAGAAGATAAATTTTGGGCGAAGCAAGGCTCATCTAAGCCAATGAGCCCAAATCTTATCTTCCTTAAAAAACGCAAAAGTCGTGTACTTAGTTCTAAGCGTCTAGCGGCTACTTCTGGCATTTCGGGCAGTAGCGGGTGCCGCGGTTGCCGATTTTCCTCAGGCGTATCGCTGAACCGCAGCGCCGGCACGGTTCGCCTTCGCGGCCGTAGACAAACAACATTTTTTGAAAATTGCCTTTGTTGCCGTCGGTGCGGCGATAGTCTGATATCGAGGTCCCGAGATTCTTTATTCCGTCCTGCAGCGCCGAGCGCAGCGCGCGGCGCAGTCGCTCGATTTCATGATGGGTCAAACAATTGGCGCGTCTGGTTGGTCGGATACCGGCCCGGAACAGCGCCTCATCCGAATATATATTACCGACGCCGGCGCAGATATCCTGATTAAGCAATAACGCCTTGATGAGGCCTTTGCGTTTCTTGATCTGATATTGGAAGTACTCGGTCGAGAATTCCCGGGACAGCGGTTCAGGGCTCAAGCGGTAAAATCCTTTCAGGCACGCGGGCCGTTCTTTGCCGGTAAGCAGATACGCCCGGCCCAGCGCTCTCGGTTCGACAAAGAATAACCAGCAGCGATCAAGCTTCAACGCCAGACGCGTGAAACGTTCAAAATCGGAATCCAGCGGTCTCAGAATCAACGCCCCGGAAAGCCGCAGATGGAAGAATAGGACGCGATGCGGCTTCACTTCAATGATCAAATATTTGCCGACCCGCTTGACGCCGGTTATCCGGCGGTTCACCAGCAGATGGCAGAACCGGTCAAAGGAAGGATAGGCGATGACGTCATTTCTCAAAACCAAGCATTGGTTGATCTTTTGACCGGTGATTACCGGCTGCAGTTCGCGTCGAATCGTTTCGACTTCGGGCAATTCGGGCATACTTGCGCTTTGCGCTTCACGGCTTAAAGAAATCCTTTAGTTTGCCTTCCCATTCTTTCTTCTTTTTGTCGAACTCATCCCTTAACTTGCCCTGGATTCTTTGTTTAATCTTGTTTTTATCCAGACTGAATTTCGGCGCGGTCAAACTGCCGGTGATGAACAGATCGATCGTCGCCCGGCCGCTGTTATCAACCGGCAAAATCCAATCGCCGTGATATTGTTTCAATATATCCGAGTACTTCTTGATCAGCGTCAGGGTGACCTGAAGATTCAGGTCATTATTCAGGCCGACATAACCGTCGGTCAGAAAATCGCCGATCGATGAACTCATTGCCCAGTCTTTGATATTTGCCCGGCCTTTGTCGATCTTGTAGTACAGAACGAGATCCTTGAAGGGCACTTTCTTGACCTCGGCGAGCCCGAGCCATTTCATCAGTTCATTCAACAGATGGAAATTGTTGAATTCGCCGTTGATGATCCTGAGGTTCCCGGCGGCGTCGAGATTCGCGATCGCTTCCCGGGCGGTCAGTCCGTTGCCGAAAAAATTGCTCATGCAGGTCAAACGGCCTTCTATGTTGTCAAAATTCAGGAAGCGTTTGGTTATTGCCCGTGCCGATATTGAATTCATCCGGGTGGTTATACGGTAAGGCTCGGGTCGATTGACGTTATAATACATATCCAGCTCGACCCGGCCGTCAAAACCATCGGCCATGCAGTTTTTGAGATCGATAATACCTTTCTCATAGGTGAAATTCGTGTTGATGTTGGCAAATTCCATGTTCAGACCGGTCAGTTTCTTGATTTTGACCCGGCCCAGTATTTTTATCGGAATGCCGCCGGATGGCGCTTTCTTGTCATCGGTCGCGCGCGTCAACAATTCATCGAGATTTATCAGGTTTGAACTGCTGTTCAGGTTGACGACCGGTTTGGCGAAATCGGTCAATGCGCCGTTTATATCGAAGTC
>JBBIHN010000072.1:9457-9692 GCA_037446995.1 Caldifarciminota bacterium | reverse complement strand
CCTCCTGCAGATTCGGGCCGATACTCAGAGCGGTTACAAAAAAACGCACGGCATCCGGTATCATTGCCCGTTCAAGATATACCAGTCCGAGATAAAAGTTTGCATAAAGAGCCGCCATGCGGTCCTTGGTTTGTTTGGCAGCCTTTGAAAGGTGCTCGATTGCTTCCCCCCATATGCCCTTCTTGTAGCATATGTAGCCAAGATTATTCAGCGCAAAAAAATTGTTCGGTTCGGC
>JBBIHN010000072.1:0-9370 GCA_037446995.1 Caldifarciminota bacterium | reverse complement strand
AAAAACAACATCGCCCGATCATAATTCTCCTTATGCATCTGGACGAGTCCCATCAGCCCGAGAGCCCGGACATTTTTGGGATCGATGTCAAGGCATTGTTTCAGAACCCGCACCGCCTCCAGATGGTCTTCAACAACGATCAGATTCCATGCCCGGTCAAGCAGAGTCGCGATGTCCAGTTCGGCTGATGTCCGCGACTTCACAAAAGAATAGAAACGGGCGAAATCGGCCGGCGACGATTTCCGTTTCTTAAGATCGTGAGCCGCGTTTCTCAACTCTTCTTGCATTTGTTCGTACATTTTCGCGGCATTTACGATCTCGACATAGATCCTGCGGATTTCATCACTAATCGACTTATCATCGTGGGATTTGAACTCCGCTATCCTCTTTTTTAGCCGATCCAGTCTGTCGCGTATATCACGATATGAATCTTGCATCATTGTCGTTTTCTGATGAAATCGGCTATCTTGTCCGGAATGCCGGCCAGCGGCAACACATAGTCGGCAACCCCGGCGTTGATTGTTGACTGAGGCATACCGCCAATCACCGCATCATCTGGATCCTGAACGATCACCGATCCTCTATGTCTTTTTATCTCCGCCGCCCCAACCGCGCCGTCATGCCCCATGCCGGTAAGAACCACGGCCGCCGCCTTCTCCCTGAACGCCAGTGCCATAGACTCGAAAAGCACGTCGGCCGACGGTTTGACACCGTGGCGCGCCGGCGTATCAAGCAAAGTGACTTTCCGGCCATCATGGCTGACCGCAATATGAAGACCTCCAGGGGCGATCAACACCTCACCGGAGAGAATCATATCATTGTCTCTGGCTTCTTTGACGACCATGCTTGAGCGCTCATTTAGATGTTGGGCAAGGCTGGCGGTAAAAAATTTCGGCATATGCTGAACAATAATCACTCGGAGACCGCTTTTTGCCGGCAGGGACGGAACGATATAGTTTAAAGCTCGCACCCCTCCGGTCGATGCCGCTATACCGACATAGATGTCCTCAAAGGCCTCGGCGTGGCGGATAATCTTCCTCTTAAGAAGTTCAGGGATTCGAGCCCGTCGCGTAACGTTGATTTTGCCGAGCAGTTCCGCTTTATAGTTATACAGATCGATCGAAATTGGCCCGGACGGCTTAGTGAAGAAATCCACCGCTCCCATTTCCAACGACCTGATCGTCAATTCGGCGCCTTCTTTAGTATGAGCTGAAAGCATCAGCACCGGCACCGGCCGCGTGCTCATTATCTTCTCCAGCAAAACCAATCCATTCTCGCCCGGCAATTCGAAATCGAGCGTGACCAGATCGGGCATGGTTTTGTTGAATTTCGCCCAGCCTTCGGTTACGTCGCGCGCGAATCCGCATACTTCGAACTCGCTGCTCGACGCAACGATATCGCCGATAACGCGCTGCATGAGTATCGAATCTTCGACGATCAATACCTTTGTCTTCATTGATCCCCGTCAGGAATAATTAAAGAGGTCTCTGAAAAAGTATTTCCCGAGACCTGGATATCTTTCAGTTTCATCACGGTAATCTCTCAGATGATCTTCTCTCCGTGCCGATACGAGCGAATGCGGACTTCGCCGGTTTCCAGACTGAACTCAACCGAGCGCCCATGATTGCCGAAAACATCTTCGGCAACGATCGGGATTCCCAATTCCTCAAGTATTTTACGGCTCTGAAGGACATTACGCTTACCGATGCCGTGCCGTTCGAATCCCTCGAACATGGTCGCGCCGCCGATTATCTTGGCGATAAGATCCTTGCGCCGTGCGCCTTTATCAAGCATCATCTTGACCATCGCGTTGATCGCGTTGCGAGGATATTTAAGCTCCGGACCATCGCCAAACGGCAGCAAACAATGGGCAAAACCTCCGATCTTGCCGACCGAATCGTACAAAATGATCGCGACGCACGACCCGATACCGTACGTGACCAGTCTCGTATCGCCATCTGCAACCCTCACCTCGCCGATCCCGATTCTTAACGGCCCCATTGTCGATCACGCTCGACTCGCGAAAAATATCATCGGCTCTGCCCCCGCTGATAAACGTGCTCGCTCCGGCTGATAGTGTCGAATCGTTTGATCGCCGGAATGCCGATCAGCAGCTCGACTTTTCCGAGCACCAGAAAACCTTTGTCCTTCAGTTGTTCGTGGAAATTATCAATGATTGTTGATTGGGCGTTCCGGTCAAGGTAAATAAGCACATTACGACACATTATCAGATCGCAGCGGCCAAAAGGAGATTTCTCGAACAGATCATGTTTTCTAAAAACAACGCGCTGCCGGATCTTATCCTTGATCACAAAATCGCCCTTGTCCGGGGTAAAATAACGATCCTTCAAATAAGGTTTCACGAATTGAAATGACAAATGCTGAAATCTGCCTTGCTCGGCCCGATCCAGAGCGAAGTTGTCGATATCGGTTGCGTAGACCGTCACCCGATCGAGTATCCCTGTCTCCGCCGCCATTATCGCGAGCGAATACGGTTCTTCGCCGTTTGCACATCCGGCACTCCAAAAAGCCAACGAACCGCTGGTTTGTTTGATTACCGGTATTATCTTCTGCCCGATGTAATCAAAGGTTTCGGGATTTCTGAAGAAATAGGACAAATTGATCGTCAGAACATCGAGCAAGGACCTGATCTCCTCGGGATGCCGTTTCATGAAGATCAGGTATTTTTCGTAATCCTCGATACCCAACGCCCGCAAACGAACCATCAGCCTTCTTTTCAGCGGTCGTTCTTTGTAATTCCCGCATCGAAAACCAGTCTCGGCCTCAATATAAGTCAGAAGGTCCTGATAATTACTTGACACCGGTTTTCTTCAAGACTTCGATATTCCGCATGACAATATCGGAGTTTGGATTCAGTCTCAGCGCGTTCTCCCAAAATGATAGAGCGTTCTTCTGATCACCCTGGCGCAAATAAATATTGCCCAATTTGAATAATACCTGCCAGTCGCGATTTTCTTCGGCGATCCGCTCGTACAACTCTTTCGCAGCGCCGAGAATCTGCGCCTCATAGTAGAACTCGGCAAGATTCTTGACTATCCTCTCGTCGCTCGAACTGATTTCAAGCGCCTGCCGATATAGTTTCTCGGCATCTTCAGGTCGGTCCTGCGCCTCGATTAATACCGCCATGTTATTACGGAATACCGCGAATCTGGGGAAACGATCGTTGGCTGCCTCCAGCAATTCGATCGCTTCATCATAGCGGTCTTGATGCATCATTATCAGCGGTAAGTATACATACGGGGTTATCACCTCGGGCGACTTTTTCAGCATCTCGCTGAAAACGACGGCGGCTTCTTCAAACTCGCCGGCAATGTATTTAGTTCTTCCCAGATTGCATAGTGCTTTTGTATTTTCGGGCGCGAGATTCAACGCTTTCTGCAGAAATGCCGACGCGGCGTTATAGTCTCCGAGCTTTATGTTGACATAGGCGAGGTTGATGAATATCGATGTTTTTTCCGGTTCGATCTCGACAGCTTTGCTGAAGCTGTCCCGGGCGGCGGCGTACTGACCTCGGGCAAGCTCGATCATCCCTATGTAGAAAAGCGCTTCAGGATCTCGATAATCGATCTCCAGGACTTTTCGATATTCCCGTTCGGCTTCGTCAAACATCTCCGTCTTATAAAACGCAAATCCAAGATTCCGGTATTCGGTGACATCCGCCGTCGCTTTCTTGCCCGCGAGCGGTTTCTCCGGCTTCTCAAGAAATCCGGCTGAGAGCAAGCCGTAAATCGTCCGGCAGGTCTCGAAGAAATCGAGATCCGACAACTTGAGTATGTCGTCGATGCTGCGGCTGCCGTCGATCAACTCGATTATTCTGCCTTCCTCCCTGGTAAACGTGACCGCCTCATTCGCATCGTGGCGGATCAGAACGGTCTCGAACGGAGGCAACTTATTTTCGATCTTGCGCCATTCATCGATATGACGGGCGCCCTCGAGCAACAACTCCTGCGCGGACAATACCACCGTGTATTCTTCGGGTGAAGGCAATAGATCAGCCTCGAAGTTGAAATATCCGCTTTCCCAGGTGAGCATCGTGAATATCGTCTGCTCGATCTGTTCTTTTAGTTCCTTTTCCAGCACCTCACGGCTTATTGATCCGAGTTCAATCAGGATCTCGCCGAGTTTTCTCTTACGTTCGGATTTCTGAATCTCAAGTGCGCGGGACAAGGTCTCGCTATCGATGATCTGTTTGTTGAAAAGAACGTCGCCGAGGCGCTGTTTACGACTCAAGATCGTCGCATAGATTATTTTTCCGTCTTTGATGAAGATATTACCGAAATTCCGGCCGTCGGTAACCGATAAACATCCGGATTTTGTCGAGTAGGCAAGCAGCTGGATCACATCGGGCAGCGACGCCTCGGTCAAAGATCCTTTTATCGCCATCCTAGAAGTTCTCCTCGATCAACTCGCCCTTGATTTCTTCGATGATCAACCGCTCGTCGTGTATTTTTTTCAGTGGCTCCTTGATCGTCGTATCGACATCATTGCGCACCTCGTCGGTTTTCGGTTCCGGTTCGACGGAGCTCTTTGGTGGGGCCAACGCTTCGGATCTTTCCGATTCACCAGGCAGTCCAAGCGGCACGAGCTCCGGCTCAGCCGCGGCCTCGGCGGCGCGACCGCTCGGCTCGGCGGGCAGCGGTTCCAGTCGTACCTCGAGCCCCAGATCGAAAAGCTGGCGATATTGTTCCGGCATGTCCTCTCCGCTCAATGGCGCGGAACCCAGGATCAGAAATTTGCCCGCCCTCAAAAGACCGGCGAAGAATTCGATCATGTCGATCTTGAGATCGTAAGAAGCATTGAACCCCTGCTCGACGCTGTCAATGATCACCGCGTCATATTCATTAAGGTCTTTTTGGAGTTGATCGACGCCCGGCTGTTCGATAAAAACCACTCGTTTGCCACGGGCTTTTAGGTCCCCGGATATTGCCCGGAGAAAAGTTGTTTTGCCGCTGCCCGAAGGTCCATAGATAACGAACGGATTGAATTTGTTTCCCATATCGGCCGTTACCTGCTCGCGGTAGATACGGACGGCATTTTCGTTATGCGCGCCGATCTGAAAACCAGCAAAAGGATCCCCGGGTTCCTCGATTGGTGCTTTCCCTCGCAGCTCGGATATTATTGACGCGATCTCCTCGGCGCGATCGGGCGAAAACAGCATCGATTCGATCTGCATTGCCTCGTCAGGATGATCGCGGACATCCAGCGATCCGTACTCTTTCTGCAATTCGACCAGTCTTTCCACCTTCTTGATGAAAATATCGTATTCTTTCTTCAAATGGTTGACGTCGCCGTCGATCATCGGTTTCAATGACGAAGTATCAAACCCTTTCATCTCCCATATATAGACCTTTTCGCGATATTCGGCACGTTCGTCGACGCTTTCGGCGACCTGTTGCAGAACTTCGCTGGCATTCTTCTTCAGCTCCTCGAGCAGTGAACTTACCGGGCTGTACATTCCTTTAGGATAGAAATCCTTGAGGATCATGCGCACATTCGTGCTGTCGAGCGACACGTTGCCGAGCGAAGAATAAGCAATCAAACGATTGATCATACCCTCGATCGTCCGAATCGACCCGCTTGAGATTTGCGCGATCTCAAGCGCAACTTCATCGGGCAGTAAAATTCCCTGTTCGTCCGATTTATTTCTGATCAGTTCAACCAGCGCGATCTCTTTGGGCGAGGCGATGTCGCAGACCAATCCTCCCTCCAGCCGCGACCATAACCGACTGTCGAATTTTGCCAATTCCCGCGGTGCGGCGTTGCCTGAAAAACATATCTGCCGATTGGTCGCGATAAAAGAATCGATAATGCCAAGCAGCAATTCGCCGAAACGTATGTCCAGGGACTGAAGATCGTCGACGATCAACGGCGTGTCGAAAACTTTGGTTTTCTCAAGATACTGCTCAAAATCCTTGATTGGGAAAAAAAGCGTTTTGGTTCTTTTATTCAGCTCGCCGTGCAATGCCCAGAGCAGATGGCTCTTGCCGAGCCCCGGCCCGCTATAGACATAGAAAGGATTGAAGAGTTCGCCCGGGAACTCAATGATTTTCTTGATCGCAAGCATCGCAATTTTGTTTCCTTCATAGACATAGAAATTTTCCAGATTCAATTCGCGTTTCATGCCTGTGACCTCAGAATCGCGCCGGCTTCGCCGGCGAAATTCTCGCAGGCGATTTTCACGACACCGGGCAGAGTTCGATCGTCAAAAAGCGACACCAGCAGGTAATCATCCTCGACGCCGATATAATAGACGCTGTAACTTCTACCTTCTTGAAGGAATTCACTGAAATGCCTTTCCCCGATGATCCGGGCGAGTTCCATTGTCGAATTAAATACCCCCGAGGCAAGCGCGGATATTGCCAGCACATCAAAAGAACGCACAAACCCCCGCTGTACAAGCAGCTGGCCGGTACTGGTAGCCAAAATCGCCCAGATCGTATTTGCCTGGGCACAGAACGAATCCATCAGACCGTTAAGCCGGTTGATCTTCTCCTTGGATACCTCGATAGTTCCTGACCGGTTCATGGTAATATGATTATAATAGAGTAAATTATGAAGTCAATAACGCGCTTAGACTAACACGCGACGATGTCCATGAGAGCAGGACTAAATCTGCGGCAGATTCTCCGCTTGTTTCAGAATGGTTTTCTGGCAAACCGATTTCAGGGTATCAAAAACGCCAAGACCTCTAACCGCGACGCTTTCGAAATAGGTATAGCCTTCACGGTTCAGATATAACTGCAGATCGCTGATCGGCATGATATTCGGCAGGTCCCGTTTGTTGTATTGAACGACCATCGGGATCGCGCCGAGATCCAGGTTGTAGCTCTTCAGATTGTCGATCAGGTTATTGTAACTTTCAATGTTTTCATCAAGCCGTTCTTCCTGCGAGTCAACGACAAAAACAAGACCGTCGACATTCTTGAGAACGAGCTTACGTGAAACATTGTAATATATCTGGCCTGGAACAGTATACAAGTGATAACGCAGTTTCCAGCCCTTCAAGGTTCCGAGATCAACCGGCAGGAAATCGAAAAAAAGCGTCTGATCAAGCTCGGTCGCAAGGCTCATCATTTTTCCGCGTCGCTCCGGGCTCATGATCGAAAAAACAATTCTTAGATTGGTCGTTTTACCGCATAGCCCGGTCCCGTAATAGACTATTTTCAAGTTCAATTCCTTGTCCGCATAATTGAGATTAGCCATTCATGGTCCTCTTTCCGATATGTTCAGCCAGTTATCTATTGTATAGACCGAAAAGCCGTCTGTCAATAGCGGCGGCTCGTTTCCCTCGCCAAAAGGCAGCATCGGTATCAGTACTGATACCCGGTCCTTTTTGATCGATATTTCTGGCTCTGTTTTTTCGCCGGGCCGGTCCGCAGGTTCTTGGTCATCAACCGCAATGGTAATCGCGTCGATGATCGATTCCAGTTTCCGGTATTCAGCGGTAAACCCTGCCGCCTTCTGATGCCCGCCGTAGTCAATGAATAGATCGCCGTGTCGCGCAAGGACCGAATGCAGATCCAAACCGGCACTGCGCAGTTCGCCGTGGCATCTATCCTCATTGATGCTGATTATCAGAGAGACCCGATTGAAATGGTCGCAAATCCGGGCGGCGATCGAACCCAGATAGTGCTGGCGGACATGCGGGACCACGCACAACGCAATATTTTTGAAGAGTTTGGCGGCTGAGGTCACCATATTCAATATCTCGGCTGATCGGGCGCGCCTTTGTCGGGTGACTTCCTTGAGTTCAGCGATCAACGCATCGATCCGCTCTTCATTGTCGGAGATCAATAATTCGACCGCTTTTTGGTTTTCGACATAGGCGGCCGATGCAATGGTCGGGATGATCTCGCTGATCACGCGGCCGAAATCAACCGCTCCATCCTTCGTAAACCCCTTAACAAAACCGCGTTCGATCCGGCCGATTGCCTTGATCCCGGCATGGCAGATAATCCGGTTCTCGTCGAGCAAAGGCACCCGGTCGGCGATGGTCCCGATCATTGCCAGGACGAGAAACTCCTTTTTCAGGGCATAAAACTCGTCGGGCTTCAATCCCAGGGCGCGCTGGTACAGGGATGTCGCCAGTTTCAGCGTCACGCCTGCGCCGGCGAGGTCTCGAAATGGATATTTTGAATCAAAACGCTTGGGATCGATCGTCGGCACCGGAAAACTCTCCAGCCTGGTTTCATGATGGTCGCAGACCAGCAATTCATAACCGTTCTCGGCGGCGATGCGGAAATTCTCCGCGCTGCTGACTCCGTAATCAACGGTTAGAACTGTCCGGCATCCTTCCCCATGGTACTTTTGCAGGACCTGCGGGTTCAGAATATAGCCGTCATGTTCGCGGTCAAATGTATAAGCGTGAACGGCCGACGCCTCGCCCCTTGAAATTTCCTTTAAGGCTATGCAGATCAGCGCAGTCGATGTAAAACCATCCGGATCATCATGCCCGTATATCAAGATCGGTTCATTGTTCTGTGTTTTCTTGAGCAGGCGATCGGCGACCGCGCCGATATCGGGAAGCATTTCTGGTTCATGAAGACCGGTCAAACGCGGATTCAAGTACATTTCTGCCCGCTTGAATTCCGGGAACCGACGGGCTACCAGCTGGGCGAGTTCAATCGGGATATTGAATCGATCGGCGTAGAGATTGCTCAGTACCGCGTCATTCGCCGGGAGAACTTCCCTTTGCATTCGGCTCGTCCTTGCCGGCGAACGCGCCGGCGGCTTCGATTTTTTCGATTAAATACTCTTCGATCGGCGCTCTTTCCGCCGGCAGCAAAAGGAAGATACCGCGGAAATTGTTCAAAAAGGTCTTGCGCCGGAACGGACTGAGCAGAACTCCGTTGCGGCCCTTGTATACCCGCTTGAATTCGCTCAGCAGTCGTTTCTGCCTGCCGAAAATGTTCTTGACGACGACCTTTTCCGCGTCGATCTCATAGCGCGTCGCGAAGAAGTACGAGTGCAGTGAAAAAAATAAAAACAGCAGGCCCAGCACGGCCCAGAAAATGCCGTAAATATAAGCGACCGCGAAGACGAATATCGCGATAAAGACCAAAACCAGAAAAGTTTTTCCGGGGTTGCTCATCGCCGGATGCACTGACCAATTCAAGGGCATAAATACGCGCCAAGCGCCAAACCCGAAGCGCTAAATACCAAACAAATTATGAAATAGAAATTCAAAACAGGAGATACAACAATGGAGAACGGAACTGTCAGGGGTTTCATGTCAATGCAAGTATACCGGGAATAGCGACCAAGTCAACCGCATAGACGGAATTTAACATCTTTCACGACTTTTGTAAATTCAATGAGAAGATAAGATTTTGGGCGAAGCAAGGCTCAT
>JBBIHN010000071.1:0-9802 GCA_037446995.1 Caldifarciminota bacterium | reverse complement strand
CTGAGGTGGCGCCATAAATGTTGATTTATTGATACTTATCACGATGAGCTCCTTTTTTCTCCTTTAAGAGCAATTCGGGCGAATATGAGCCAATGAGCCCAAATCTTATCTTCTTTATAAAACGCAAAAGTCGTGTGACTTCATTGATCGGTTTTCTCTTGGGACATCTTGCGAAGGATCTCTTCGGCGGCGCCCGCGACCGCGTCATCCCGGCTGCGGGTCGCCTGATTGATAACCGCAATTGCCTTTTCGGTCTTGATCGATGCCAGGGCGTTAAGCGCTTTGATCTTTGTCGGCTGCAGCAAATGACCTTTGATCAAAGAACTCTCCCGCAATACGCGGGTAAGGACGTCAACCATTGAATCATCGCCGTGCAAGCCGATAACCTCGATCACCTGACGCCTGAATTCTTCCTCTTTGACATCGGGGAAAGTACGTTTGTTTTGAAGCCATCCGGCAATGACCGGCAGTCTATCCTTGGCGTCGTCGCGATCCAGAAAGCGCATCGCGGCGAGCAAAACCGCGCGGCTTTCGCTATCCAGCGCCTTCCTGATATGAATTTTAGCCTTATCGCCGCTGATCTTGGTCAAACTCGAAAAACATTCCAATATTACTTTGGGTTCAGGGTCATTAACCAAGGCGGCAATCTTCTCCACCGACGAAGCCGCTTTCAGCTCGCCCAGTATAAATACTCCGTTCCACCGTGCGAACCAGTCGTCCGAGCTCAGCAGCTTTTCGATCTCCGGAATCGCCTTATCGCCGATGTTGATCAGGACGTCGATTATCTTCATGCGCACGCCCCGGTCATCGGTTTCCTTGAGCGTGCTCAACAGCAATGGCGACGCAAGGTGAGCGAGCGAGACCATCGCCTCGCGGGCCTCGACAAAGGTTCCGGGGTCCCATAGCAAAGAGATAATCTCAGCGATATAGTTTTCGTCCTTCATCTCACTGATCGCCCTGATCACGATCCGCTTGCGATCGAGTAATGTCGCGTCTTTACGCAGCATATGTTTGCCGAATTTGCGCGACGTAAACTGAACCATATCGTCGCGCATGCTCGTTTTAAGGTCAAGATAGATGTTCTTGATCGCCTCAATGATCCGGCCGAAAAGCGCTATTTCGGTCTCGGCGTCAGCCATTGCATCGAGCCGGTCGACCAATAGTTTGAGAAGCTCATCGTTCTTGGATTCGGCAATCTTCTTGACATAAGCCAGAACTTCGTCCAGAGCCTTACCGCGTTCGATAGTATCCGGATCCCTTAACCGCGGGAATATCGAACGCATCTCATTTTCGAGGTTTTTCGCGACGAATTTATCGGCAACGCGTTCGCCGCCGGTAGTCTTGATCTCGCTCATCAAGCGGCCGGCGATCTTTTCGAAATCGAGTTCCGGAACATTCACCCGCAGCGAGGAAAGTATGCCGGGCAGGCGCGATCCGGTTACGTTTTTGAGAATATCAACTGTGTCCTGCTCAAGGGTCGGCGATTTTTCTTTCGCCTTGTCGGTTATCATGTCAATTAAATCCTCGTCGGACATTGTCGGCACCAGGCTCTTAAAAAGCACCGCAAGTTTCTTATTCTCCACCTTGTACTTGACGATATTCTTTTTTATCGTCGGTGATAACGCCGACAGCATGCGCGAAAAAACGACCGAATATTCATCCCATCGTTGTTCGCCGAATTGATCGGCAATAAGCAGAGCGAGTTTTTCCAAACCGCCGACGATCCGGCCGCTCTGAACGTTTTCCGGCTCGGTCCCGGCAAGCCCGATACCGGTCAGGAAACGGCTCAGATCCTGAATTCGATCCTCATCGCTCATTGCCCCGGCGCTGGCCCCCATTGTCAGCGAATCAAGAAACTGATTCCAGTTCATCGAAACCCCGGCGTTTTCCGATGATATGACACCGACACGGAATTTGTTGACCTGAACATTGGTAATGCCCCGCGATCTCATTAATGATATGATATCTCCGTAATCGGCGATGTCGGCGGGCGAAGCCGCCATCGCGGTAAAGAATTCCCTGATGTCATCTTCAACCGAATTGACGCTGAAAGTTATGCTCTTGACATCCAGTTGACTGAAGCGGTTAACCAGACTCTTGACGATCGGCAGGCGCCGTGAATCAAAACGCTCGTTTTCGATCATGATCACATCTTCAATTATAACCAATGATATGGTTTCTTGCTCGATCGGAACTTCCTTCAATAACAGCCGCAGTCTCCTGACAACCGGCATCAAAGAAGGATGTCCCTTCGGATAGGTCCTGATAATATTAATGCCAATCCCGATCTGTTTGATAAGATCGACGCAAAAAGCCTGAGATAATTCAGCCATGGTCACATTCCCTTGATGACATATTCAAACGCCGGAATCGTGAGCGATCCCTGCACAAATTCGCCGATTTCGCGGAAGGCAAAAAACGATTTTGTCGAGGCGTAGAGATTAGCGCAGACGAGAACCGTATTGGTCTCGGCGTTCTTCTGTAATGCCTGACTCTTGCGGAAACCCTGGGTAACAATGAAAACGTCTTTCAGGTCTCCTTTGAGCCGGTATATCCATGCCGGTTCCTGAACAACTCCGATTTTCAATCCGACCGTCTCCTTTAACTTTCGCTTCTTGCATATTGACAACAGATCTCTAAGCAAATCATCGGCCGCGAGCAATGCCATGTGCGGGGCGAAACCCGAGCCGCGGGGATATCCAAAGATAGCGACGATTTCGTCGCCGATGATCTGATAACGGATTCCCCGGTATTTTTCGATTGATTTACTGAACTGCCCGTAAACCTCGTTTAGAAAACCCATGACCTCTTCGGGCATCATATTTTCGCTCAACCGAGTGAAACCCGAGATATCGGCACGCATGAATATGAAACGATGCATTTCCAACGGCAGGCGCTGATCGACACCGAGGAAAAAACCGCAATGCGAGCAGAAGAATATCGGTTTTTCGTTTTCATAACTGCATTTCGGGCATCTGGTCATCGCTCAAATCTCCAGTAAGCGCGTAAACTCAGGACGTGAACCATAGATCTTCCGGTTTTCGTCCTCAAGTTTCTTCTTGATATCGTCGTAGATGAACAACGCCTTACGGCCGTAGTATCGCGCTTTTTCCAGTTCATTCCGCCCGACTAGCAAATTGGTCATGCGGTACAGTGACTGGGCAATTAACGGCGCCATTTTTGACTCCTCGGCCAATTCCAGCGCCAGCTCAGCGTGCAGCAATCTTTCATCATCAGCATGTTCGGCCAGTATTATATGACTCATTATCTCGATTTCCTTGTTCTTGAGTTTCTGCGCTAACTTAAGGGCATTAGTCGCGAAATCAACCGCCCGGCCGGCATCATTCCTCCCCGCGGCAATCATTGCCTTGGCAATATTGATTTCGATCAGCAGATTCTCGAGCATAACAAAGCCGGTCTTACGATTGACTGTTTCCTGATAGCTGTCGGCCATTTGATTGTTGCCCTGTAAAGCGCCGATATAAGCAAGCATCAGACCCGCTTTCTGGTAAGTCTCAAAATTACCGATATCGTCGGCGATTTGAAAACATTCCAAGAACTGAATCCGGGCCTTTTCCAGATCCCATATCCGGAGTCTAAGCTCGCCGGCTAAATGAAGATACCTTAATCGCCAGCGGATTTCTTCTTTGGTGAAAAGATTGTTCGCGGCATAATCAAGATAACCAAAGGCCTGTTCAAAATTGCCAAGCTGCCCGTGGAGCCGCGCCAGATTGTACAAACACGTGATTTCGTTGACGACCATTTCCCGGCTGCGGGTAATATTCCAGCTCTTATTGTAATGGAGAATGCTCTTTTCATATTCATAGAGCCGCTGGTAGAGAACACCGAGGTCGACATGGAGGATCGATAAAATTTCGGCCGTATCTTCGCTGCATTTATCGACCGCGGCGTGCAGCACTGCTTCCGCTTTCTTATGCTCGCCGAGCAGGGTCAACGCATAGCCGTGACGCTCCATGAACTGAAGCTCGTGAATGCTGTCCGCATCCTGAACCGAGCTGTCCAAACCCTCGATCGTGGCTTTCGCCATTTTCTGAAAATCGCTGTTTATATCATAGACATCAGCCAGTCCGAGCAAAACCTCGCGCACCAGTCGGTTACTTACTTCGCTCTGATTGTCCTTACGGATAATATTGATATTATTGTAGAACCGAAGCGCCTGATCAAGGGCGTATCGATTGCGTGCCTTGTCTCCGGCCAGTTTGAAATAATTCGCCGCCTGACCAAAACTCTCGCAGTTCAGATAGTGGTGCGCAACCGCCTCGTAATAATCCGATATTTGTTCGGCGAACAGCTGTTCATAGAGCCGGGCGATCTTCCGATGTACTTCCTTACGCTTCATCAAAGGAAGGATCGTGTAAGCCGCATCTTTGAGCAGATTATGACGAAACACATAAGACGATTCGCCGTCGCCGGTTGCCGGCACAATGTAACCTTCGGAAACAAGATAGTTCAATTTTTCCTTGAGCCCGCCAGTTTCGATAATACTGCCGAGCATCTTCTCGCTGAAACTATAGCCGATCACCGCGGCGTAATCGATTATCAAACGGTAGGTCCCGGGCAGAGAATCGATCGTTGACATGACCACGCCGTAGAGATCGTCCAGAAACGACAATCGTTGCTCCTTGGCCAAGGTCCAACGGTCTCTAACTTTTTTCAGCGTCTGCGACCGCGTCGTATTGCGTATCGCTTCAATCGTAAAAAGCGGGTTGCCGCCGGCTGACTTATGGATGAAATCGACGACCATATCATCAACATTACCGAGCAATGCCCGGATAAGACCGGTGATTTCCTGGGCGGTAAGCGGGGCAAGATCGATTTCGTCGACGCTGACGTCGATACTGGCGGCAAAGTGTTTAGAGGCGTTAACCATCAAGAACATCAGCGCCTCGTTTTTCAATTCCGATATCAGGTAAGTAACAAGATACTGAGACATCGTATCGGCACGGTTAAATTCCTCAAAGATCAATATCAACGGTCGCCCGCGACTTTCGAACTGGATCAAATTTTTAACCGCAACATAGATCTCCTCGTTGATCGCGATCATCTCGTCCGGCCGCATTCTTCTCATGTCGGTTACGTAAAGGTGACCGATACCCCGGGTGATCACGACCGGCAATCCCTGACGCACAACCACCTCGTTGATCTTACGTTCGATGGCCTGCCGGGTATCGGTTTCACTGATCTTGAAATATGGTCTGAACATCAGGTTAAACGCAAAATACGGCACCGGAACATCAATCGAGCAGTGGGTTTCGATCAAATTGAAACGGTCGTCCTCAAGTATACGTTTTCGAAATTCCTCTTTCAATCGGGTCTTTCCAATGCCCATTTGTCCGACCACACTGCATAACCGCATCTGTTTTTGCCTTATCGATTCGGCGATCTCGATCAGCCGTTCCAGTTCTGAAGCCCGGCCGACAAAAGGAACTTTTGAACCGCCGACGACCCGGCTTTCTCGTTTTACCGATTTCAGAAGGTAAATATTGACTTTTTCGGCTCTGCCTTTTACGCTGCGCTCGCCAAGATGCTCCACTTCAACGCTGTCGGCAATATGAGCATAACTGCTGTCGCTGATCGCGATCTCACTTGCCGGACACATGCTGGCCAGCCGAGCCGCGGTGTTGATCGTGTCGCCGATCACGGTTAGGATCGCTTCATCTTTCAATACGGTTCCAAAAAAAGCCTGGCCCGTGTTTATGCCGATACGAATGCCGATTTCGTCAAATAGCGGCCGCTCCTGTTTTTTACGGATCCACCATTCCTTGATCTGCCAGGCGCTGCGAACTGCCAGGAAAGCATCATCAGGATGGGCTTTAGGCGCCCCAAAAATCCCCAGGACCCGATCATCCGGCAGAACATCTTTCGCGGTACCGTCGAATCCCCGAATCATCTCTTTGACATCAATCAGACATTCGCGCAAATGCACGAGAATCTCGCTTTCCGAATGATCGAGCATCAAACGGTCAAAGCCGTTGAAATCAACGAACATAACCGTCATCATCCGGATCTCGCCGCCCCAGAGTTTCATGCGATCCGATATTACTTCCCGTTTTTCCGAAATCAGGGTTAGACCGCAATTAGTGCAGAAAAAAACATTCTCCTGCTTAACAGGATAATCACATGACGGGCAGTTCATCGTCCTCTCTCGCTTTATCACGATACATAAGTCTATATTTAACCAATAGCAGAATAATATACATAACGCCCGATCTGTCAAGGGATAAGCGGCATTGACGAGTATATTGCACTTTCACTTCGACAATATATAATTAAGACGCATAGCTAATCGAAATGAAAAACATAAAGCAGTACACAATCCGGCAGTTGACCAGTATTCTGACCGATCTCGGTCAGGACCAATATCGTGTCCGGCAGTTATTCAAATGGCTATGGCAGCGGCATGAACTCGAATTCAGTTCGATGACCGATCTCGCCAAGGATTTTCGCAGGTATCTTGCCGATCACTACGTTATCCAGGACCTGGAACTGATCCAGAGCGACCAATCCGCCGACGGCGCAAAGAAATTCACGCTTCGAACTTCCGACGATCAAACAATCGAAAGCGTTTATATCCCGGAGGGTAAGCGCCGGACCGTATGCGTATCCACGCAGATCGGCTGCCCTTTGGCGTGCACATTCTGCGCCACCGGCTTAACCGGTTTTAAGCGCGATCTTAGCGGCTATGAAATCGCCGATCAAATCCAGATCGCGCAGTCGAAAACCCTTGAGCGAGTCACGAATATAGTGTTCATGGGCATGGGCGAACCAATGCTCAATCTCGATTCGGTTTTCGATGCCCTGGAAATCATTACCTCGCCGATCGGCATGGCGATCGCCCAGCGCCATATTACCGTCTCAACGATCGGGATTATCGACGGCATTGAGCGCCTGATGAGATCAAAATACAAGGTGAAACTCGCCGTATCCTTGAATGCGGCCGATGAGCCGCTCCGTCACGAGCTCATGCCGGCGACGAAAGGCAATTCGCTGCGCGATCTTCTGAACGTCACGGAAACGTACGCGCGGATCAAAGGCATGGTTACTTTCGAATATGTGCTGATCAAGAATATGAATGATCGGATTGAGGATGCGAAAAAACTCAAGAAAATTCTTCATGGGATGGCCTGCAAGATCAACATAATACCCTTCAATGCTTGTCCAGGTATCGTCTTCGAGTCTCCCGATGTAAAGACGATAAATGATTTCTATGAAGAAATGCTGAAATCACGGTTCACCGTGACCCTGCGCCGCTCCAAAGGCGCCCAAATCCAGGCCGCCTGCGGCCAGCTGGCGGGCCTTGCTTCAAAAAAACTGTAAAGGTCGAGCCTGCTCGATGGGCTTTTTTAACAATTAATAAATATCCGTATTTTCACGTATTGACATGATGCCCGTGATCCAATATAATATTCCAGGAGTAGTAACATGGGAGGAGAGAATATATAACGAAGCAATCTTATTTGTTCAAATATCATTGCGAACGAACGCAGCGAGTGTGGCAATCTCATCTGTTCTCTTTTTTCTGTGGTCTGTTATCTTCATTCTATCTTCTATGGTCTGACCTATGATTGAAACGATCAGGGAAATCGGCACCTGTCTGCCAACAGGTTGAAATGGCAGATTGAGAAAAATCAGGTAACAGCGAGTTATATATTCTGAGATAATAGGAGACAGCTAATGAGAGGTTTAATTCCGCAGGAAGTCATCGAACGCAGAATCTATATGGTTCTTCAGAACTCTTGCCATCCCAAGCTTTTTGAGTATAGTATTTCTGGAGATTTCGGTATGAGCGTATTTAGTAAAGCGAGTATCGGAGAAGATCGAATTTCCCAAGAAAGGCGGTTGTTCCATAAAACAGGACAACTGTTCCATATTATGGCACAAGGAGCTGTTTCATGTTAATGCCTGCACGGCGTAGGATGATATTAGATGTTTTTTCAAAAAGTCCCCTTCAAAGAAAAAATCATGAGAAGCTTAGAGATCGAATATACCTATGTCAAACAAGATAAAACACGTAATCAAGTCTAAGTATATAGAATTTCTTAAAGAAATTAAGAAAAAGATTGTTGTGGCACGCATCGACGCTTATCGCAGTTTGAATAAAAATCTTATAAAATTGTATTGGGAAATAGGGAAGATAATCGTTGAACGTCAGCAGAAATATGGTTGGGGCACAAACATTGTGCAAAAGTTATCACGGGATTTACTCGCCGAATTAAAAGGGCAAGTTGGATTTTCTGCGAATAATTTATGGCGTATGCGCAATTTCTATCTCGCTTATCGAGGTAATCCAAAACTTGCACAGCTTGTGCAAGAAATACCTTGGGGTCAAAATATCGTTATTATGCAGAGAATCAAAATTGAGAAAATCAGAGAATATTACATCGAGGCAACTGCTAAATTGGGTTGGAGCAGAGATGTTCTCATTCACCAAATTGAAGCCAAAGCCCATCAACAAATAGCATTAAAGAAACTGCACAACTTTCCAAAAACACTGCCAAAGCATTTAGCGGAACAGGCTGACTTAACCTTAAAAGACACATACACGCTGGATTTTATTGATGTGGCTGAACCCATCATGGAAAGGGAATTGGAAAGGAAACTTCTGGTTAATTTGAAGAATTTCATAACCGAATTAGGATTAGGTTTTTGTTTTATTGGTAGTCAGTATCCACTTAGACTACGAGAAAAAGAATATTATATAGATCTTCTATATTTCCATCGGCATCTCCGCTGTCTTGTGGCTTTCGATTTAAAAATAGGCGAGTTTAAATCCGAATATGCGGGCAAAATGAATCTGTACTTGAACTTGCTGGACGGCTTTGTTCGTTTGCCAGGCGAGAACCCATCCATTGGTGTAATTCTTTGCAAAGATCGTGACCGTTTGGAAGTTGAGTATGCGCTTAGAGGAATAAGTAAACCAATCGGTGTCGCAAAATAAAGAATAACTAAGAAACTTCCCAAAAATCTACAGAGATCGTTGCCGACACCTGAAGAACTCAAAAAAGGATTAAAGGAGTGATAAATATCCATGCTTGTCGCAATCCGTCAAATCGGCACCTGTCTGCCAACAGGTTGAAATGGCAGATTGAGAAAAATCAGGTAACAGCGAGTTATGATAGACGATAGTCAATGAAAGATCTAATTCCTCAAGAAGTAATCGAGCGGAAAATTTACATGATTAGGGGTCATAAGGTTATGTTGAGCTCACATTTAGCCGAACTTTACGGTGTTGAAGTAAGGGCTTTGATTCAAGCGGTAAAAAGGAATATTGAACGGTTCCCCGTGGATTTTATGTTTCAATTAAATAAAGCAGAATACAAAAACTTGAAATCACAAATTGTGATTTCAAGTTGGGGTGGTGCCCGCCGAGCCAAACCATACGCATTTACTGAGCAAGGTGTAGCTATGTTATCAAGTATCTTGAGGAGCAAACGTGCGATACAAGTTAACATCGCCATCATGCGAGCATTTGTTAAATTGAGACAAATTCTGGCTACCCACAAAGAACTTGCCCATAAACTTGCTGAACTTGAAAGGAAAATTGAAAAACATGACACAGAAATCAAAGCAATCTTTGACGCCATCCGCCAACTCATGTCTCCACCCGAAAAACCGATTAGAAAAATCGGCTTTCACAAGGAAAAAAAGGCACTTGACAATCAGGCAGGGGCATAGTATCATTATTATGAATAGGGTTCGTTACCGAATTTCAACAGTGAACGGGACAACCCCTGTTGTTCAACGTCATACTGTGGTTAGACTCGAAGGGATTAACTGGAGT
>JBBIHN010000070.1:0-9882 GCA_037446995.1 Caldifarciminota bacterium | reverse complement strand
ATGAACGAATCTAAAAAAACGCGCGGTTTTGCCTTGTTTGACGAAAACCTGATAACCCGGTCGGTATAGTATGGTTTCACTGTGGGCGACATAACTTGAATCGGTTATTTGTACGGCGGGAATGGAAAACTCAGAGCCGGACGGACCAAGCGCGAAAAAACAAACATAAGCCTCCTTGCCTTTCATAATGTCTTTCAGCACGTTCATAATGTCGACCAAAGCCGTGTCGCGGTCTTTGGTTTCGATATGTTCGCCCAATTCCACGCCTTTGGGGATTAAAATACCGGTATTCTTCTTGTCCCGGCCTTGATCGCCATAGTTGTCGAAGTGAATGGTGTGACCATCGATCTTTAGTTTCTTTTCTTCGCCATTCTTGATCGCGGTTTCGCGTATGTATTTGATATCTTCGGGTGAATCATTGGAAACGAAAACGCGTTCTGGATTGCAGTACTCAAGGTATCGGGCAATGAATCCATGAAGATCAGGGTTGTCGATCACGTTCAACTTCTCAAACCCGCTTTCGCCAAGCCTCTTCTTGAGTATTTCCATCGTATTATCAGCCATCTCAAATACCTCCTTAATTCATTTTTGGCTTTTTGATGTTAAACCGTGTTTTTATTGTTAATATCGTTTCAATGAGTAGACTGAAGATTATATGCAAACCCGGGAAAAAATCAAGGGAAATGTTCGTCATCCTCGTAGCTATAGTTGAACAAAGACAAAAACACGAGCAATCTTGTCATCTCAACATCCACTCATTATAAGAGCTTATGCATGATTGTCAAGTTTTAATAAAGGAGATTGCCTTGATGAAACTGAAAGATATCACCGATACTAAGTTATGAAATATCACTACCAACCTGATTTTGCGCAGACAGTGAAGTCGTTGACATAATTGCCTGATTATGTATAATTACCGATGCTTGGAGCGCTTTCTGAATGCAATGGCGTAAGCGGCAATGAGCACGAAATTGCGCAACTTATCAGGGATCAGATCAAAGCTGATGACTGTGACATCAGCGAAGACGGCTACGGGAATCTTATCGTCCGCAAAGGCGTTGATACAAGACCCCGTCTGCTCCTGGCTGCGCACATGGATGAAGTTGGGTTTGTTATTTCCGCGGTGGAAAAGAACGGTTTGCTGCGTTTCCAGACAATCGGTCTTTCGCCGAATATACTACTGGCAAAAACCGTGACTATCGGAGCTAACCGGGTGATCGGAGTTATCGGCTGCAAACCAGCGCATCTTAGTAAGCAGGAAGAGCGACAGAAACCGGTTGCGGTTGACAGCGTGTTCATTGACATCGGCGCCGGTAGTCGGGATGAAGCGTTGAAAATCGTGAATATCGGCGATTGTGCAACATTCGCAACAGAATTCCGCGAAGCGAACGGTTTGTTCTACGGTAAGGCATTTGACAATCGAGCGGGGTGCTATATATTGATACGGATGATTAACGATCTGGATATCCCGGCATATTATGCGTTTACGACTCAGGAAGAGGTCGGCTTGAGAGGCGCCAGGATTGTTGCCTATCGAATCGATCCGGATATCGCAATTGCCGTTGATACAACCGCTTCCGGCGAATGGCCGGCGGAGAAGGATATTCCGACATACCCGGCGATCGGTAAGGGACCGGTTATCTCCGTGGCCGATCGATCAATAATATGCGATCGCAAACTGGTGGGTTTCATCGAGAAAACCGCGCAAACCGAAGGTATTCCCTATCAGTTCAAACGGCCGATGATCGGCGGCACTGATGCCGGATCAATGCATATTGCCCGCAGCGGAGCGAGGAGCGCTGTTGTGCAGATAACGGCTCGCTACATACACGGACCGATGTCGATCATGGCCGGCGTAGACATTGAAAACGCGTACAATTTGTTATCAAAGACACTTCAGAACTTACCTAAGGAGGCTTCAGAATGGAATTAGCCATGAGATTATGCGAAGCCTATGGACCGGCGGGACGAGAGGATAAGGTGCGCGATATTATCCTGGCCGAGATCAAGCCCTTTGCCAAGAGCATCGAGACCGATCGCCTGGGTAATCTGATCGCTTTTTTACCAGGAACCGAAAAAAGGAATGAACCGATTATGTTCTGTGCGCATATGGACGAGATCGGGTTGATCGTTACTCACATCGACAAGCGGGGCTATGTTCGTTTCACGAATGTCGGCGGTATATTCCCCGAGAAAATATTGCATCAGCGGGTGATTTTTGAGAACGGGACGATCGGCGTCATTGGGGTCGAGACCAAGACGGAAACACCCAAACCTTTCAGGCTTGACAATCTCTACATCGATATCGGCGTGGATGATCGAGAAACTGCCGGTCGAAAGGTGAAGATCGGCGATATCGCGTCTTTCTATCAGAAATCACTTGTCGTTGATGACCGCTTGATTGCCAAAGCGCTTGATGACCGTATCGGGTGTTATTGTCTGATTGAAACCATGAAAAGAGTCATAGAAAATAAAGATGATATCTATTTTGTATTTTCGGTGCAGGAAGAAGTCGGTTTAAGGGGCGCCCGGACCGGCGCTTACAAGGTTAATCCCAAATACGCGATTGCCGTCGATGTAACGACAACCGGCGATACGCCCGAATGCCCGGCCATGGAGATTATGATCGGCAATGGTACGGCGATCAAAGTAAAAGACAGCGCTTTTCTATCCCATCCCTATATCAGGAATCGGCTGATCGACTACGCCGAAAAAGCGAAGATTCCGTATCAGTTGGAAGTTCTTCAGTTCGGCACGACCGATGCTGCGGTCATACAACTGGTCAAGGAGGGGGCGATAAGCGGTGTTCTTTCGATCCCGACCCGTTATGTGCATTCAACCAACGAGCTGTGCAGTATGAAAGATGTGCAGTCGACCATCGATTTACTGTCGATAGTCGCTGAAAAGGGATTGAACAATTGAGAAAAGGTTATTCGTTTTTTATCACGACCATCGACTCGGGCCAGTCACGCAGTTATTTTATCTCGCGGTTGAGATTGAAGATATTATTGGGATTTCTGGCGATGATTTTCATTTTGTTTGTTATCGCCATTATCAGTTATTCGGGTGTTTATCTGACGGCGGCTCAGGTTGAAATACTGAGGCGCCGTAATAGCGAAATCGAGCGCGAATTCGCCAAATTGCAGGAGATCAAGGAAAACCTCGAGATCGTCGAGATTGACAATCAAAAGATGAAGATAATGCTGGGCATTGACAAGGCGCCGGCGCCGGTTACACCAAGATTCGACAGCGTGATCGATTATCATTTTGCCGTTTCGGCGGATACATTATCGCGGGGCAATATCCCTTCGGTTCTGCCCGTGCATGGACCGATTTCACAATTCTTCAGCCCAAGCCACGAAGGCCTTGATTTTGCCGCCCCGAGCTTTGCGCCGGTCGCCACCGCCGCTTCCGGGGTTGTCATTGACGCCGGTTGGGACTCGATTTTCGGCAACTACATTGCTATCAAGCATGATGATAACTATTCAACCTTTTACGGACATCTGCACTCGATTAATACCGGAATCGGCGCCAGCGTCAGCAGCGGCGAACTGATCGGGACGGTTGGATCCACCGGTCGGTCGACTTCGCCTCATCTGCATTATGAAGTTAGATTCCAGGGAAAACCGGTTGATCCGTTAGGTTATCTTCCTTCCTATATTAATTTCAAGGAGTTTAGATGAAAATACTAATTACCGGCATAACCGGATTTGCCGGCAGTCATCTGGCCGAATATCTTCTCGCCCAGGAAGGGTATGAAGTTTACGGCACGATCCGATGGCGTTCTGATTTGGTCAATATCGCCGGCATTAAGGATAAGTTACGGCTGATCGAATGCGACACAAATGATGCTTTCTCGGTGATGAGTTTGATCGAATCGATCAGACCGGCTTGGATATTCCATCTGGCGGCGCAGAGTTATGTTCATTTTTCCTGGCAGGCGCCGGCGGTCACAATGGATACGAATATTATCGGCCAGGTTAACGTGCTGGAAGCAGTTAGGAGATACAGCCCCGAGACTAAAGTCCAGATCGCCGGTTCAAGCGAGGAATACGGTATGGTGAATTCCGATGAAATTCCGATCCGGGAGACTAACCCGTTAAGGCCTTTGAGTCCCTATGCCGTAAGCAAAGTCGCTCAGGACATGATGGGGTATCAGTATTTCCGGAGTTATGGCCTGAAGATCGTCCGGACCCGTGCATTCAATCACACGGGCCCGCGTCGAGGTGCCGTGTTTGCCACCAGTAATTTTGCCCGACAGATTGCCGAGATCGAAAAGGGCGTGCGCAGGCCAGTGATTGAAGTTGGCAATCTTGACGCGGTGCGCGATTTTTCCGATGTCCGTGATGTCGTAAAGGCTTATGCTTTGAGCCTTGAGCGGGGCGAACCGGGCGACGTATACAACATAGCATCGGGAAAAGGACACAAGATAGGCGAAATGCTCGACATACTTCTTTCATTGTCCGGGGCCAAGGTTGATATTCGTCAGGACCCCGGGAGGCTGCGACCTTCAGACGTCGCCCTTCTGATCGGTTCGCACGAGAAGTTCTCTGAGGCGACCGGCTGGCAGCCGCTAACTAAGCTGGAAAAGACGCTTGAGGATTTGCTGAACTACTGGCGGCAAAGATTGTGATGAAAGTAGTGCTCGTGACCGGCAGCGAAGGTTTTGTCGGCACCCACCTCAAAAACCTGCTTCAAGAGAATTTATACCGGGTGATCCCGACCTGTTACCCGCTGCTTGTGCCCAAGAGCGGCAACTACCTGGCGCTTGAGATAACCAGCGCCGAGATGGTTGATGGGATCTTCAAGACTCATCAGCCGGATGTTATTTTTCATCTTGCAGCCATGAGTTCGGTTTCCCGATCGTTCAAAGAGCCGTCGTTGACTTATCAGACGAATATTATTGGCACCGCCAATATCCTGGAAGCGGCCCGTAATCTTAAGAAGAAACCGCGCGTCGTGTTCATTTCAACCTGCGAGGTGTACGGCGGCGGCGAAAATATCACCGAGACTGCGCCGGTGAATTTAATGAACCCGTATGCAGTCAGCAAATATTCGGCCGAGTTGATATGCCGGAATTACGTTAGTGCAGGCCTCGACGTGGTGATATTGCGTCCTTTTACGCATACGGGTACCGGTCATGCCCGCAATTTCGTGCTGCCAACGATTGCCGCTCAGGTCGCCGAGATCGAGCTCGGCAAACGACCGCCGATCGTTGAGATCGGCAATACTGAGATCCGTCGTGAGTTCATGAACGTGCGCGACGTAATGAATGCTTATCTAAGGGCAATGAGCAAGACCGATGCCGGTGAAACCTATAATATCTCTTCGGGCGTCGGCTATTCGATCAGCGATGCCCTGAAACGTTTCCGGAACATATCAAGGAAGAAGTTCGAAGTACGCGTTGATCAGGGCCGAGTAAGAAAGATCGATATTCCGGTTCTGATCGGTAACGGAGAGCTTTTCACTCAGAAAACCCGTTGGCGACCAAAAATAAAGTTCGAGAAGACGCTTGAGGATTTGCTGAATTACTGGCGGGCAAAAGTCTGATGAACGTACTTGTTGTCAACTGGCAGGATTGGCAAAATAATCTTGCCGGCGGAGCGGAAGTATATCTTTATGAGATCCTGGCGCCGCTGGTCAAACGTGGGCATCGGGTCGTTATTCTGGCAAGCCGCGGCAAGAGTCAGAGACGGCGCGAGATAATAGATGGCTTTGAGATATTTCGCATCGGTAATCGCTTGAACTTCAATTTCCTCGTTCCGGCGGCAGTGCGCGCCTTGCTGCGCCATCATCATTTCAACATCATCGTCGATGATCTCAATAAGGTACCATTTTTCACGCCTCTATACTACCGGCGGGAAACGTGTGCTATGGTTATGCATCTTTTCCGGCAGGCGATCTTCAAGGAAACTAACTTTCTTTTCGCCTTCTACGTGTACCTAACCGAAAGTCTGATACCATTCATCTATCGAAAGACTCATTTTATCGCGATATCCCGCAGTACCGAAGAAGATTTGAAGGCATTGGGAGTACGGAATAGAATTACCGTTATCCCAAGCGGCATACCGGAAGCGCCGCACGGGTTGAAATCGAATCGCCGCAAGGGTCTGGTAACTTATGTCGGTCGCGTCAAGAAGTACAAATCGATCGATCATTTTATCGGCGCGATTGCCTTGCTTTCGGAAAAGAGAGAGTTGAAGGCGATGATCGTCGGCGACGGCGATGCCAGGGATGGTCTAATCGCCTATGCGCGGCAAAAGGGATTGAACATTGATTTTCCGGGATTCGTCGATGAGCGCAGCAAGTTCCAGATATATGCCGATTCCATGGTCGTGGTTCAGCCATCGATTAAGGAGGGATGGGGGTTGACCGCAATTGAGGCGCAATCCTGCGGCACGCCCGTGGTCTGCGCCGATTCGCCGGGGTTGCGCGAGGTAGTCGTAGACGGCAAAACCGGATTCCTGTACCCTTATGGCGATATCACCTCAATGGCCGGTCATATTGATCATTTAATGCAGGATGACAATACCTGGCAGTCTTTTTCCACCGCGGCCCGTGAATGGGCGCAGACATTTTCCTGGTCGAGTTCCTCACGGCGTTTTGAAGAGCTGTTATCATCGGAAATCGGTACATACAAGCAGGCCAAAGTATGAACATGCTGTCGTTAATCGATTATGACGAGCCAACCGAAAACGCGGCAGCCATGATACCTGGAGTATCGACGCTCGGCAGCGGCTTGACGATTTGAGGTAGCCTGTTCATGGATAGAGCCATTTTCAAGACGGTATTCGTGATATCGGCGTTTGCCGCTGCGTGGTTGGCGGTGTCCTGCTGTGGATACTCGACGCGTTCACTACTGCCTTCGCATATCAAACGAATTCATATCAGGCTTTTTGAGAATAACACTCTGAAACCAGGTCTTGACGAGAAAGCGACCCTGCTTCTGACCGATGCGTTTCGCAGCGGTTCCGGGCTGCGCGTGGTCGGCGAAAGCAACGCCGATATAGTGCTCGAGGGCAGGATCGTCAATTATGACAAATTTCCCTACACCTATACCGGGGATCGATCCTATGTTGAGTACCGGGTAGCCGTGTCATTGAATGCCCGCTGCGTTGACCGGGAGAAAAACGAAGTTTTCTGGGAAGGAACCATTTCCGACTGGGTGACCTATACCGATAACGAGGACCAAGCCATTGACGCGGCGATAAAGAAGGCGGCGGAAAAAATGGTCAACGCGATCCTTACGAACTGGTAAGGGATTGGAGGGTCGATGAAAAAGCAGTTCATCAAGATCAGAGATCTATACGATATCAAATTCATCCGTGAGTTGTCATTATCTCACGACGGTGAATGCGTCGCTTTCACGGTCGAATGGATGAACCGGAAGGAGAACAAGTATTTTTCCAATCTGTATGTTGTCAAATCCGACGGGAAAGAGATCAGGTATGTCGGCGGGAATCGCAATATCAAGGGTCCCAAATGGTCACCAGATGGCAAATATATTTCTTTTATAATGTCGGAAAAAGACGAACAGAATATCTGGTTTATTCGTGCTGACGGCGGCGAAGCCTATGCCTTGACCAGGGCAAAAGGGTCGTTTGGGGAGCACGTATGGAGTATGGACAGCAAGAATATTTACTGTGAATTTACCGAAAAAAAAGAGGATAAAGAAAGGCAGCCGGACAAGAAAAAACCGCCTTTGTACCGCTACATCACAAGATCATGGTACAAATTTGACGGTCAGGGCTTTTTGCCGGATGAAAAACCGCATATCTGGGAAATCAACGCCCGAGGCGGAAATATGAAGCAAGTGACGTTCGGACTTAACGGTGATGGCAGTCCGGCGATCTCACCGGATAATAAGAAACTGGCGTACGTTTCCAACCGGTATGATCCTCTTGAGGAACATTTTCAGTATACCGATATTTTTGTTTTGGACCTAGAAGATCGAAAGGAGAAGCGCATCGCGACGACACCAGGTCCCAAGCATATGCCTGTTTTCTCCCCTGATTCGAAGAAAATAGCATATATTGGGAGGGATCGTCCAGAGCGTTTTGACGGCTGGCGCAAGTATGATCTCTGGATGGTCACGGTACGGGGCGGCCGAGCTCAGAAGCTGACCAAGCGGTTTGATCGTTCCCTTGGTCCATTGTACGTCGATGATCTTGGCCACTATGCCGAGAGCAAACCTGTATTCTCTTCCGACGGCAGATTTATCTATCATAATGTGGTCGATCATGGTCGCATTGGGCTCTTTGCCGTAGATACGTTACGGAAAGAGGTTGTTAAAGTCTACGGGGATGACGATGTAATATACGCGTTCAACCATAACGGCAATGGGGTTTTTTGTCTGGCAATAGCCCGCTACAACGACCCAGGCAGTATATATCTATTGAAAGACGGTAAGCTCAAAAAGATCATCGATTTGAACCGGTCGTATGCGAACCGGCACAGAGTTGCCGTTCCGGAAGAGTTCTGGTTTCGGGGTGATGCCGGCGATAAAGTCCAGGGCTGGTTGATGAAGCCGCCCAATTTCAATCCGAAGAGAAAATATCCGTTGATAGTTCAAATCCATGGCGGACCCCACGCATCCTACGGGCTCTCGTTGTTCCATGAGTTTCAGGTGCTCGCCGCCAACGGATATATTGTGTTCTATTCCAACCCTCACGGCAGTCAGGGATACGGCGAGAAATTCGCCAGGGCATTACATAATCGCTGGGGCATACCGGATTCAAAGGATATAATGAAAGCCTTGAAGTTGCTCAGCCGCAATAAGTTCATCGATATGAAGCGGATCGGGGTCATGGGCGGCAGTTACGGCGGTTTCATGACCAACTGGCTGATCGGCCACACCAATGTTTTCAAAGCGGCAATAACGATGCGTTGTGTGTCCAATATGCTTACGTTCTTCAGCCATGATTTCGGCTTCGCGATGAAGCATGAATTCAAGGGACCGTGGTGGAAAGGGAAGAACTTTAAGTTCTACTGGGATATGTCGCCGTTGAAATACGTTACCCGGATGAAAACCCCGCTGCTCATCATTCACAGCGAGGAGGATCATCGCTGTCCGATCAACCAGGCGGAAGAGCTTTTTGTCGCGTTGAAGATCCTGAATCGCGACGTGGAAATGGTCCGATTCCCGGATGAGTCGCATGGATTGTCGCGGCATGGATCGCCCCGGCGCCGGGAGAAAAGGCTTGAGTTCATCGTCAAATTTCTTGATCGCCATCTGAATAGGTAGGCCGGTCAAGCCGGTTTCGTATGGTAATTCTTGTCCTGCTCGGAGCATTGTTCGTCGGTTTTATTGTCTGGAAATACTGGTCGTTGTTGATCGGCGCCGGCTATGATCCTACACCCATGCATCGGGTTAAGAAAATGCTTGAAATCGCGTCGATTGGCGAGGATGATACAGTGTATGACCTGGGCGCCGGCGATGGCAGGATTATTGTCGCCGCCAGCCGTCATTACAGGGCACGGGCCGTCGGGATCGAGGCCGACCCGTTGCGGTTTGTCTATACGTGGGTAAGGCTGAAACTATGTGATCGGGGTGGAAGGGCGAGAGTGTATTTTGGCGATCTTTTCAAGTGCGATTTGAGATCGGCAACCGTCGTCACCCTGTTTCTTTATGGCCCGACCAACGATCGTTTGAGAAGCAAACTGATGCGCGAGCTAAAACCGGGCAGCCGTGTTGTTTCTTATGTCTGGCGGTTCAAAGATTGGATGTTCGATAAATGTATGATTGATGATGAGATCTACTTGTATCGCATCCCGGCGCGACGACCGGGCGATACGGATTGACTTTTCTGAATATGATTTTATAATAATAACACGACTTTTGCGTTTTTTAAAGGAGATAAGATTTGGGCTCATTGGCTCATA